>DATBUS010000127.1:0-11832 GCA_036515815.1 Luteimonas sp.
CCTCGGGGCGCGCCCCCCCGGCAGCGGCCTCGCGGGGCAGCACCGCGTCCAGGCCCAGGGCGTCGTGCAGGATGCCGAAGCGGGCACCGGGCGCATGCGCCATCACCCGGCCATCGATGGCGAACAGCACCACGCCGTCCTGGCCCTCCGCAAGCTCCGCGACCGCCGCCCGCTGCGCGCGAAGCCCATCGACAAGGGCCTGTGCGCGTGCGCCGGTGCCGTACACCCGCCCAAGCGTGCCGATCGTGTCAAGCACGCCGGCGAAGAAGCCGTCGGTGCCGGTCCCCAGGTCGACCGTCGGCGCGATCGCGGACAGCGCCGGGAGCTTCCGGGCGGAACGGCCGCCGACGATGACCAGGTCCGGGTCCAGCGCGCGCACCGCGTCCAGGTCGGGCTCGAACAGGGTGCCCACCTTCGCGTACTCCGGACCCGCGTAGCGCGCCAGGTGCGGCGGGAAACGCGCGTCCGGCACCCCCACCACGTCCACGCCCATCGCGTCGAGATGGTCGAGCACGGCAAGGTCGAACACCACGGTGCGCGCGGGCACGGCCTCGAGTTCAACCGTGCCCTGCCGGTGCGCGACCGTGACCGGGGTGGCTGCCGCGGGCAGGGCGCAGGCGAGCAGGGCGCCGGCGATCAGCATCGTCCATCGCATGCGGGTGTCCTCAGAAGTCCAGGTTGAAGCCGAGGTTGATCCGGCGCCCGTCGAGCACCACGCCATAGGCCTCGTTGGTGATCTCGCGGTTGGCGACGTTGTACAGGCCAAGCTTCAGGTCGAGCCGCGGCGAGACGCGGTAGACCGCGCCGATGTCGAAGATGGTGTAGCCGGGCGTGCCCGAGGACATCGTGGTGCGGCTGAGGAAGTCGCTGGTCTCGCCGCGATGGTTGGCTTGCGCCCACAGGCTCAGGGGCCCGTTGACCCGCCAGTCCAGTCCCAGGTTCGCCATGTGCCGCGGGATCTTGTTGAGCGGCTCGCCTGCGAACCGGCCGGTCAGCTGCTCGGAGTCGGTGAAGGTGTAGCTCGCGCTCAGGCGCAGGCCCTCGGTCACCCACCAGTCCGTGGAGGCCTCGGCGCCCTGCACGCGCGCTTCGGCGATGTTGCGCTGGGTGCTGAGGAAGAGATAGTTGTTGCCACCGAAGCCGCAGCTCCAGGTGGACGGATCATTGCGGTCGCCGCCGTTGTCGCACAGGCGGTCCTCGGCGATCTTGTCCTTGTAGTCGGTGTGGAACAGCATCAGGCTGCCGCTGACGCCCGCCGTCCGGTTCTCGTACACGAAACCGAGTTCGTAGTTCACGCTGCGCTCCGGGTCGAGCCCGGGATTGCCGATGATCAGCGCACGCGGATGCGGGGCCGGCGAGCCGCCACCCCCCGTGCCGCGGCCGAAGCCCGCCGTGGACGCCGCCAGCGACGGCTGCGAGTAGCCGGTGGACACGCCGCCCTTGATCGCAAGGTTTTCCGTGGCGTGGAAGACGCCGTACACACGCGGCGAGAAGTGGCCGCCAAACAGCTCGTCGTCGTCGTAGCGCAAGCCGGTGGTGAGCGCGAAGTCCTCGTGCAGCCGCCATTCCGCCTCGCCGAACACCGCGCCGATCCAGCGGTCGACGCTGCGCACGGCACCGGGGATGTTGGAGGTCAGCAGGCCATTGGTCTCGTCGACGAAGTCCTCCTGCTTGTAGCGGCCACCAAAGGTGTAGACGTGGCGCTCGCCGAAGTAGGTCGCCTGGGTGTTGAGCGTGGTGACCTCCTCCTTCTTCGTCTGCTCCTGCACGCGGTCGGAGACGTCGTGCTGCAGGTAGGAGTTGATGGTGAGGTCGCCGTAGCGGCCGTCGTGGCTCAGCGTGTACACGTCCTTGTCGTAGCGGTAGTAGGTGCCGGTGGCGTCCTCGGGGAGGCTGCGGCCGGGCGTGTGGGTGTAGTCGAGCTGCGAGGTGTCCCAGCCAAGGCCGAAGCGGTTGTCCTCGCCGGCCTGCCAGGTGAGCTTCGCGCCGACGCGGCGGCGACGGGAATCCGGCGTGCTCTCGGCGCTGTCGTCGCCCCCCACGTGATCGCTTTCATCCGTGGTCTGGTAGCCGGCATTGACCTGCAGGCCCAGCAGGTCGGCCACCAGCGGCCCACCGGCATAGAGGTTCGAGTTGAAGGCATCGTTGCTCACGTCGTTGCGCGACAACGTGTAGTCCATGCCCAGGGCACCGCCCCACTCCGCCGGCGCCGCCCGGGTGATGACATTGATGACACCACCCATGGCCTCCGAGCCGTAGAGCGACGACATCGGTCCGCGGATCACTTCCACGCGCTCGATCATCGACAGCGGCGGCAGGCCGATGTGCTTGCCGCCGTCGGCACCGTTGGTGTTCACCGACCGGCCCGACGAGATCGGGCGTCCGTCGACGAGGAAAAGCGTGTAGGCCGAACCCATGCCGCGCACGCTGATGTCCTGCGCGCCACCGCCCCCGGTCACGTACAGCCCGGGGATGTTGCGGACCGCATCGGTGATGTTGACGTAGGCCCGCTTCTCCAGCTCCTCGCGGCTGACCACCGAGATGCTGGCCGGCGCGTCCTGGATGGCCTGCTCGAAACCGGCCGCGCTGCGCACGACCACGTTCGGCAGGTCATGGGCATCGCCCGTGGCATCCTGGGCATGGACTGCGAGCGGAAGAAGAAGCAGGAGGGAGGCGGCGAGCGGCGACTTGCGGGGCGTGGAACGCGACTTCACATGGGGCTCCGGACAGGGCCCGTCCGCCGCAGGCAGCGCGTCGTCCGGGCCGGAACAACTCCCGCGGCGCGGAAGCGACGCCGACACCGGGAAAACCGGTGCCATCAGCGCATGCGAATGTTAATAAGAGCTGTTCTCATTCGCAACGGCTGGCTCCGCGGCGTCCGCGACCGGGCCGAGTTCGGCAAGGACGGAGGTCGCATAGCTGCCCGGGGGCAGCGAGAACGCGAGTTCCAGGACGTCCTCGTCCGCCCAGCGCCACGCCAGGTCCTGCGGTAGCAGGCGCGTGGCGCGGCGCTCCTGCTTCAGGCCCGCGGCTTCGAGACCGCGGCAGAGTGCGCCTCCGTCGCCGCGCGCCACCACCTCGAGCTCGAGCGCACGCGCCTCGCCGACGCTGCGGAGTTCGCCACGACCCCAGAGTGGTGCGCTGGGATGGATATCGAATGCCTGGAGCCGGGCGGCAAGCGCATCGTCGAAGGGCTCGGGGCCGAAGACGCTGCGCGTGCCATCGAGGATCCAGGCCTCGCCGTCCAGTGCCCCGTTCCAGCTGCCCACGGCCACGCGGTGGGCGAGGACGCGGTTGAAGAGCTCCGAGCGCGCCGCCGACAGCAGCATGGTCCGCTCCTCGCGGCGCACGCGCTGGCCGCCGAACATGCGCAGGGCCTTGTCGACGTTGCCACCCCCACGACCGAAGCGCTGCACGCCGAAGTAGTTCGGAACGCCGTGTGCCGACATCGTGCGCAGGCGCGCGTCGATGGCATCGCGATCGCCGCGCACCCCGCGCAGCACCAGCACGAAGCGGTTCCCGGCCAGGGCTCCGCGCGGAAGCTTGCGTGCGTGCCTGGCCTGTGCGAGCACCCGCAGGCGCTGTCCCGTGGCAGCGTCGTCGCGCTCCAGCGCAGCCATGTCCGGGGCCTCGCGGCCGGGCAACTGCACGCTGAAGCGCTGCCGCGTCACCGCATGGCGGTCCTTGAGCCCGGCATGGCCGATCGCGCGTTCGTCCACGCCGGCCCATTCCGCAAGCAGCCGCGCCACGTAGGCGGTGTTCATGCCGCGCTTCTCGACCGTCAGCAGCAGGTGTTCCCCGGCGCCGCTGGCCTCGAAGCCGTCCAGCTCGGTGACGTCGAAATCCTCGGGTGCGACCCGGATGCGCGCGGCGAGCACCGGCGCGCCGTGGGCGCGCGGAAGGGCATCGCTCACGCGCGCACGAGCAGGCAGACGGCCTGCGCGGCGATGCCTTCCTCGCGTCCAATGAAGCCCAGGCGCTCGCTGGTGGTCGCCTTCACGCTGACGGCATCGGACCCGACGCCCAGGTCGGCCGCGATCGCCCCGCGCATCGCCTGCGCGTGCGGGCCGACCTTCGGACGTTCGCAGATCACGGTGGCATCCACGTTGCCGGCCTTCCAGCCGCGCTCGGCGGCGAGTGCCACGCAGTGGCGCAGGAGGGCGCGGCTGTCGGCGCCCTTCCAGCGTGGGTCGGACGGGGGGAAGTGCACGCCGATGTCGCCCAGTGCCAGTGCGCCCAGGATCGCGTCGCACAGTGCATGCAGGATCACGTCGCCATCGCTGTGCGCGACCAGGCCGCGGCTGTGCGGCACGCGCACGCCGCCGAGCATCACGTGGTCGCCTTCGCCGAAGGCGTGGACGTCGTAGCCGTGGCCGATGCGGATGGTCAACGCATGCTCCTTTCCAGCAGGAATTCGAAATAGGCGAGGTCGGCTGGCGTGGTCACCTTGATGTTGTCCGCCGAGCCCTCCACCAGCAGCGGGCGCAGGCCTTGGCGTTCCATCGCCATGGCCTCGTCGGTGGCTTCCACGCCGTCGGCGGCAGCCGCCTCGAGCGCGCGCCGCAGTTGCATGCGCCGGAACAGCTGCGGGGTCTGCGCGCGCCACAGGCGCTCGCGTGGCTCGGTGGCGTCGATGCCGCCATCGTCACCCGCGCGCTTGAGGGTCTCGCGCACCGGCGTGGCAAGGATCGCGCCCACCGGATCCTCCCGGCCACGCTCGAGCAGTGCGGAAAGATCGGCCAGGCGCAGGTTGGGCCGCGCGGCGTCGTGCACCAGCACGAAGGCGTCGGCGCGTACCTCGTCCGGCAGGGCGGCGAGGCCCGCGAGCACGGATGCGGCACGGCTTTCACCGCCCGCGCAGGCGATCACCGGACGGCCGCTGCCGTCGCGATAGCCCTGCCAGCGCTCATCGCCCTCGGCCAGCGCCACCACCACGCCCTGCACGGACGGATGCGCGAACAGGGCGCGCAGGCTGTGGGCGATCAACGGCTCGCCAGCCACCTGCAGGTACTGCTTCGGGACCTCGCCGCCGAAGCGCGTGCCGCGCCCTGCGGCCGGAACCACGGCCCAGATCATCGTTGCGTTTCCCCATCGTCATCCGCCGGGGGCGCCGGCACGGCCGGCGCCGTACCGGGCGCGCGCTCGACCACCCGGTAGAAGGTCTCGCCCGGCCGGATCATGCCCAGCTCGGCGCGCGCGCGTTCTTCGATCGCCGCCTCGCCGGACTTGAGATCGGCGACCTCGGCGGCCAGGGCGGCATTGCGCTCGCGCAGGCCTTCGTTCTGCCGCGCCTGCTGCTCGACCTGGGCCTGCAGCGCGGCAACCTCCTGGTTGCCGCCACTGCCGAACCACAGCCGGTACTGCAGCCACGCCAGCAGCGCGACCAGCACGACCAGCACGATCCGCAGCGCGCGCATGGGCCCGGCGTCAGCGCTTCAGCGAAACGAACGCGTCGCGGCCGGCAAAGCGCGCCTTCGCGCCCAGCGACTCCTCGATGCGCAGCAGCTGGTTGTACTTCGCCACGCGGTCGCTACGGCACAACGAGCCGGTCTTGATCTGGGTGGCCGTGGTGGCGACCGCGATGTCGGCGATCGTGGTGTCCTCGGTTTCGCCGGAACGGTGCGAGACCACCGCCGCATAGCCGGCGGTGTCGGCCATCGCGATGGCCTCCAGCGTCTCGGTCAGCGTGCCGATCTGGTTGACCTTGATGAGGATGGCGTTGGCTGTGCCGCTGTCGATGCCCTGGCGGAAGATCGACGGGTTGGTCACGAACAGGTCGTCGCCCACCAGCTGCACCCGATCGCCCAGGCGCTGCGTGAGCAGCTTCCAGCCGTCCCAGTCGGCCTCGGCCATGCCGTCCTCGATGGTCACGATCGGGTACTGGTCGCACCAGGAGGCGAGGAAGTCGGTGAACTGGTCGGAGGTCAGGCGCTTGCCTTCGCCGACGAGGTGGTACTTGCCGTTGTCGTGGAACTCGCTGGAGGCCACGTCCAGGCCCAGCAGCACGTCGTCGCCGGCGCGGTAGCCGGCCTTGCCGATGGCCTCGAGGATGGTGTCGAGCGCTTCGACGTTGCTGCGCAGGTCCGGCGCGAAGCCGCCCTCGTCGCCGACCGCCGTCGAGAGGCCGTGGCCCTTCAGCACCGACTTCAGCGCATGGAAGATCTCGGTGCCCGCGCGCAGGCTCTCGGAGAAGGAATCGAAGCCCACCGGCAGGATCATGAATTCCTGCAGGTCGACGTTGTTGTCGGCGTGGGCACCGCCGTTGATGATGTTCATCATCGGCACCGGCAGCACCGGCGCGCGGTCACCCGCGAGCAGCTGCCACAGCGGGATCCGGCGCGAGGCCGCGACCGCATGCGCCGCAGCCATGGAAACGCCCAGCAGCGCGTTCGCGCCCAGCCGGCCCTTGTTGTCTGTGCCATCGAGGTCGATCAGGCGCTTGTCGAGCCCGGCCTGGTCGGCGGCATCGAAGCCCTGAAGCGCCTCGGCGATCGCGCCGTTGACGTTGGCCACGGCCCGGGTCACGCCCTTGCCGAGGTAACGCGTGCGGTCGCCATCGCGCAGCTCCACGGCTTCGCGGGTTCCGGTGGACGCACCGGACGGCACCATGGCACGGCCAAAGGCGCCATCGGCGAGGGTCACCTCGGCTTCGAGCGTGGGATTGCCACGGCTGTCGAGGATTTCACGGGCATGGATCCTGGCGATATTGGTCATGGTCTCGCTTTGTCGCTTCGTGGGTGGGACTGCAGGGAACAGCTTCTTTTGCCACGGATTTACGCGGATCTACACGGATAAAGCAGGCGATTCGGGTTCACGCTTCTGTAGGAGCAGCTACAGCTGCGATTGGACCTCTTGGCTGCGGACCTGCCGATCGCGGCTGTAGCCGCTCCTGCAGGGGAAGGCTGTGCTTTATCCGTGTGGATCCGTGTACATCCGTGTAATCCGTGTAATCCGTGGCAAAGGCTCTTTAAAGGTCGCTCTCGGCGAAACCGGCACGCTTGGTGACGGCGTCGAGCTCGAGCATGGTTTCGAGCAGCGCGCGCATGCGCGGCAGCGGCCAGGCGTTGGGGCCGTCGCTCAGCGCCTTGGCGGGGTCCGGGTGGGTTTCCATGAAGACACCGGCCACGCCGACGGCGATGGCCGCGCGCGCCAGCACCGGCACGAATTCGCGCTGGCCGCCGCTGGAGGTGCCCTGCCCGCCGGGCAGCTGCACGGAATGGGTGGCGTCGAACACCACCGGGCAGCCGGTGTCGCGCATCACCGCCAGCGAGCGCATGTCGCTGACGAGGTTGTTGTAGCCGAAGCTCGCACCGCGCTCGCACACCATGATCTGCTGGTTGCCGGTGGACTTCGCCTTCTCGACCACCGGCAACATGTCCCAGGGCGACAGGAACTGGCCCTTCTTGATGTTGACCGGCTTGCCGGCGGCGCAGACCTTGCGGATAAAGTCCGTCTGGCGCACGAGGAAGGCCGGGGTCTGCAGCACGTCGACGACACTCGCGACCTCGTCCATCGGCGTGTATTCGTGCACGTCGGTCAGCACCGGCACGCCGATCTGCCGCTTCACCTCGGCCAGCACGCGCAGGCCTTCCTCCATGCCCGGGCCGCGGAAGGCCGTGCCGGAGGTGCGGTTGGCCTTGTCGAAGCTCGACTTGAAGATGAAATTGATGCCCAGCGCCGAGGTGATCTCCTTCAGCTGCCCGGCGACATCGAGCTGCAACTGCTCGCTCTCGATCACGCACGGCCCGGCAATCAGGAAAAACGGCTGGTCGAGCCCGACTTCAAATCCACACAGGTTCATAGGAAAGCCTTTTTGCTTTTCACGCACTCGCCTCCTTCAGCAGCTTGCCGCCGGCCCTGCGCTCGCGCGCGGCGCGGACGAAGCCGATGAAGAGTGGGTGGCCGGTGCGTGGGGTGGAGAGGAATTCCGGATGCGCCTGGCAGGCGATGAACCACGGATGGTCGGCCAGCTCGACCATTTCCACCAGCAGGTCGTCCATCGACTTCGCGCTGATCACCAGGCCCGCGTCTTCAAGCTGCGTGCGATAGCGGTTGTTGAACTCGTAGCGGTGGCGATGGCGTTCGGCCACGACGTCCTGGCCATACAGCGCGCGCGTGCGCGTGCCGGGCTTCAGGCGCTGCTCCTGCAGGCCCAGGCGCATGGTGCCGCCCAGGTCGCTGTCCTCGCCGCGGCGCTCGACCTCGCCGGTGCGCGTGCGCCACTCGGTGATCAGGCCGATCACCGGGTGCGGCGTCTGGCGGTCGTTCTCGGTGCTGTTGGCACCTTCGAGGCCCGCGAGGTGGCGGGCCACGTCCACCACCGCGGCCTGCATGCCGTAGCAGATGCCGAAGTACGGCAGGCCGGTCTCGCGCGCGTACTTCGAGGTCAGCACCTTGCCCTCGAAGCCGCGGTCACCGAAGCCGCCCGGGACCAGCACGCCGTCCACGCCCGCGAGCGTGGCCGCGGCGCCGTCGCGCTCGATGTCCTGCGACTCGACCCAGCGCAGGTTGACGCGCGTGCGCTGGCGGATGCCGCCGTGGCGCAGGGCCTCGGCCACCGACTTGTAGGCGTCCTTGTGGTCGACGTACTTGCCGACCACGGCGATGTTCACCTCGCCGATCGGATGCTCGGTGGCTTCGACCACCGCCTGCCATTCGGACAGGTCGGCCGCCGGCTTGGCCTTGTCGGCCAGGCGCAGGCGCTCGACCACGAAGGCGTCCAGGCCCTGGCTCTGCTGCCAGGCCGGGATCTTGTAGATGTTGTCCAGGTCCACCACCGAGATCACCGCCTTCTCGGACACGTTGGTGAACAGGGCGATCTTGCGGCGCTCGCTGTCGGGCAGCGGCTGTTCGCTGCGGCACAGCAGCACGTCGGGCTGGATGCCGATCGAGCGCAGTTCCTTCACCGAGTGCTGGGTGGGCTTGGTCTTCAGCTCGCCGGCAGCCGCGATATAGGGCACCAGCGTGAGATGCATGAAGATCGCCTTGTCCGGGCCGCGCTCGGTGCGGATCTGGCGGATCGCCTCGAGGAACGGCAGCGACTCGATGTCGCCCACGGTACCGCCGATCTCGACCAGGCCGACGTCGAAGCCGTGCGTGGCCACGTCGATGCAGCGCTTGATCTCGTCGGTGATGTGCGGGATGACCTGTACGGTCGCGCCCAGGTAGTCGCCGCGGCGCTCCTTGCGGATCACGCTCTCGTAGATCTTGCCAGTGGTGATGGAATTCTTCCCCGACAGGCGCACGTTGACGTAGCGCTCGTAGTGGCCGAGGTCGAGGTCGGTCTCGGCCCCGTCGTCGGTGACGTAGACCTCGCCGTGCTGGAACGGGCTCATCGTGCCCGGGTCGACGTTGATGTAGGGGTCGAGCTTCATCATCGTCACGCGCAGGCCGCGCGCTTCGAGGATGGCCGCCAGCGATGCCGCCGAGATGCCCTTGCCAAGCGAGGACACCACGCCGCCGGTGACGAAGATCAGGGGAGTCATGGTCATGCTGCCGCAGGAAAGCCATAGTCTACCGGCTGCACGTGACCGCGGCGACCTTGACAGCCCGGCACCGCGGGCGTCCGTTTATGTCCCTGCGGGGCGCACGCGCCAGCCCTCATGCCGGACGCAAACCCTGCATGACCCGCGAAAACAGGCCCCTCGCCCCGCTCTGCGCCGGTCCCGTGCTGTCCTCGCCGCCCGCATCGCGGCCCTTGAACGTCTCCACCACGACGCCCATGGCCTCCTCCCAGCGCGCCATCAACGCGTCGTCGGCTTCCGGATCGGTCTCGCGCACCACCTGCAGCAGGCTTGCCACCCAGTCCCGGTAGAGCGCCGGCGGCACCGGGCAACGGCCATCGCGCGCATGCACCGCGCCCATTTCCCGGATCCCGCGATCGACCACGCTGCTTCCGCCGGCATGGAAGATCGCCATCGTGATGCCGCGGCGCAGGGCCATGCGCTGCTTGCTGAAATCGGTATGGGCAAACATCGGTGGCACATCCGGATTGCTCGCCAGGAACACCTCATAGAAGCGGCCGATGAAGTCGCGGTCGCGCAGGCAGCGGCCATAGCTCTGGTGCAGGTCGGCATAGGGATCGGCGATGGCGGTCATGGCGGGCTCCGTCGAAAGGCGGGCATGGTGCCGCGGGCCCTCCCGGCGCCCGTTGACCGCGGTCAAACGCATCCTGGCGCGCCTTGACCCACCTCCACCGCGCCGCCATTCTGGTCGGCTTCCCCTGTCCGACCCTGCCAAACCACGATGAGTTCCCGCTACGACGCCGCCGACATCGAAGTCCTCTCCGGCCTGGACCCCGTCAAGCGCCGGCCCGGGATGTATACCGATACCGCGCGGCCGAACCACCTCGCGCAGGAAGTCATCGACAACGCGGTGGACGAGGCGCTGGCCGGCCACGCCCGGGCGATCTCGGTGACCCTCTACCGGGACGGCAGTTGCGAGGTCTCGGACGACGGCCGCGGCATGCCGGTGGACATCCATCCGGAAGAGAAGGTCCCGGGCGTCGAGCTGATCCTCACGCGCCTGCATGCGGGCGGCAAGTTCAACAACCGCAACTACGCCTTTTCCGGCGGCCTGCACGGCGTCGGCGTGAGCGTGGTGAACGCGCTCTCGACCCTGGTCGAGGTGTTCATCAAGCGCGAAGGCAACGAATACCGCATGAGCTTCCGCGACGGCGACGTGGCCAGCGGACTCGAGGTCGTGGGCACCGTCGGCAAGCGCAATACCGGCACCCGGCTCCGTTTCTGGCCGGACCCGAAGTATTTCGACACCCCGAAGTTCAACCTGCGCGCACTGCGCCACCTGCTGCGCGCCAAGGCGGTCCTGGCGCCCGGGCTGACCGTCACCCTGGTCGACGAGGCCAGCGGCGAGCGCGACGAGTGGCATTACGCCGATGGGCTCCGCGACTACCTCGCCGGCGAGCTGGCCGGCCGCGAGCCGCTGCCGCCCGAACTGTTCCTCGGCAGCCTCAGGAAGGACACCGAGATGGTGGACTGGGCCGCGGCCTGGATCCCGGAAGGCGAGCTGGTGCAGGAAAGCTACGTCAACCTGATCCCCACCGCCCAGCACGGTACCCACGTCAACGGCCTGCGTTCGGGCTTCACCGACGCGCTGCGCAAGTTCTGCGAGTTCCGCAACCTGCTGCCGCGCGGCGTCAAGCTGGCGCCGGAAGATGTCTGGGACCGCGTGGCCTTCGTGCTCAGCCTCAAGATGAGCGACCCGCAGTTCAGCGGCCAGACCAAGGAGCGGCTGAGTTCGCGCCAGGCCGCGGGCTTCATCGAGGGCGCGGCCGAGGATGCCTTCACCCTGTGGCTCAACAGCCACGTCGATCTTGGCGAGAAGATCGCCCAGCTCGCGATCGACCGCGCCAGCGCGCGGCTCAAGACCGAGAAGCAGATCGTCCGCAAGAAGGTGACCCAGGGCCCTGCCCTGCCCGGCAAGCTCGCCGACTGCATCAGCCAGGACCTGTCGCGCACCGAGCTGTTCCTGGTGGAAGGTGATTCGGCAGGCGGCAGCGCCAAGCAGGCCCGCGACAAGGATTTCCAGGCCATCATGCCGTTGCGCGGCAAGATCCTGAACACCTGGGAGGTTTCCTCCAACAGCGTGCTGGCCTCGGAAGAAGTGCACAACCTGGCGATCGCGATCGGCTGCGACCCGGGCAAGGACGACATCAGCGGCCTGCGCTACGGCAAGGTCATCATCCTGGCCGACGCGGACTCCGACGGCCTGCACATCGCAACACTGCTGACCGCGCTGTTCCTCAGGCACTTCCCTGCGCTGGTCGATGCCGGCCACGTGTTCGTGGCCATGCCGCCACTGTTCCGCATCGAC
>DATBUS010000128.1:0-2708 GCA_036515815.1 Luteimonas sp.
GCCCGCCGCGCCGGTGTCGGCCAGCACGTCGGTCCCCGCGCCACCGCCGCCGGTCACCGTGCCGCGCATCCCGGACGCCCCGGTGATGCAGGTGCCGCTCAACAGCGCGCCGGAAGCGAAGCCCGTCGTCGTGCAGATGGAGCAGGCCGACGCGGGGCAGGACGTGCGCGATCGCGGTATCGCGCACATCGCCACCGGCGGATACGCAGCCCGCGCGTGACGCGGGCGCCGCGCTCAGTACGCGGCGATAGTGAAGTCGAAGGCGCCTGCGCTGGTGTGAACCTTCGCTTCCAGCAGCTCGCCGCACATCACCGGCTGCAGCCACAGCTCGCCGCCAAAGCCGAGCGTCACGGGGTACTTCGGCGCGGCGCCGGCGGCGGTGAGCAGGGCGCAGTTCCCGCGGTTCGCGTCCACCGAGGTGATCGCCACGCGGTCATCCGTGGACTGCACCACCAGATAGGTGATGACCGAGTAGGCCGGTCCCATGCGCTCCTGTAGGCGCAGGCGCACCCGCGGCTCCGATGCGACGACATCCGCGGCAGCGTCCGCGGCGGCCTCGATCGCCGCCATGGACGCCGCGGCGTTCGCGTAGTCCTCTTCGGTCGATGGCGCGTAGTCATCCGGCATCGCGACCACGGGTTCATAGTCGGCCGGCAGCGGCGTGATGCCCGGGGCAATCTCGATCGGGCCCGGCTTGTCGCCGAGCACGTCCAGCATGCCGGGGCCCGGATCGGCCGTCGCGGCTTCGGCTTCCGGCAGCTTCGCGGCGCCGCAGCCAATGAGCAGCGCAGCGCCGGCGACGGCCCAGATCAGTCCCGTTTTCATCCCTGTCCCCTGTTCCTGTTATGCGCCCGAGCTGGGCCGCGTGGCGCGGATTGTAGAACACGGACAATCCCCAGAGGGAAAGTCCGCCCCGGGCGCCGGTCGGGCGCCGTTTACCTTGGCCAGATGGCGAAGCTCCCCTCCAAGTCTCCGGTCGCCGGCCTGCGCGGGCATATCGGCGCCGCCACGCGCGCGGCGAAGACCGAGGCCGCGGAGCGCGATCGCGCCCACGGCATCCTGACCGAGCGCGCCGTCGCCGGCGGAGACTGGGACTCAGCGAAGGTGCTGACCACCACGCTGGGCGGCAAGATGCGGCCGCTCACGGCCGACGACTTGGCCACGTTCCGCCGGAACATGAACACCGCCCGGCGCAACTTCAAGGGCTACGGCGGCATCACCGCGCGGCAGGTCATCGACTTGGCCAACGCCGGCGCGCTGGCCTACAAGACGCCGCAGCCCGGTGGCGCGCGCAGCGACATCGACAAGGCGCGCGGGGAAATCAAGACCGCGCTGCCGGTGTCGGCGCTTGGCGACATGGTGCGCTTCCGCACGTCCTCCGGCCGCAATTCCCGGCGTCCGCACCACCTCGTGCTGATCCGCTTCATGGGCTTCCGCGAGGCGCAGCAGCAGGTGGTGGCCGCCGGGCCCGACAAGTCCGGTGCGCGCCGCGCCGCCAACTGGATGCGCAAGGAGCGGCTCGCCTTCGACTGCGACTGCGAACGCCACCGCTACTTCCTGCGCTACGTCGCGACGATCGGCGGGTTCAACGCCGGCCGCGACGAGACGGGCTATCCGAAAATCCGCAACCCCAACCTGCAGGGCGTCGCGTGCAAGCACGTCCTGCGCGTGATGGCCGAGCTGGACAGCTCCACGATCGTGCTCGGATTCCTCGAAAGACACCTGTCCCGCGTGGTGCAGTCCATGCGCGCGACGCAGGTCACGCAGCAGGAGGCCGAGGCCATGGCCGCCCGGAAGCGCGGCAAGCCGGCGCCGATCAAGACCAGCGAGCAGCGAGCTGCCGAAGCGCGCGCCGCTCGCTCCCGGCGATCGGCAGTGGCTGCGGCGACGCGCGCCGGCACGGAGCGGCCGGCCAAGAAGGTGGCGCCCGCCACGCGCCGCCTCACCGGCGGCCAGAAAGACGCAATCCTGAACTTCGCCAACCAGTTCGGCATGTCCGAGGCTGAAGTGGTGAAGCTACTCGCAAAGAGGTAACCCATGCTCAATTCCGCCCCGCGCGCCATCAATGCGCTGACCCGCAACGTGGTGCTGAATCACCCCAACACCTTCAACTGCAAGGTGTTCCGCGAGGTGGTGGAGCGCCCAGACCCGCACGCGATCGGTGGCCGGCCGGCCATGGGCGGCATGGGCGTGCTTGACGCCGAGGATGAAGAGCGCGTGCGTCACGAATTCCTCGGCAACGGGTTCGCGTTGCCGGCGGAGAGCTTTGCGCCGTCGCCGATCATGGGCGCGCGAGACGCGGCCTATGGCGCGGAAGCCGAGTTCCGGTTCCTGATCGAGCCCGAAGAGCCCAGCGGCCATGCCGAGCACTTCGACGTGCGCAAGCACGACGTGTTCTACCTGATCCTTGGCGATGGGAGCCCGCCGCCGATGATCGCGTTCGAGGTGGTGAACACCGAAACGACGACGAATATCCCGCCGTTCACCACGCGCTACGTCTGCAACCGGCGCGATGACCTCGGCGTGCCCGCGGGCCCCTGACAAATCGGAAAAACGCCCACGGGGCTCTGTTCCCGGCTGCCCAGACTTGCGATGACCCGGAGATTTTCCCCGGCGACTTCGATGTTAAGCATCCAAAGGAACAGATCACATGACCCAGCGCCTCCAGCGGGATTACTTCAACGCGAAGACCGCCGAAGTGTCCCAGT
>DATBUS010000129.1:0-30499 GCA_036515815.1 Luteimonas sp.
TCTTCCAGCGGCGGATGGCTGAGCAGGAGGCGACGCAGGCCATGGGCCATCCCACCACTGATGCCGAAGGCCGCCACCTGCTTGGGCAGGGTGTTCGCACCCTGGTTGAGCGACAGCCGGCGCAGCGCGGCGATCATCTTCGCGCGGCCGGCAAGCGCGGCACCGCCGGCATCGGCACGGAACTCGCGATGGCGCGAGAACCACATCGCGATCATGCTGGCGAACAGGCCGAACACCATGTCGAGCACGAACACGATGCCGAAGTACGCCAGGCCGCCACCGCCGTTGTCGCGGCCGCCATTGAGGTAGCCGTCGACCGCGCGGCCGACCACGCGCGCCAGCACGATCACGAAGGTGTTGAGCACGCCCTGCAGCAGCGCCATGGTCACCATGTCGCCATTGGCCACGTGGCTGACCTCGTGTGCGAGCACGGCCTCGGCCTCGTCCTTGTCCATCGAGCGCAGCAGGCCCGTGGACACCGCCACCAGCGCGTTGTTGCGGCTGGCGCCGGTGGCGAAGGCGTTGATTTCCGGGGCATCGTAGATCGCCACCTCGGGCATGCCGATGCCGGCGGCCTGCGCCTGGCGCGCCACGGTGTCCACCAGCCAGCGCTCGACCTCGCTGTTCGGCCGCTCGATCACATGCAGGCCCGCGGCGCGCTTGGCCACCCACTTCGACGACAGCAGCGAGATCATCGAGCCGCCGAAGCCGAACAGCGCGGCCATGAGCAGCAGCCCGCCCATCGACTGCGGGTTGATGCCGAACACCGACATGATGATGCTGAGCAGGGCCAGCACCGCCAGGTTGGTGGCAAGGAAAAGGGTGATGCGCTTGAGCATGGCGGCGACGTTCCCGGGGGTTTCGTTGAGTCCATGAAGTGTGTGCGCACGGTGTTGAATTCAAGATGACACGATGATGGTTCCCGATCCCGCGGCTGCCCCGCCCCCCGACTCCGCCTCCGGTCCCGCGCCCGGCCGCGGCCGCTTCGCGCCCTCGCCCACCGGGCCGCTGCATTTCGGCTCGCTGCTCGCCGCCTTCGGCAGCTGGCTGGCGGCACGCAGCACTGGCGCGGAATGGTGGATCCGGATCGAGGACGTCGACGGTGGCCGCACGGTCCCCGGTGCCGCCGGCGACCAGCTGCGCACGCTCGCCGCCTTCGGCCTGGACCACGATGGGCCGATCGCATGGCAGTCGCAGCGCGGCGACCTGTATGCGCAGGCGCTGCGGCGACTCCTCGACGCCGGCCTGGCCTTCGAGTGCCACTGCAGCCGCGCCGATGTCGCCGCCACGGGTGGCGTGCATCGCGCCTGCCGTCCGGGGGCCCGGCGGATCGATCCCGCCCTGCGGCTGCGCGTGCCGGAGGGAAGCCACGCCGCATTCGACGACGCCGTGCACGGCCATGTGGCGCAGGACGTCGGCCGCGAGGTCGGCGACTTCGTGCTGCGTCGCGCGGACGGCTGGTGGGCCTATCAGCTCGCGGTGGTCGTGGACGATGCAGCGCAGGGCATCACCGACGTGGTGCGGGGCGCCGACCTGCTCGACTCCACGCCACGGCAGTTGCTCCTGCAACGCGCGCTCGGTGCCCCGCCGCTCCACTACCTGCACCTTCCGCTGGTGGTCGACGGCGACGGGCGGAAGCTGTCGAAGTCCGCGGGATCGCTGCCGGTCGACGCGCGCGATCCCCTGCCCGCCCTACGCGCCGCATGGATCGCGCTTGGCCAGGATCCGCGCCGGCTTCCGGCAAGGGCATCGCTGCGGGCCACCCTCGCCGCTGCCGTCCCGGCGTTCGACCGCACGCGCGTCCCGCGCGGCCCCCTGCAGGCCACTGCAGTGCACAATGCCGCGGTCATGCAGGCCCCATAGAATCGGATGCGCAGCGGACGCATGCCGCGTCCGGGATCGGGGAGCGAGACATGACGTCACGTGTTGCATTGGTCACTGGTGGCACCGGCGGCATCGGCACCGCCATCTGCAAGCGGCTGGCCAGGGCCGGCCACAAGGTCGCGACCAACTACCGCAACGAGGAGAAGGCGCGGGCCTGGGAACAGGCGATGCGCGCCGAAGGCCACGACTTCACCCTGGTACAGGGCGACGTCTCCTCGGCCGAAGAGGCCGAAGCGATGGTGCGCAGGGTCGAAGAAGCCCTGGGCCCGGTCGAGATCCTGGTCAACAACGCCGGCATCACCCGCGACTCCACCTTCCACAAGATGACGCCCGCGCAGTGGACCGACGTCATCACCACCAACCTCAACGCCTGCTACAACGTCACCCGCCCGGTGATCGAGGGCATGCGCGGGCGCAAGTGGGGCCGCATCGTGCAGATCAGCTCGATCAACGGCCAGAAGGGGCAGTACGGCCAGGCCAACTACGCCGCCGCCAAGGCAGGCATGCATGGCTTCACCATCTCGCTGGCGCAGGAAAACGCGAAGCTCGGCATCACCGTCAACACGGTCTCGCCCGGCTATATCGGCACCGACATGGTGATGGCGGTGCCCGAGGCGGTGCGCGAGAAGATCGTCGCCCAGATCCCGACCGGGCGCCTGGGTACGCCGGACGAGATCGCCTATGCGGTGTCCTTCTTCGTGGCCGAGGAGGCCGCCTGGATCACCGGCGCCAACCTGGCGGCAAACGGCGGCCAGTACATGGGCTGGTAGCCGCGCGGATAGCCGACTGACGGCCCCTTGCCGCCGGTTGCAAGGGGTGTTGCGCTGCGTCATGCTGGGCTTGGAGAGAACACCGGGCACCGCAGCATGGCCACGCGCGTCATCAAGAAGTATCCGAACCGCCGCCTGTACGACACCGCGATCTCGAGCTACATCACGATCGAGGACGTGCGCCAGCTGATCGTCGATGGCGAGGACTTCGAGGTGCGCGACGCCAAGAGCGGCGAAGACCTCACCCGCCAGGTGCTGCTGCAGATCATCACCGAGCAGGAGCAGGACGGGCAGCCGATCCTGTCGACCGAGCTGCTGAGCCAGATCATCCGGTTCTACGGCGACTCGCTGCAGGGCTTCATGGGCACCTACCTGGAGCGCTCGATGAAGACCTTCCTCGACCAGCAGCAGCAGTTCCGCCAGCAGATGGGCAGCATGCTCGGCCAGACGCCCTGGTCGATGATGAGCCAGCTGACCGAGCGCAACCTGGCGATGTGGGAGGAGTTCCAGCGCACCCTCACCCCGGGGGCCCGGCCGGTCGACCCGCCGGGCGACGCCACGGGTAACAAGCGCAAGCCCTGAGGCCGGCGGCGGGGCCCTGCGCCGGTGCCTTGACCGTGCCCCGACGCGCACCGGTCAGCCCGGCGCGCCGCAATACTGCTCGTAGAACTCCAGCGCCCGCGGCATCAGCGACTGCAGGTTCTGGATACGCGTGCCCGGGTTCGGATGCGTGGACTGGAACTCCGGCGGCGCCTGGCCCCCGCTGGCCTCGTTCATGCGCTCCCACAGCGGCACCGCTTCGCGCGGGTCGTAGCAGGCGGCGGCGGCCAGCATCAGGCCCACGTAATCGGCCTCCGTCTCGTGCTTGCGCGCATACGGCAGGAGGTAGCCATAGCCCATCGCGGCCATGACCATCTGTTGCTGCTGCGGATCCATCCCGCTCATCGCGCCGGCCATCTGCCCCATCTGCGACAGCTTCTGCTGGGCCATGCGCTGTGCACCGTGCCGCAGCATCGCGTGCGCGATCTCGTGGCCCATCACCACGGCCATGGCGTCCTCGTTCTGCGCCACCGGCACCAGCCCGGTATAGACCGCCATCTTCCCGCCCGGCAGGCAGAAGGCATTGGCCTGGTCCGACTCGATGACATTGACGTCCCAGTCGAAGCTCGAGGAGAAGCCGGTGGGCTGCTGTCCGTTCTCCGCCGCGAGCGCGGCCTCGATGTCGGGCACGCGTTCGATCAGCCGGCGTGCGATCGCGCGCACCTCTCGCGCGATCGGCGTATCCGGATCCACCGGGCGTTCCGTGGAGAGGATTTCCTCGTAGGCCTGCAGCCCCAGCGCCTTCTCGTCCTCGACCGACAGCGAGCGGTCGATCAGCACGGTCTCGCCGGTGACCGGGTCCACCGTCTGGTTGGAGAACCAGTAGTAGGCGCCGTAGGCCAGGAAGGCGACCAGCACCAGGATCCTCGGGTTGAAGCCGCGGCGCGGCCTGCCCTGCTGCTGCCGCTGTCGGCCGAACGGGTCCTGACGCATGTACGCTCCTGCCCTGCTGTGCTGTTCAGATGTCGCGCGCGACCCGGAAGCCGACGCGGGCGTTGGTATTGTCCACGGGTGACGGCGCGCGCCAGGAACTGCGCGTCTGCAGCGGCGAGCTGGCCCAGGCACCGCCGCGCACCACCTGCATCCGGCAGCCCGGGTTCACCCAGGCCGTACCCGACGCGGGGGCGCGCCGGTAGCTGTCATGCCAGCAGTCGGCCACCCATTCACTGACGTTGCCCTCAAGATCGTGCAGGCCGAATGCATTGGCCGTGAAGCTCGCCACCGGCGCGGGGCCCCAGTGGCCATCGCCGTAGCCGGCGAAGGCGTTGCTCCAGCCCCGGCCGCCGGGTGAGCGGTCCCTGGCGCCGGTCAGGTTGCCGGCTTGCGCGGGTGGCGCACCCTCGCCCCAGGGATAGCGGCTGTTGCCCCCGGCGCGCAGGGCGTACTCGAATTCCGCCTCGCTCGGCAGGCGGTAACGCTGGCCGCTGACCTCGGCCAGCCAGTCGGCATAGGCCTGCGCGTCGCGCGCGCCGACGTGCACCACCGGCAGGTTCGCGGCCGCCGGCGCCCCGGCGAAGTCAGAGCGCCAGTCGACGCCGCTGCGGCGGACGAAGTTCCCGCTGCGCTCGTCGTAGGCCATCGAGAAACCCCGGCGCTCGGCGCGCGTGCGGTAGCCGGTGGCCTCGACGAAACGGCGGAACTGGCCGACCGTGACTTCGTGCAGCGACAGCGCGAAGCCACGGTCGAAGCGCAGGTTGCGGCGTGGGCGTTCGTTGTCGTCGGCGTCGCGATCGTCGTCGGACGCGCCCATGCTGAAGCCACCGTGGGGCACCACGACCATCTGCGGGCCGCGACCGCCGCCGACGGCATCGGTGAAACGCTGGCCCGGGCGGAAGTGCCCGTAGTGCACGGCGAGGTCGATGCGTTCGCGCAGCTCCACGACCGCGGGATTGCCCGGCTCGGCCAGGGCCAGCATCCGTGCCAGCAGGGTGCGCGCACGCTCGATGCCGTCGCTGTCGGCGGCGGACAGGGCCGACACGCCCTCGTCCCGCAGCCGCTGTATCCAGCGTCGGCGCTCGGTATCCACGCGCAGGCGCGCGTCGGCCACCGTGTCCACGTCCTCGCGCACGCGCCCGGCATGGCCAAGCCAGACCGCCGCGGCGTCGAAATCGCCTTCGGAGGCCGCATCCTCGGCGCGGCGGATCATCGCGCTTTCAACGGCGGCCAGGGTCTGCAGCGCGCGCGGCTGGCCTTCGTCGATCGCCAGTGCCTGGCGCACCTTTGCCAGCGCGCCGCCCCCAGCCTCGCCCAGGCGGCCTTCGCGCAGTTCGGCCAGTGCGGCGCGGTTGATGTCGTGCATCTCTTCGGCCCGGTCCACGGCGGCCAGGTATTCGCCAACCTGCGCGTCGCCCTGGCGCAGGCTGCGCGCGACCGCCGCCACCTCGCGCGCGCGCTGGAGGGCGGCATCGTCGTCGCCGGCCAGGGCGAGTGCCGCCCGGCCCTGCGCGAGCAGCGCCCCAAACGCACGATCCAGCCCCTGGCGCGCGGCGGTGTCGTCGGGATCGTGGCCGAGCACCGCCTGGTAGAGCGGGATGGCCGAGTCCGCACCGGCGTCGAGGTCGCCGGCCTCGAGGGCGGCGCCGGCACGCTCCAGGGCGTCTTCCAGCGCGGCCTCGTCATCCTCCAGCGCGACCTCCGGCGAACGCCAGGTCAGGCTGCGCGCCAGGCGGTCGTCGCCGCTGATGGTGACGTTGCCGTCCGCCGGCGTCGGCTCCGCAGCGACTCCGGGCCCGGCGGCGTCCGCGGGCGCGTCGCGATTGCAGCCCGCGGCCAGGGACAGCGCGAGCGCGAGCGCCACGCAGGCTGGGCGGAACCCGGCGCGACGGCGCCGAGCGGGAACGGGATTCGGGAGCGTGCGGTCGATCACGGCGGCAGATTACGGCACCGGCCACGCGGGCGCAGCCTCGGCCACCCGCTGCCGCGGCAGGACCGACGCGATTGCCGCCGCCCTGCGGCGTCCGTACGCTGGTGCCGATGGAACCCGACTTCGCCTGGGTGGCCGAGCCCGCCGCCCTCCTCGCACGCTTCGACACCCCGCCCTCCCGCATCGGCCTGGACACGGAGTTCATCCGCGAACGCACGTGGTGGCCGCACCTGGCCCTGGTCCAGATCGCGGTACGCGACGAGATCCTGCTGGTGGACACGCAGGCCGCGGGCATGACCGCGGCGCTTGCCGGGATCCTGGCCAACCCCGCCATCACCAAGGTGATGCACAGCGCCAGCGAGGACCTGATCGCGCTCCAGCACGCCTGCGGAACGGTGCCCGACCCGCTGTTCGACACCCAGGTCGCGGCGGCGATCGCCGGCCATGCCGTCGGCGCCGGTTACCAGCGCCTGGTCGCCGATATCGCCGGAGTGGCGCTGGGCAAGGGCGAGACGCGCTCCGACTGGTCGCGGCGGCCGCTGTCGGACGCCCAGCTGGCCTACGCCGCCGATGACGTACGCCATCTGTTCGGACTGCATGACGCGCTCACCGGGAAGCTGGAGGCGCTGGGCCGCATGGACTGGCTGCGCGAGGACTGCGCACGCATGCTCGCCACCGCGCGCGACACCGGCCTGGAGCGCTGGCCGCACCTGCCGATCCGCGCCGCGCAGTACTTCGACCGTGACGGCCAGCTGCGACTGCTGCGGCTGCTGCGCTGGCGCGACGCCTGGGCGCGCGAGCACGACCGGCCACGCAGCTGGGTGCTGGACAACGAACTCGCCGCCACCATCGCGCGCAATCCGCCAGCCGACATCGATGCACTGAAGGCGGTGCTGGAGCGCCATCCCAAGGCCCCGCGCAAGCTGGCCGCCGAGCTGTGGCAGGCGCTGGCGACCCCGCTCGCGGACGAGGTCGAGGCACCTGCCATCCGCAGCGAGGAGCGGGACAAGCGCGCCCTGCGCCGGCTGCAGGACGCCGTGGCCTCGGCCAGTGTCGCGCTGGGCCTCCCCGACGGCGTACTGGCCTCGCGGAGGAAGCTGGAGGCCCTGCTCGACGAGGGCGACTGGACCGCCTTCGGCACCTGGCGGCGAAGCCAGCTCGAGCCGCTGCTGCAGCCCCTCCTGCCCGATGCCCGGGGGGAATTGCCGAGCGCCGAGGCAGGCGTATAGAATGCGAGCCCCTGTGGGGCCATAGCTCAGCTGGGAGAGCGCGTCGTTCGCAATGACGAGGTCGGGAGTTCGATCCTCCCTGGCTCCACCACTCACGAAGTCGCATGAAGGGCTGGACGGTCTCCGTTCCAGCCCTTCGTCGTTGTGGACGACCGGACGCCGCCGGAACGCCGCCGGAACGCCGCCGGAACGCCGGCAGTCTAGGGTCCGCCCGAGTACCGTCGGCCACCGTGGCGCGGCTAGGGTCATGCCTTCCCCGGTGACCGTCCCACCCCCATGACCCAGATCTACGGCGTCGACTCCCAGCTCTACCATCGCCTGCCGCCCGACGACCAGGCCTCCATCCGCACCAGTTGGCAGCAGCGCCAGGACGACGCCCCGGCCGCGCCTGCCCCGCAAGCGCCGGCCGTGGAACGCGCGCCGCGCACTGCGCCGGTGCCGCTGCCGGCATCGGCCAACAGCCCGCAGGAGGCCGTCGCCGCCATCCACGGCATGCCCCTGCCCGATCACTCGGACCTCGCCCGGCCACCGCTGCGGAACCTGCCGCCCGACGACCTCCAGTCCATCCGCGAGTCGCGCAACACCAGCTTCAACGAACAACGCGCCGAAGCCGCGCAGGCCGCCCTCGACCGCTTCGAGCCCAGGCGCAGCGACTTCGATGCCCTGCCGCCGGCGACCGCCAACTTCGAGTACGAGCAGGCCCGCCAGCACCACGCCTCCAGCCCCTATGTCCAGGAGCTGCAGCGCATCGTCGACGAGGCCGCGCTGTCCCCGGCCACGATCCCGGGCTATCTCACTGCGAATGGCTCCAGCGCCGACACCAACGCCATCCCGCTGCCGCAGGCGCGCGGCGCCCTGTCCCTGCTGGGGGTCGACCTGCCCGCGGATGCGACGCCGGAGCAGATCGCCGCCGGCTACGAACTCCTCGGCACGGTGCCCGACGACATCCTCGGGCCCCTGCTCAACCCGGGTTACAGCGTGGGCTTCTCCGGCCAGGCCGGCGGCCTCGGCACGACGAACTGGCTGCCGGTGCGCGGCGAGGCCCAGGTCGCCCTGGAAGGCGAGGTCGAGCTGTCGGAGGTGCGCACGGGCCTCGGCTTCGACCAGACCCAGCGCCTGGAGGCCAGCGTCGAGATCCGCGGCGAGGCCGGCGTGGACCTCGGCAAGACCCCGCTGCAGAAGCTCTACAAATGGGCCGACCGCCTGAACGCGCTCCCTGACGCGGTCCGCCAGCTGGCCGACGGGTCGCCGGTGCTCCGCCAGGTGATGAAGGGACTGCCGGTGTCCGGGTCCTACCACGAGTTCTCCGGGATGCGCCTGGACTACGAGGCCATCGTGACTCCGCAGCAGGGCGCGCAGCTCGCCGGCGGCGATCTCGACGGCATGCCCAACCCGCTCGACCCGCTGTCCATGCCCACCGGCAGCTCGGTGCTGATGCGTGGCCAGTCCCTGCAGGGCTCGGCCTTCGAGGCCAACTGGAAGGCCTTCACCATCGGCAGCGAACACACCGAACTGTCCGGCCTCGGCTTCAGCGTCACTCGCCAGGAGGGCTCGATCGTGCAGGTGGCCGCCGGACCGGTCGAGACGGTCGAGAACGACCTCTTCATCGGGCTCGGGCGCCAGGGCCTGGCCGCGGTCGGCATCGGCACCGAGTCGAGCTACGAAAGCCGCGAGATGGACGTCGCCCGCATCGACCTGTCGACCACCGAGGGCCAGGCTGCGTACCAGCAGTTCCTGGCCACCGGCAGGATCCCCGAATGGGCGCCGCCGGGCGTGCCGCAGTCGGGCACCACCCAGGTCTTCGATGCCGAGCACGCGCGCTTCGCCGGCATCGAACTCGGCGGGCTCAAGGTCGCCATCGACGACGACAGCCAGTACACGGTCACCGACACGCGCTGGGATGACGGCAGCACCGACCGCCAGGTGACCTACACCAACTCCGGCGGTCTCACGACCGACGTCCGCTACCAGGTCGGTGCCGACGGCACGCCCGATTACGACAACGCCCAGTGGACCGTGGTCCGCGCCGACCTCCATCCGGCCCTGGCCTCCTACGCCGAGGCGGCCTTCGACGGGGCCTCGAGCAACCGCAGCCTCGACGGCAACCAGCACGTCCAGATGGGCTTCACCACCGATGACCTGATGGCGATCCGCGACCAGGCGCGCATCTCGGTGGCAGCGCACCAGGGCCAGGAGAAGCTGGACAACCTCGATGCCGGCATCGAGACCCCCTGGTGGTCGGCGACCCAGGAGCGCCTTGCGGTCGCCGGGACGCCCGAACAGGTGTTCGCGATCCTGGCCGACGATGTCCATGGCGGCTCGGTGATCGAGGACATGATGTCGCTGGCCTGGGATTCCGGTGGTCCCTTCCCCGGCCGCTTCCAGATGCGGTCCGCCAGCTGACCTGACCCCCCTGACCCACCCGATCTCTCCATGGGGCCGCCCGCGCATTCGAACTGCGCCGGCGGCCGTTTTTTTCCGGGTCGCGCCCTTCGGGTTGCAGACGCCCATGGAGGCGGTGCCTGGAGACGCGGCGGTACGTCGCTCACCTTTTGCCCGCATCCTGCCCGCGTGCGAGAATTGCGGGCTGTTGCCCCCGTAGCTCAGCTGGATAGAGCGTCCCCCTCCTAAGGGGAAGGTCGTGCGTTCGAATCGCGCCGGGGGCGCCACTCGTCCTGCAGGAGCCCCGCCCCATGACCCATCCCGTCCTCTCCGCCCTCGGCCTGTCCGGTGCCGAATCGGGCACCTATCTCGGCAACGGCGAATGGGCTTCGACCCGTGACGCGGGCGTGCTCGAGCCGGTCAATCCGACCGATGGCGAGGTGCTGGGCCAGGTCCATGCCGCGTCCGAAGCCGATTACGAGCTGATCGTCGAGCGCGCCCAGCGCGCGTTCAGGAGCTGGCGCACCACGCCCGCGCCGCTGCGTGGCGAGGCCATCCGCCTGTGCGCCAATGCGCTGCGCGCGAACAAGGACAAGCTCGGTTCGCTGGTCGCGCTGGAGATGGGCAAGTCCAAGCCCGAGGGCGACGGCGAAGTGCAGGAGATGATCGACATCGGCGATTTCGCCGTCGGCCTCTCGCGCCAGCTCTACGGCCTGACCATGCATTCGGAGCGTCCGGGCCACCGCATGTACGAGCAGTGGCACCCGATCGGCATCGTCGGGATCATCTCGGCCTTCAACTTCCCGGTCGCGGTGTGGTCCTGGAATGCCTTCATCGCCGCGGTCTGTGGTGATATCTCGATCTGGAAGCCCTCGGGCAAGACCCCGCTGTCGGCGATCGCGTCGATGCGCGTCTGCAACGAGGCCCTGCGCGAGGCCGGCTTCCCCGACCTCTTCTTCCTGTTCAACGACACCGACAACGCGCTGGCCGAGCGCATGGTCGACGACAAGCGCGTGGCCATGGTGAGCTTCACCGGCTCGACGAAGGTCGGCCGCCAGGTCGGCGAGCGCGTCGCGCGCCGCATGGGCCGCTCGCTGCTGGAACTGGGCGGCAACAACGCGATCATCGTGGACGAGACCGCGGACCTGAAGCTCGCGATCCCGGCCATCGTGTTCGGTGCGGTCGGCACCGCCGGCCAGCGCTGCACCACCACGCGCCGCCTGTTCGTGCACGAGTCGATCTACGACGACGTGCTCGCGAGGCTGAAGGCCGGCTATGCGCAGGTTGAGAAGAAGATCGGCGACCCGACCGACGCGGCCAACCTCATGGGCCCGCTCAACAGCCAGTCGGCGGTCGATGCCTACCTCGCGGCGATCGGGAAGGCGAAGGCCGCCGGCGGCACGGTCGAGTCGGGCGGCCGCGCGCTCACCGACCGCAAGGGCTTCTTCGTGCTGCCGACCATCATCACCGGCCTCGCCAACGACGCCGAGGTGGTGCAGACCGAGACCTTCGCGCCGATCCTCTACGTCATGAAGTACTCGGAACTGGAGGAAGCGATCGACATGCAGAACGACGTGCCGCAAGGCCTGTCGTCGTCGATCTTCACCACCAACCTCAAGCGTGCCGAGGCCTTCCTGTCGGCCGCCGGTTCCGACTGCGGCATCGCCAACGTCAATATCGGCACCTCGGGCGCGGAGATCGGTGGCGCCTTCGGTGGCGAGAAGGAAACCGGCGGCGGCCGCGAGTCGGGCTCGGACGCGTGGCGCGCCTATATGCGCCGCCAGACCAACACCATCAACTACTCCGACGCGCTGCCGCTGGCACAGGGCATCAAGTTCGACCTCTGAGGAAGCCCCGATGTACGGGTTGGCGCGCCCCTTCCTGTTCGCCCTCGAGGCCGAACGCGCGCATCGCCTGGGGCTTTCGGGCCTCGGGCTGCTGCACCGGACGCGGCTGCAGGGCGTGCTCGCCCCGCGGCCGCGTCCGTTTCCGACCAGGGCGCTCGGACTGACATTCCCCAACCCGGTCGGCCTGGCCGCCGGGCTGGACAAGGACGGCGCGCATGTCGACGCGCTGCTTGCACTGGGCTTTGGCTTCGTCGAAGTCGGCACGGTCACCCCGCGCCCGCAGCCGGGCAATCCGGTGCCGCGGATGTTCCGCCTGCCGGAGTATCGCGCGGTCATCAACCGCATGGGCTTCAACAACGGCGGCGTGGATGCGCTGGTGCGCAATGTGTCGGCGGCGAAGCGGCCGGGCAATGGCGTGCTGGGCATCAACATCGGCAAGAACAAGGACACCCCCAACGAGTCGGCGCATGCCGACTACCTGCACTGCCTCGAGCGCGTCCACGCACTGGCGGACTACGTGGTGGTGAACATCTCGTCGCCCAACACCGCCGGCCTGCGCGAGCTGCAGGAGGAGCAGGCGCTGCGGCGCCTGGTGGGCGAGCTGCGCGAGGGCCAGGAACGCCTGGCCGCGCGTCACGGCCGGCGCGTGCCCGTGCTGGTCAAGGTTGCCCCCGATCTCAGCGACGAGGACATCGATGCCGCGGCGCGCGTGCTGGGCGATCTTGGCGTGGACGGCGTCGTCGCCACCAACACCACCGTGTCGCGCATCGCGGTGCAGGAACACCGGCGCGCGCACGAGACCGGCGGCCTGTCGGGCGAGCCGCTGATGAACAAGTCGACCGCGGTGCTGCGGATGCTGCGCACGCGGCTGCCGGAAACGATTCCGCTGGTGGGTGTCGGCGGCATCCTTTCGGGCGCGGACGCGGCCAAGAAGACCGCCGCGGGCGCGTCGCTGGTGCAGTTGTATACCGGCCTGGTGTACCGCGGCCCTGCACTCATCGGCGAATGCGTCGAGGCGATCCGCCGACGCAAGGAAGCGCCCAGCCGCGGCAACCTCCCCAACCTGTGAACACCGACAGCGCAGACACGACCGCCGCCGCACGCTGGACGCGCGACGCCGACCTGACCGCCCGCACCAGCTTCCGGGTCCCGGCACGCGCGACCTGGCTGGTGGAGGTGCCCGGTGTGGCCTCGCTGCCACGGGTCCTCGACGATCCGCGCATCACCGCCGGTCCGTTGCTCGTGATCGGCGGGGGCAGCAACCTGCTGTTCGCCGGGCCGCTCGATGGCGTGGCGCTGGCGATGACCGGGGACCGCATCGATGTCGTCGCCGACGATGGCGAGCGCGTGCTGGTGCGCGCCGAGGCCGGCTGCGGCTGGCATGACTTCGTGCTGCGTACGCTGGCCCTGGGCCTGTCCGGACTCGAGAACCTGTCGCTGATCCCGGGCACCGTGGGTGCCGCGCCGATCCAGAACATCGGTGCCTATGGCGTCGAGCTCGACCGGCACGTGCATGCGGTCGAAGCCTGGGATCGCGAAACCGCAGCGCCCGCCAGGCTCGAGGCCCGCGAGTGCGCCTTCGCCTACCGCGACAGCCGCTTCAAGCGCGAGGCCGGGCGCTGGGTGGTGACGGCGGTCGAATTCGCGCTGTCGCGCACCCCGCGGCTGGAGCTCGGCTATGCCGGCCTCGGTGCCGGACTCGCCGCGATGGGCATCCACACACCGACGCCGCTGCAGGTCTCCGAAGCCGTCTGCCGCATCCGCCGCGGCAAGCTGCCCGACCCCGCCGTGCTCGGCAACGCCGGCAGCTTCTTCAAGAACCCGGTGGTGCCCGAAGCCCAGGCGCTGGCGCTTGTCGAAGCGCATCCGGACCTGCCGTGCTTCGCGGCCGGCCAAGGGCTGCGCAAGCTGTCCGCGGCCTGGCTCATCGATGCCGACGGATGGAAGGGCCACCGCGACGGCGACGCCGGGGTCGCCGCCGGCCATGCCCTGGTGCTGGTCAACCACGGCGGCGCGAGCGGTGCGCAACTCCTGGCGCTGGCGCGGCGGATCTCGGCATCGGTGCAGTCGCGCTTCGGCGTGGCGCTCGAGCCCGAACCGCGCATCGTCGGCGCGACGTGGTGACCCGCGCCGGGGCCAGCCCGCAGGCGCGGGCGGCGCTGCTGATGCTCGGCAGCACCACCTTCTTCGCGGCCATGGCGGTCACCATCCGCCTGTCGTCGGAAACCCTGTCGACCTACCAGGTCGCGTTCTTCCGCAACCTGTTCGGGCTGCTGTTCCTGCTGCCCTTCCTCTTCCGCCGCGGCCTGTACCTGCCGCGCACCACCCAGTTGCCGCGCTATTTCGTGCGCTGCGCGGTCGGCGTCGGCTCGATGCTGTGCGGCTTCTGGGCCCTGGGCCACCTGCCGATGGCGCAGGCGGTGGCGCTGTCGTACGCCACGCCGCTGTTCGCGACCATCGCCGCGGTCTTCATCCTCGGCGAAACCGTGCGCCTGCGGCGCTGGTCGGCCGTGGTCGTGGGCCTGGTCGGCGTGCTGGTGATCGTGCGCCCGGGCAGCACCGACTTCAGCCTCGGCACGCTGGTGGCGCTTTCGGGTGCCCTGCTCGCGGCGGTGGTGGCGATCCAGATCAAGCAGCTTTCGCGCGTGGATGCCGCCGACACCATCGTGTTCTACACCTATGTGTTCTGGGTGCCGATGTCGCTCCTGCCAGCCCTGTTCGCGTGGCAGTGGCCGCAGGGCGTCGAGTGGGTGTGGCTGTTGCTGCTGGGCGCCTTCGGCACGGGCGGCCAGCTGCTGTGGACGCAGGCGCTCGAGATCGGCGAGGTCTCGGCGCTGCAGCCGATCAGCTTCATGCAGTTGCCGCTGGTGGCGCTGGCGGCCTGGCTCCTGTTCGGCGAGGCACCGACGCAGTGGACCCTTGCCGGCGCCGGGATCATCCTCCTGGCCAACGCCTATATCGCGCACCGCGAGGTACAACTGGGGCGTCGGGCAGCGACCAGTGCCCCGGCCGAGGCGGCCAAGCCAGCCGAGTAGGAACGACGAAGGGCCCGGTTTCCCGGGCCCTTCGCATCTTCTGTCCGGCGAGGGCCGGACCCCCTGGATCAGGGAGTGACGGTCAGCGCAACGCGGGACGCGCGCACCGGCCCAGCCGGATCGTTGCTGGCCACGCACAGGTGTCCGCTGTAGTTGCCCGCGGACAATCCGTTGCCGAGCAGGCGAAGCGTCAGCGGCTGGTTGCCACCGGCCGGCAGCACGCCGGACGCCGGGGTCACCGCGCCCATCCAGTTGGCGCCGCAGTCGACTTCGCCCTGCAGCTGCATGGACAGGCCGCTGAACGCGTTCTGGGACGTCCAGTTGCCGCCACCGGTCGCCGTGGCGACCATGGTGGCAAAGCTTCCATCACCGTCGTTGGTGGCGAACCATGCGCGGCGGTTGGCCTGGGTCCCCACCGTGTGGACCACCAGCCAATAGCGGCCCGGTGCCAGCTGGACGTTCTGTCCGGCTGCGTCGAGGTCCAGGGTGATGTCGCCCCCGTTGAAGGTGACGCCGGGGCCCGTCGCCGGGCTGGTGTAGCTCCACACGGCACCCGTCATGTTCGACGGGTTGCCGGCCGGCAGGCCATTGGCGTCGGCGAAGATCGTCCAGCCGATCGACTGGGCGGCCGACGGAAGCGCGACGCCACTGACGACGAAGCCCTCGCTGCCGATCCGGGTGAGCCGGGTCGACGCCACCACCGAGAAGTCATCGGCGGCGTAGTTGGCCTGGTTGCCCGCGTCGGTGTAACGGGTGCTCGAGTACCCGTTGGTGATGCCGCCACGCAGTGCCGCCACCAGCGACACGAGGCCGCTGCCGTTGCCGTCCACCGACCAGTGCAGGCGCGAACCGCCGGTGTTGGAGAGCGGCACCACCACCGAGCCCTGGCCACCGGCCGCGACGCTCGCCGGCGTGACCACCGGCAGCGAGGCCACCGGCGGCTGCGCCGAGACGCCCACCGGCAGGTTCAGCACCGGATCGGCCTTGCCGCCACGGAGCGGGCTGGCCTTGAGCTGCAGGTTGCCGAACTGCCAGCTGCCATCGTTGGGCATGCCGGTGCTGTCGATGGTGACCTGGAAGGTCACCGTGCCGTTGGCCGGCACGCGGGTCAGCATCGGGGTCACCTTTCCGCGGAGGCCGGTCAGGCTGGCCGACCAGGTCTGCGAACGGCCGTCGACGTTGCGGAACGTACGGGTGAAGGTGCAGCTGTCCTCGCAGTTCCGGTTGGCCAGGCTCGGCAGGTTGAGCTGGGACGGATCGCCACCGGTGGCCGGATTGGCCGCCAGGTAGTTTTCCGTGGACTCGTCGAGTACCAGGCCCGCGCGCACCGCCTGGTCGACGCGGATGCGGCCGGAGCCACGTGCGAACGGACCGGCCGGGGTCACTTCGTCTTCCAGGAAGACTTCGCGGGTGGCGGTCATGGCAAGCGCCGACTTGACCTCCGACACCGACCAGTCCGGACGCGCCTGCCGAACCAGCAGGGCAGCACCCGCCTGGTGCGGCGAGGCCATCGAGGTGCCGTTCATCAGGCCCACGGCGTTCTCGGAGCCGGTGATGCTGGTCCCGGCGACGGCGGCGAGGATGGCATAGCCCGGAGCGGTGACGTCAGGCTTGATCAGGCTGAAATTGCCGGCCGGACCACGCGAGCTGAACGCCGCCAGCGCGTCGGGCGTGTTCGGCACCGGCGATGCCGGGAAGCCGATCGCCGCGGTGGCGTTGGGGCGGCTGGCGTGGAAGTCACGCAGCGCGTCGCCCACGGCCTTGGGCACCCCGAACGCCGGCACCGAGGTGTCCGGGACCGACGGGATCAGCGGATCGGTGACGTTGTTGGCGATCACCACCGCGACGGCACCGGCGGCATCGGCCGCGTTGACCTTGATGGTGAAGCTGCAGCCACCGCGACGGACCACGGCGATCGCGCCGTCGAAGCTGCCGGCGGGATAGCCGTTGCAGCCGTCGTCGACCGCGTCGATGGCGGGGCTCACGCGCAGCGGCGTGCTGGCGGGGAACGGGGTGGTATGCGGCACGCCGCTGCCGGCCGTGGTCAGCTCGATCGCCGTCAGCGGCTCCGGCACGGTGCCCGGGCCGGTGACCTGCATCAGGAAGGAGTAGCCCTCGCGGCCATGCTGCGCTGCCGCCGTCGACGACACCCACGGCTCCAGGTGGCCCATCGTGTTCGGGCCCGGGCCGCTGTTGCCTGCCGAGGCCGCCACGAACACGCCCGCCTCGACCACGTTGAGGAAGGCCAGGGACACCGCCTCGCTCCACGGCTGCGCACCGCCGCCGATCGAGTAGTTGATGACGTCGGCCACGCCGTCCGCGATGACCCGGTCGATCGCCGCCACCGCCGACAGGTTCGGGCACAGGCCCTGGCCGGTGGCGATATTGGTGTAGCAGATGTCGAACGCGATCAGGTTGGCGCGCGGGGCCACGCCCGAGATGTCGGCCTCGGCGCCGCTGATCTCCACCGTGCGGCGGTTGCCGGCCACGGTGGACGCCACGTGCGTGCCGTGCGAATTGGTATCGCCGAAACCGGGCTCCTCGCGGAAACCGGGATTGGAGCAGGTGTTGCCCGGGGCTTCGCAGACGAAGTCGTAGCCACCGATCAGCTTGTCGTTGCAGCGACCTTCGTCCACGCCACCGGTGTCGCAGGTGCCGAGGTAGTTGCCCTCGCCCAGCGGATTGGTGTGCTTGTAGCCGTCGGTCGGGTCGACCGCGGCGAACGAGGGGCTGCCGAAGTTGATGCCCGAGTCGAGGATCGCGGCGACCGTGCCCTCGCCCTGGTACTCGCCACCGGCAGCGGCGCCGGACCAGACCGCCGGGGCGCCGATGTGCGCGGGGCCGGTGTCGGTGTCGAGCGCGTATTCGCGGTAGCCCTCGACCAGCCGTACGTCACGCATGCGCGAGACCTTCGCGGCCTCGGCCGGCGTCAGCGACACCACGATGCCGTTGACCGCGTGCTGCATGCGGTGGCGGACCTCGAGGCTGCGGCCGAGGCTGCGGCTGATGTCGGAGACGCGCGCGGCCTGGCGGCTGCGCAGGTAGTCGACGTAGGCGCCGGCCGCCGGCGCGGACGGATCGATGCGGCCGCTGGCATGGCGCACCGGCGCGGCAAGTCCGCGCACGCCGCCCCGGTAGGCGGCCAGCGCCGGCTCGGCGAACAGCACGATATGCGGCTCGAGCGCCTCCTTGGGCGCCTTCGACGCGGAAACCGCGATCGGCAGGGGCGCAGGCTGCGCCGCCGTCGACGCGGCCGTCCTCGACTTCATTCCCACTGCGGCCGCACCTGCGGCCGTCACGACCACGGCGGTCGCCACCGCCGTCGCCAGACTGGACTTCATGATCACGGGTTCTCTCCCCCTCGAATGGATGTTTCCCTGCTGCGCCCGGACCCGGAGGCCGTCATTGCGGTGCCTGCCAAGTCCCTGTTCCGGACGCGCAGCACCGGAGGCGCTGCACTCCGGAGCATCCCCCTAAAGCAGGCGCGCGACAAGTGCTTCGACGCTGTTTCGCAGGGCTTTCGTGCCTGTGTCAGGCGGCGCGGGGCCCACGGAAAAAGGCGAGCCAGCAGGCCATCGTCCACGCGGTGGCAAGCACCCAGCCGGCGAGGATGTCGGACGGGTAATGCACGCCGAGATGCACCCGCGACCAGCCGATCGCAAGCACGAACACGCCCAGGCCCGCGATCGCCACCAGGCGCAGGCGTCCTGCTGGCACCAGCGCGACCAGCACGCAGGCCAGCGTCATCGATCCCATCGCATGGCCACTGGGAAAACTGAAGTTGTGCTCGGGCGCGATCGAGACCCACAGGTCCGGGCGTGCCCGGGCGAAGGCCAGCTTGGCGCCCACGTTCAAGAGGCCCGAACCGCCCAGCGCAACGGCCGCGAACAGACACTGGCGCCAGCGCCGCATCACGGCCAGGGCCAGCACCAGCAGCACGTCGAAAGGCACCACGCCCCATTCGTGGCCGAAGCGCGTCAGCAACGCCCAGGCCTGGTCCGTCCGCCCGCTCCCGCTCCGCTGCGCGATGTCGAGCAGTGCGGCATCGATCTCCAGGGGTCCCGCGCGCACGGACGACGCCAGCAGCGCGAAGACAAGCAGCGGAAGCAGCACCCCGGCGAACAGCGGCCAGGCGACCGGCGCCCGGCCAGGTGCCGCGTGCGCATGCCCGTCGGGCCGCGCCGGATGCGCGGCCGGGCCGGGCACCACGGGCTTCTCAGCCGGCACGCACCGTGCCGCCGTAGCGGCGGTCGACATAGGCATCGACCAGGGCCACGAACTCGTGGGCGATGTTCTCGCCGCGCAGCGTCATCGCCTTCTGGCCATCGATGAACACCGGGGCCGACGGCGCCTCGCCCGTGCCCGGCAGCGAGATGCCGATGTCGGCGTGGCGGGATTCACCGGGGCCGTTCACCACGCAGCCCATCACGGCAAGCGTCATGTGCTCGGCACCGGGGCGCGTGATCTTCCACTCCGGCATCTTTTCGCGCACGTGCTCCTGCACCACCTTCGCAAGCTCCTGGAAGAACTCCGACGTGGTGCGTCCGCAGCCGGGACAGGCGGTGACCATCGGCGTGAACGCGCGCAGGCCCATGGTCTGCAGCAGCTCCTGCGCCACCACCACTTCCTGGGTGCGCGGCGCGCCGGGCTCGGGGGTGAGCGAGATGCGGATGGTGTCGCCGATGCCTTCCTGCATCAGCACGGCCAGCGCCGCGCTGGACGCGACGATGCCCTTGCTGCCGATGCCGGCCTCGGTCAGGCCCAGGTGCAGCGCGAAGTCGCTGCGCGCGGCCAGGTCGCGATACACCGCGATCAGTTCCTGCACGCCGCTGACCTTGGCCGACAGGATGATGCGTTCGCGCGGCAGTCCGAGCTCCACCGCGCGCCCGGCCGAGTCGATCGCGGAGCGGATGAGCGCCTCGCGCAGCACCCGGCCGGCGTCCCAGGGCTGTGCCCGGGCGGCGTTCTCGTCCATCAGCGCCGTCGCCAGCGACTGGTCCAGCGAGCCCCAGTTCGCACCGATGCGCACCGGCTTGCCATACCGCATGGCGAACTCGATCAGTTGCGCGAACTGCAGGTCCTTCTTCCTGCCGAAGCCGACGTTGCCGGGATTGATGCGGTACTTCGCCAGTGCCTCGGCACAGGCGGGCTCGGCGGCCAGCAGCTGGTGCCCGTTGTAGTGGAAGTCACCGATGATCGGCACCTCGATGCCCATCATCGCGAGCTTGTCGACGATGCGCGGCACCGCGGCCGCGGATTCGGGGTTGTTGACGGTGACACGGACCAGTTCCGAGCCCGCCCGCCACAGCGCCGCCACCTGCTTCACCGTGCCGTCGACGTCGGCGGTGTCGGTATTGGTCATCGACTGCACCACGACCGGGGCATCGCCCCCAACCTGCACGCGGCCCACCAGGACCTGGCGCGTGGCGCGACGCGGCGCCGGGCCGAAGGCCCATTCTTCGAGGCTGGCGGCGACGGCGTGCGGTGTGCTGGGGATGGCGTTCATCGGACCATTTTAGTCCCTGCGGCGGCGTCCGGCCGGATCCGACGCGTCGGCGGTTCAGGGCGCCCGCATCCGCCCACCGGCCCGGTCGCCGCGGCTTGCACGGTATCCTGAGGCCATGCCGATGCCCGCCGACAACGTCCTCAGTCCCAGCCAGCTCAACGTGCTCGCGCGCAACCTGCTGGAGGACGCGTTTCCCGTGGTGCTGGTGGAAGGCGAGCTCTGCAACGTGTCGCGCCCGGCGTCGGGGCATGTCTACTTCACCCTGAAGGATGCGCGGGCCCAGGTGCGCTGCGCCCTGTTCCGGCCGAAGAGCCAGTGGCTGCGGTTCCAGCCGCGCGACGGCCTGCGCGTGCTGGCGCGCGGTCGCCTGACGCTGTACGAGGCACGTGGCGACTACCAGCTGATCCTGGACTCGCTGGAGGAGGCCGGCGAAGGGGCGCTGCGCCGGGCCTTCGAGGACCTCAAGGCGCGGCTGCAGGCCGAAGGGCTGTTCGACGAGGCGCGCAAGCGCCCGCTGCCGGAATACGCGCGCCGCGTCGGCATCATCACCTCGCCTTCGGGTGCGGCGGTGCGCGACGTGCTGAGCGTTCTGGCCCGGCGCTTCCCGCTGGTCGAGGCCGACGTGCTGCCGGTGCCCGTGCAGGGCGATGCCGCCGCGGCGCAGGTACGCGCCATGCTGGAGCGTGCCGGCGCCAGCGGCCGCTACGACGTGCTGGTGCTGGCGCGCGGCGGCGGCTCGCTCGAGGACCTCTGGGCATTCAACGACGAGGCGCTGGCACGCGCGATCGCGGCCTCGCCGGTGCCGGTGGTGTCCGCCATCGGCCACGAGACCGACTTCACCCTGGCCGATTTCGCCGCCGACCTGCGCGCGCCCACGCCCTCGGTCGCGGCCGAACTGCTGGTACCCAGCGCGGTGGACGTGGCAACGCGGGTCCGCGGCCTGCACCAGCGCCTCGGGGTCCTGCAACTGCAGCGCATGCGTGACTGGATGCAGCGCGCCGACCGGGCCTCGTTGCGGTTGCGGGTCGTGGCGCCACAGGCGCGCCTGCGCGCCCTCGGCGAGCGCCAGCAGCAGGCGCTGCGACGCCTGCAGGCCGCCTGGCAGGCACGCGACAACGCGCTGCGCGCCCGGCTGCGCCATGCCGACGCGGTGCTTCGCACGAGCCGCCCCGAGCGCCGCCTCGCAGCGCTGCGCGAGCGCCTGGATCACTTGGCACCGCGTGCGCAGGCCGCCGTGGCGCGACGCATGCAGGGCGACGCCGTGCGCCTGCGCGGGCTCGCGCGTTCGCTTGAAGCCGTGAGTCCACTGGCCACCGTTGCGCGCGGCTACGCCATCCTCCGCCACGATGACGGTCGCGTGGTCCGCCGCACCGGTGACGCGGCCACCGGCGACGCCCTGTCCGCACGCGTCGGCGACGGCGTGCTGCGCGTGCGCGTCGAGGGCACGGACCGCGCCACCGACTGAGTCCGGCGGTCCCTCGCCCTGCGCTAACGCCGCGGATTCCATACTGGTTTCCCGTCGCAGCCCCGAGGGAGCCCCATGCCGAAGGCGTCCGACCTGCTCGTTGCCGCGCTCGAAGCCGAGGGCGTCGACACCGTCTTCGGCATCCCGGGCGAGGAGAACCTCGACCTCATCGAGTCCCTCCGCACGTCGCGCATCCGCCTCGTGCTGACCCGGCACGAACAGGCGGCCGGGTTCATGGCCGCCACCTGCGGCCGGCTCACCGGTCGCGCCGGCGTCTGCCTGAGCACGCTCGGCCCGGGCGCGACCAACCTGGTGACGGCGGCGGCCTATGCCCAGCTGGGCGCCATGCCGATGCTGATGCTCACCGGCCAGAAGCCGATCCGCAACAACCCGCAGGGCCATTTCCAGATCATCGACGCCGTGGACATGATGCGGCCGCTGACCAAATACACGCGCCAGCTGGTGGCGGCCGACGGCATCCCCGCGCATGTACGCGAGGCCTTCCGGCGTGCCGAGGCCGAACGGCCGGGCGCGGTCCACCTCGAGCTGCCGCAGGACATCGCCGGCGACACGACCGGTGCGGTGCCGATCCGGAAGTCCCGTGCGCCCGGGCCAGTGGCCGAAGCCGGGGCCATCGCCGGCGCCGCGGATGCCATCCGCACCGCACGCCATCCGCTGCTGATGATCGGCGCCGGCGCCAACCGCAAGAGCACCGCCGACGCCCTGCGGACTCTCGTCGACCGCCTCGGCATCCCCTTCTTCAGCACCCAGATGGGCAAGGGCGTGCTCGACGAAACCGGGCCGCTCTGGCTCGGCACGGCGGCGCTGTCGGAAGGCGACTACGTGCACCGCGCCATCGAGGCTGCCGACTGCATCGTCAACATCGGCCACGACGTGATCGAAAAGCCGCCCTTCCTCATGCGCGATGGCCGGCGCACGGTGATCCACCTCAACTACGACCGGGCCGCGGTCGACGAGGTGTATTTCCCGCAGCTGGAAGTCGTGGGCGATATCGACGATGCCGTGCGGCGCCTGGGCGAGGCCCTGGAGCCGCAGCCGCACTGGGACTTCGCGTTCTTCGATCGCGTGCGTGGCGCGCTGTGCGAGCGGATCGCGGAGCAGGGCGTCGATCGCCGCTTTCCGATGGCGGTCCCGCGCATCGTGGCCGACCTCGCGCAAGCGCTCGGACCCGAAGACATCACCTGCCTCGACAACGGCCTCTACAAGCTCTGGTTCGCACGCAACCATCGCAGCCAGCGGCCGAACACGCTGCTGCTGGACAATGCGCTGGCTGCAATGGGCGCCGGCCTGCCTTCGGCGATCGCCGCGAAACTCGTGCATCCCGGGCGCGGAGTGGTGGCGGTCTGCGGCGATGGCGGCTTCCTGATGAACTCCGCGGAACTCGAAACCGCCATGCGCCTGCGGCTGGACCTGGTGGTGCTGGTGCTGCGCGACGACGCCTTCGGCATGATCCGGTGGAAGCAGGCGCATGAGGGCCATCCGGACTTCGGCATGGACCTCGGCAATCCCGACCTGGTGAAGTATGCGGAGAGCCACGGCGCCCGCGGGCACCGGATTGCTTCGGCCGATGCGCTCCTGCCGCTGTTGTGCCGGGCGCTGGCCACGCCTGGCGTGGACGTGATCGACGTGCCGGTGGACTACAGCGATGACAACCGGCTGTTGAACGAGGAGATCCCGCGGCTCAGCGCTGCGGTGGAATGAGCGGCACGCGACGATACGACGGAGGACGAAAGGCGATGGCGAAGACCAGGCAAGCAAGGCCGGCGATCCCGGCCGGGGGCGAAAAGCGCAGGAAGGCGAACAGGCAGGGCCTGGCCGACAGCTACCCCTACTACCTCGCCAGCCGCCCCGTTGCCGCCAATGCCGACCTGGAAGTCCTGGACAAGTACAGCGGCAAGGTCGCCACGCGCGTCGCCTTCGCCGATGCCGCCGCGGTGCGCAAGGCGCTGGTGGCCGCGCATGCGGCAAGGTCGGCCATGGCCGCGTTCCCTCCGGATGCGCGCCGCGACGTGCTCGAACATTGCGTGCGCCGATTCGGCGAGCGTGCCGACGAGCTCGCGCTGGCGCTGTGCATCGAGGCCGGGAAGCCGATCAGCGACGCACGTGGCGAAGTCTCGCGCCTGATCGACACCTTCCGCATTGCCGCCGGCGAAGCCACGCGCATCGGCGGCGAGGTGCTCGAACTGCAGGTGTCGGAGCGCTCGCGAGGCTACCGCGGCATGGTCAAGCGCGTGCCGGTCGGCGCCTGCAGCTTCATCACGCCGTTCAACTTCCCGCTCAACCTGGTCGCGCACAAGGTCGCGCCGGCGATCGCCGCCGGTTGCCCGTTCGTGCTCAAGCCCGCGGCCAAGACCCCGGTCGGGGCGCTGGTCATCGCCGAGGTACTGGCCGAAACCGACCTGCCCAGGGGCGCGTTCTCCGTCCTGCCCTGCAGCAACGAGGACGCCTCGCTGCTGGTCGAGGACGAGCGCATCGCGCTGCTGAGCTTCACCGGCGGACTGGTGGGCTGGGATCTCAAGGCGCGTGCCGGAAAGAAGAAGGTGAGCCTCGAACTGGGCGGCAATGCCGCCTGCGTCATCGACGCCGACCCCGGGACCGGACTCGACGACCTGGTCGCGCGACTGGTGAACGGCGCCTATTACCAGTCCGGCCAGAGCTGCATCAGCGTGCAGCGGATCCTCGTCCACCGCGACCTGTACCCGGCGATCAAACGGCGCATGAAGGCGGCGGTGCAGGCGCTGCGCATGGGCGATCCGCGCGACGAAGCCACCTTCATCGGCCCGATGATCGACGAGGACGCGGCCATCCGGGTGGAGTCGTGGATCCGCGCCGCGCGCAAGGCCGGCGCGAAGCTGGTCGCCGGCGGCGAGCGCAAGGGCAATATCCTGGCGGCCACGCTGATGGAGGACGTGCCGCATGATGCCGACCTGTATCGGAAGGAAGTCTTCGGCCCGGTGGCCCTGCTGGAGCCCTTCGACGATTTCGAACAGGCGCTCGCGCGCGTGAACGACAGCGACTTCGGCCTCCAGGCCGGCGTGTTCACCGCCAGCTTGGCGCACGCGATGCGGGCCTGGGACGCCCTCGAGGTCGGTGGTGTCGTGGTGGGCGATGTCCCGAGCTTCCGCGTGGACAACATGCCCTACGGCGGCGTGCGCGATTCGGGCATGGGCCGCGAGGGCGTCCGCAGTGCGATCGAGGACATGACCGAGCCGCGCTTGCTGGTGATCCGCGACCCGCGCTGAGGCGCGACGGCCTGTTCGACCCCACGGGGCGCATCCGCGCGTTGGCGTCGCTGTCCAACCGACGGAGCGCCATCCATGAACCGCACTGCCTGTGTCGCCGCGTTCGCGACCTGCCTGCTGCTTGCCGCCTGCCAGACGCCACCACGCGGTGCCGACGCCGCCGCCGAAGCTGCGCCGCCGGTCGTGTTCGATTCCCCGGCACAGCGTGCTCCGCTGAAACACGGGAGGTCCGCCCGCGAGGCCGCGCCCGGAGCGCGGCAGCGGTCGGCGGTCAGCCGCGACCTCGCGCCCCCTGCGCTGGCACGCGTTGCTGCCCCCGGCTACTCGCCCCCTGCACCACCCGCACCCGCGAACCGCGAGCACTACGCCGAGCTCGACGACGCCCCCGTGCGCCGGGCATCGGAACATCCCGTGTCCACCTTCTCGGTCGATGTCGACACCGGCAGCTACAGCAACGTCCGCCGCATGCTCCGTGCCGGCATGCGCCCGCCGCCGGACGCGGTGCGCGCGGAGGAGTTCATCAACTACTTCGACTACGACCACCCGGCGCCACGCACGCGCGACATCCCGTTCGAGGTCACGACCGAAATCGCACCGGCGCCATGGGACCCGGCGCGCCACCTCCTGATGATCGGGCTCCGCGGCTACGACGTGCCGAAGGCGGAGCTTCCGCCCGCCAACCTCGTGTTCCTGGTCGATACGTCCGGTTCGATGCATGCGCCCGACAAGCTGCCGCTGCTGCGCCAGGCCTTCGCCGCGCTGGCGACGCAGCTGCGCGTGCAGGACCGTGTCGCGATCGTCGCCTACGCCGGCTCGGCCGGGCTGGTGCTGCCGCCGACGCCGGGCGACCGCCAGGGCGAGATCCTCGCCGCGCTGGAGCGCCTGCAGGCCGGGGGAAGCACCAACGGCGGCGCCGGCATCGAGCTCGCCTATGCGATGGCGCGGCAGGGTTTCGTCGAGGGCGGCGCCAGCCGCGTGATCCTCGCCACCGACGGCGACTTCAACGTCGGCACCGTCGACCGCGACGCACTGGTCGCGCTGGTTGCCGACCAGCGCGCGTCGGGCATCGCGCTGACCACGCTGGGCTTCGGGACCGGCAACTACAACGACGCGATGGCCGAGCGCCTGGCCGACGCCGGCGACGGCAACCACGCCTATATCGACACCCTGATCGAGGCGCGCAAGGTGCTGGTGGAGGAGATGGCGTCGACGCTCCTGACCATCGCGCGCGACGTCAAGGTGCAGGTCGAATTCAATCCGTCCGTGGTGGCGGAATACCGCCTGGTCGGCTATGCCAACCGCGTGCTGCGCGAAGAGGACTTCGCCAACGACCGCGTCGATGCCGGCGAGATCGGGGCCGGGCATGCCGTCACGGCGCTGTACGAGATCGCGCTGGTCGGATCCGGAGGCGAGCGGCTGCCCGCCCGGCGCTACGGCGGGACGACCGCGCCGGAGGCAGCGCACGGTGGCGAGCTCGCCCATGTGCGGCTGCGCTGGAAACAGGCTGACGGGGGTGCAAGCCGCCTGCTGGAGGTGCCGCTGCGGCGGGATGCGGTCCGCGCACGGCCCGGCGAGTCCCTGCGCTTCGCCGCCACAGTCGCCGCGTTCGCCGATGCGCTTCGCGGCGGCCACAACCTCGGCCAATGGGACTGGGATGCGATCGCCGACAGCGCGCGGGCATCGCGCGGCGAGGACCGCTGGGGCCTGCGTGCGGAGTTCGCCGGCCTGGTCGAGGCCGGGCGACAGGCGACGCACGGCCAGGCCGGTCGCACCGGCGACTGAGGCACGGCCAGGCACGGCCATGCAGGCGGATGCGGCGGAGGGCGCGGCCGCGATCCGGCGCCCCTCAGGCCGCCGCGTCGCCGGTCGCGTCCGCAGGCCGTGGGTGGCCGAACAGGAAGCCCTGCCCCATCGTGCAGCCGAGCTGGCGCAGGGTGTCGGCCTGGCGTGGCGTCTCTACCCCTTCGCCGATGGTGTCGATGCCCAGGGTCCCGGCCAGCGCGAGGATCGCGCGTACCAGGGCCAGGCTCTCCGGATGCAGGTCGTCGTCGAGACCGGCCACGAAGCTCTGGTCGATCTTCAGCGCGTGGATCGGGAACCGGTGCAGGTAGGACAGCGCCGAGAAGCCGGTGCCGAAGTCGTCGAGCAGCGCGAGGACGCCGCGCCCCCGGAGCGTCTTCAGCATGCGCAGCGCACGCGGCGCGTCGTCGAGCAGCGCCACCTCGGTGATCTCGATGCGCAGGCGCGCCGGATCCGCGCCGGCGTCCTCCAGCATCTGCAGCAGGCGTTCGGCGAAGTTGTCGGAGTGGAAGTGCCGCGGCGAGACATTGATCGAGACATAGCCCTCGCGATGCCGCGTCATCCAGTGGATCGCACGCCTGTACACCAGCCAGTCGACCTGCTCGATCAGGCCGCTGTCCTCGCCCACGCCGATGAACTCGCCCGGTGCCAGCGGCCCGTGCGCCTCGTGGTTCCAGCGCAGCAGGGCCTCGTGGCCGACCACCCTGCCGCTGGCCAGGTCCACGATCGGCTGGAACCAGGGTTCGAAGGCGTCGGCCAGGATGGCGCGCCGGAGGTCGGCCTCGAGGTCGAGCAGGCGCGTGGCTTCGGCACGCATCTCCTCGTCGAACAGTTCGCTCCGATCGCGCCCCAGCGCCTTTGCGCGGTACATCGCGGCATCTGCATCGCGCAGCAGGTCCTCGCCGTGGTGGTAACGCGGCTGCCACATCGCGATGCCGACGGAGGCCGATGGAAACAGTTCGCGTCCGGCTATCCAGACGGGTCGGCCGAGGTCGGCGAGGATGCGCGACACCACGGCCTGCGCCGCGGCCTGGTCGCTGGCGTCGCCAAGCAGCACCGCGAACTCGTCGCCGCCCAGGCGCGCCACCACGTCGCCCTCGCGCAGCAGCCGCGCGATGCGACGGCCCACTTCCACCAGCATCTCGTCGCCGGCGGCATGGCCGACGCTGTCATTGACCAGCTTGAAGCGGTCGAGGTCGAGGAACAGCACCGCGAACGGACCGCGCGCCTGCGCACGCGTCTCGGCGATGGCAGCGTCCAGGCGCTCGAGCAGGTGGATGCGGTTGGGCAGGCCGGTGAGATGGTCGTGGCGCGCCTGGTGGATCAGGCGCTCCTCGGCGCGCATGCGCTCGGCCACCTGCGCGCGCAGCTCGCGGTTGGCTTCCTCGAGCTCCCTCGTGCGCGCCTCCACCCGGTATTCGAGCTCCGCGTGCGCGGCCTTCAGGTGGTCCTGCGAGCGCTTGCGCGCCAGTGCACCCTCGATGTGGTGGGCGACGAAGGTGAGGAGCTTCTGGTCCTGGATGGTGAAGGCGATGTCGGGCGAGTAGCTCTGCACCGCGATCACGCCCACGGCCGCCCCGTCGCGCAGCAGTGGCACGCCGAGCCAGAAGTGCGCCAGGGAGCCGTGGTGGCGCAGCTGGCCGGAGGCCTCGAGCCGGGCGATCACGTCGCGGTCGGCCAGCAACGCGCGGCCCGTGCTGATCACGTACTCGCTCAGTCCGCGGATCATGCGCCTCGGACGGCGGATGATGTCGCGCTCGTCCACCGAGTACGGGAACTCGATCTCGCCGCCGTCCCCCGACACCATCGCGATGTAGAAGTTGCGCGCATACAGCAGCTCGCCAACCACGGCGTGCAGGTCGTTGTAGAAGCCGTCGACGCTGGCCGCGGTGAACGAGAGTTCGCTGATGCGGAACAATGCCCGCTGCAGGCGCTCCGCACGCTGGCGCTCCACGATCTCGGCCTGCAGCACCTCGTTGGCCTGCTGCAGCTCGCGGGTGCGCGCCACCACGCGGCGTTCGAGTTCGGCCTGGGCGTGCTTGCGGTCGAGCGCGGTGAGGATGTGCTGGGCGACGAACTCCAGCAGCGCCCTGTCCTCGTCGGTGTAGCAGTCGGGCTGCTCGTAACTCTGCACCACGATCGCGCCGCAGACCCGGCCCTCGCGGCGCATCGGCACGCCCAGCCAGTCGGCCGAGTCGGGGCCATTGCGCGGGTCGGTCTTCACCGAAAGGCGTTCGCGCAGCTCAACCGACGGCCCACGCAGGGGATGGCCGTGGCGCAGCAGCGCACCGGTCAGGCTCGTGGGCATGGCGTCGAGGGGAATCTCCTCCTCGGGATCGGCTTCCCACGGGTCGATGCGGTCGGCGAAGTAGAGGAAGCGCGCGGTGCCGCGCACGTCGTCGTAGGCGACGATGTAGAAGTTCTCGGCCGACATCAGGCCGCGGACCACGCCGTGGATGCGCTTCAGCACCTGGCCCATGTCGAGCCCGGAGCCGGCCAGGTCGGCGATGCCGTACAGCGCCTGCTGCAGCCGCTCGGACTTGCGGAGCGACTCGACGCGCGCCTCGGCCTGGGCCGAGGCCAGGGTGGCCGAGACCAGCCGCCGCGCCAGCGCACGCCAGGCATCGCAGGATCCGGGCGTCAAGGCCTCGGGCAGGCGTGCGGTGATCGCGACCGCCGCCTCGCCCTCCTGCCAGGCGTCCTCGATCGCACGGCCCCCGGTGCCCAGGCGCGGTGCGGCGCCGGCGACCAGCGCCCGCGCACGCCGCTGCAAGGGCCCGGTCCCACCGTCGACGACGGACTCGCCCTCGCCCAGGCGTTCGTCGTTCCAGCACACCACCACCAGCGAGCCGGTCGGCAGCGATTGCGCAAGCATGCCCGCCAGACCCGCGAGATCGACCTTGCGGGGCGGGGACGCCACCGGGATATCCATCCTTGCCTGCACCTGTCAGCTCCCCTCGCACGGACCCGCACCAGGGGAAGAACGATGGAAGCGACCACCAGCGGCAAGCCGGCGCGGCCTCCCCCCTGCACCGCGGGCGACATGATGCCGCCACGCGCGGGGATGCGCACGGGCTTCACGCGCCCCGGTGCACCGCTTAACCTGCCGGCGATGAACTCCCCGGAACCACCGAAAGCCACCTGTCCCGGCGACGATGCGCTGATGCGGGCCTGGGCGGCGGGCGACATCGGCGCGTTCGAAGCGCTGTATGCACGCCATCGCGAACGGCTGTACCGGTTCCTGCTGGGCCAGTCGCGCGACCCGGGCGTGGCCGACGAGGTGTTCCAGGACACCTGGCAGCGCGTGATCGCCGCCGCTGCCGACTGGCGCCCGGACGCGCCCTTCGCCACCTGGCTGTACCGCATCGCCCGCAACCGCATGGCCGACCACTGGCGCGCACGGCAGCACCGCCCGCCGGCACCGGACGACGCGGAGGCGCGGACCGCACGACTTGAAGACCCGGACACGCCCGAGCACCGGTTGGACACGTGGCAGCAACGGCGGGACCTGCAACGTGCCCTCGATGCGCTTCCTGAAGAACAACGCGAAGTGGTGCTGCTGCGCCTGGAACAGGAGCTCACGCTGGACGAGATCGGCAGCATCACCGGCGTGGGCCGCGAGACCGTGAAGTCCCGGCTGCGCTACGCCATGGACAAGCTGCGCGCGACGCTCGCCGGCGCGACGCGCGGCGAACCGATGCAGGAGGACGCGCGATGACGGGTCCGACCCGCCACGATCCGCTCGACCCGGCCGAGCGTGCCCTCGCCGATGCGCTGGCACGCGGGCGCCAGCCGGAGGGGCCCTCTCCGGCGCTTGATGCGGCGATCCTGGGAGCCGCACGGGCGGCGGCGGCC
>DATBUS010000130.1:0-24417 GCA_036515815.1 Luteimonas sp.
GCGCGGCCGAGCGAGCGTCGCTACGTGGCGGACCCGAGCTGGGATTCGCCGCCGGTTCCCGCGGAGGCGGCGACCGAAATCTCCGAGCCGCGCTGAGCGCACGGCCGCGGTCGTGAGCGCGACGAGTCCGGACGCCGGCCCCGATAGCAGCGCTGCCCCCGGCGCGGTGGCCGCTCCGGCCACGATCGCCGCGCCCCAGCTTCCACCGCGGCCACGCGCGCCTGCCGCCGTGGTCGTCCTCGCTTTCCTGGCGGTGGGTTACACGCTGTGGGCCGCGCAGGGCGTGGTCCTGCCGGTGCTGCTGGCGATGTTCCTCGCCCTTGTGGGCAATCCGGTGATCCGCGCGCTGCGGCGCCTTTACGTGCCGCGTTTCCTGGCGGCATTGGTGGTGCTGGTGGGCGGCATCGCCGGCACCGGGTTGCTGGGCCAGCAGTTGCTGGCGCCGGCGGCCGACTGGATGCAGGAAGCTCCGCGCCAGATGCGCCAGGTCGGCCGCGAACTCAGCGAGCTGGTCCGGCCGGTGCACGAAGCCAACCGCGTGGCCGAGGACATCGCGCGCCAGGCGGCGGGGGGCGACCAGGGCCGGGTGGAAGTCGTCCGCACCGTGCAGGACGATCCCTATGCCTTCCTCACCCGGGCACCCAAGGCGGTCGGCAGCGTGCTGGCCGTGGTGCTCCTGACGTTCTTCTTCATGGTCTTCGGCGAGGATCTGCAACGCCGCGCGATCGCGCTGCTGCCGACCCGGCAGCGGCAGAAGGTGACGGCCGAGATCATGCATTCGATCGAGCACGACCTGTCGCGCTATGTCTTCACCATCACCCTGATCAATGCCGGCCTCGGCCTGTTGCTGGCGGCGGTGCTGCACTGGGGACTCGGCCTGGACGGGCCCGAGGCTCTGCTGTGGGGCACGATCGCGATGCTGCTCAACTACGCCCCCTACGTCGGCCCCGCGCTGGGCGTGGCACTGATGCTCGCGATGGGTTTCGTGACCTGGGACGAGGTCGGGCCTTCGCTGCTTCCGGCCGCGATCTACCTCGGACTGCACACACTGGAGGGCCAGCTGGTGACGCCGCTGGTCCTCGGCCAGCGCATGCAGCTTTCGCCGCTGATACTGATCCTGGCCCTGCTGGTGTTCGGCTGGCTCTGGGGCATCGTCGGCCTGCTGCTGGCAGTGCCGCTGCTGGTCTGCGTCAAGCGCGTGCTCGCGCGGATCGATGGGTTCCAGGGCTGGGCACGGCTGCTCGAGTAGCCGCGCCGTACAATGGCCGCATGGCCTTTGCCGTCCGCGCCATCACGCTCGACCTCGACGACACCATCTGGCCGTTCGCCCCGATCGGTGCCCGCATCGAGCGCGTGCTCGACGACTGGATGCGCCGCCACAGCCCGGCGACCGCCGACATGTTCCCGGTGGAGGCGATGCGCGCCCTGCGTGCACGGGTGGCCGACGAGCATCCGTCGCTGGCACACGACATGTCGGCGCTGCGACGGTTGACGCTGGAAGCGGCACTGCGCGAAAGCGGAGGTGACGTGGCGCTGGCCGATGCCGCGTACGAGGCTTTCTTCGCCGAGCGCAACCGGGTGGAGTGCTATCCCGATGCCATCGCCGCACTCGAGCGCATCAGTGCCCGGCTGCCGGTGGCGGCGCTGAGCAACGGCAATGCCGACCTCGCACGCATCGGCCTGGACCACCTGTTCACCGCCCAGCTGAGCGCCTGCAGCTTCGGCAGCGCGAAGCCCGATCCTGCGATCTTCCTGGCCGCCTGCGAGCAACTCGGCCTCGCGCCCGGCGAGGTCCTGCACGTCGGTGACCATCCGGAGGCCGATGTCGCCGGTGCCGCGCGCGCGGGCCTGCGCAGCTGCTGGATCAACCGTCCCGGCGACAGTGGCGAGCCTGCCTGCTGGGCGCATGCCGACATCGCGCCCGACCTCGAATTCGATTCCCTGGCCGGACTGGCCGACTGGCTGGACGCGCACCTGCCCGCGCCGGCCGCCCCCACACGGAGTACCCGCACATGAGCCTCGCCCCCTGTTACGCCCCGGCCGGTACCGCCGGCGCCCGTCCGCTGCACCTGGTGGAGCAGCGCGGATTGGCGCAATGGCTCGCCGGCCAGCCCGCGGCCGTCGCGGGTTGGCTGGGCGCGCATGGATTCGATGCATCGGCGGGCAGTTGCCTGGTCATTCCGGGCAGCGATGGCGCGCCCGCGGCCGCGGTGCTCGGCGTTGGCGACCCGCTCGATCCCTGCAGCCATGCGCACGCTCCGCGCGCGCTGCCGGCCGGCGACTGGGCACCCGCGGGTGATCCGGACGCCGGTGTCCTGCGCGCGCTGCAACTGGGCTGGGGCCTGGGCAGCTACGACTTCGCCCGCTATCGCAAGGCAAGGCCCGCGCGCGCGCGCCTTGCGCTCGACGACCTGGATGCCGAGGTCGTGGACGTTCTGGCCGCGACCACCCGCGTGCGCGACCTGGTGAACACGCCGACCCAGGACATGGGCCCCGCCGAGCTGGAAGCCACCGCGCGCGACATCGCGGCCGCGCACGGTGCCGACTTCACCGCGATCACCGGCGACGCCCTGCTCGAGCAGAACTTCCCCGCCATCCACGCCGTCGGCCGCGCCTCGCATCGCGCCCCGCGCCTGCTCGTCCTGCGCTGGGGCGAGGCCTCGCATCCGCACGTCGCCATCGTCGGCAAGGGCGTGTGCTTCGACACCGGCGGCCTGGACCTCAAGCCCGCCGATGGCATGCGCAACATGAAGAAGGACATGGGTGGCGCGGCGCACGCGATCGCACTGGCCGAACTGGTGATGGCGCGGAAGCTGCCCCTGCGGATCACCCTGCTGGTGCCCGCGGTGGAGAACGCGGTCGGCCCGGATGCCTTCCGCCCGGGCGAAGTGATCGCGACCCGCACCGGCGTCAGCGTCGAGATCGACAATACCGATGCCGAGGGCCGCGTGATCCTGGGCGATGCGCTGGCCTATGCCGGCGAGCAGTCGCCGGACCTGCTGCTCGACTTCGCCACGCTGACCGGTGCCGCGCGTATCGCGCTCGGCCCCGATCTCCCGGCGCTGTTCTCCAACGACGACGCGCTGGCGCAGGACTGGCTGGATGCCGGCATGCGCGTGCGCGATCCGCTCTGGCGCATGCCGCTGTGGCGTCCCTATCTGCGCTACCTGACCAGCAAAGTGGCCGACATGGCCAATGCCGGCTCCAAGATGGCCGGCAGCGTGACCGCGGCGCTGTACCTGGAGCGCTTCGTGCCGGGCAAGCTGCCCTGGGCCCATCTGGACACCTACGCCTGGAACGACAGCGACCGCCCGGGCCGCCCCGCCGGCGGCGAGGCACTCGGGCTGCGCGCGGCCTACGACATGCTGAAGGCACGCTCACGCGGCTGAGCGGCCGCTACAGCCAGCCCTTCTGCCGCGCCAGGCGGTAGGCCTCGATCCGGTTGCCGACGCCGAGCTTTCCGATCGCCTCGGACAGGTAGTTGCGCACGGTCCCCGGCGACAGGTGCAACGCCGCCGCGATCGCACCTGCGGACTGGCCTTCGCCCGCCAGGCGCAACACCTGGCGTTCGCGCTCGTTGAGCGGATCGGCCTCGGACCAGGCCTCCAGCGCGAGCTGCGGGTCGATGGCGCGGCCGCCGGCATGCACCGACCGCAGCGCCGCGGCGAGCCGTTCCGCAGGTGCGTCTTTCAGCAGGTAGCCCTGCACGCCGGCGTCGAGCGCGCGCCGCAGGTAACCGGCGCGGGCAAAGGTGGTGACGATCACCACCCGGGTCGCGAGCCCATGACGCTGGATGCGCTGGGCCAGCTCGAGGCCGGTCAGACCCGGCATCTCGATGTCGGTGACGAGCAGGTCGGGCGCGTGGCGCTGCAGCTCGCGCCAGGCCTCCTCGCCGTCGGCAGCCGTACCGACCACGTCGATATCGTCCTCCAGCGCGAGCAGTGCCGCCAGCGCGCCGCGCAACATGGCCTGGTCTTCGGCGAGCACGATGCGCATCACGCCGGCACCCCGGCGGCCGGTTCGGCGGGCATGTCGCCGTCGAGCGGCAACCAGGCCTCGAGCACGGTCCCGCGGCCATCTGCCGGGCCGATCGTGAGTCGCCCGCCCAGAGCCTCGACGCGCTCGCGCATGCCCGTCAGGCCGTTGCCCGGAACGAGCGTGCCGCCGCGGCCATCGTCGCTGATCCGGAGCACCACGCCCGCGCCCTCGGCGCGGAGCACCACCTCGGCGCGACCTGCACGGGCATGGCGCTGGATATTGGTGGCGGCCTCGCGCAGCACCATGGCCAGCGCAGTCTCGACCGGTGGCGGCAAGGCCTCGCCGGCGAGGTCCCGGTCGTCCCGGTCGTGGCGCAGGGCCACGCCGTCGCACTCGAGCAGGAGCTTCGCCGAGGCCAGCTCGGCCGCGATTCCCGTGGCGCGGATGCCGCTGACGGCCGAGCGCACCTGCGCCAGGGCATCGCGGGCCACCCGGCTGACTTCATCGATCTCGCTGCGCGCAGCGGCCGGATCGCGATCGACCAGGCGCGCGGCCAGGTCGGATTTCAGGGCCACCAGCGACAGCGTGTGGCCGAGCAGGTCGTGCAGGTCGCGCCCGATGCGCTCGCGTTCGGCCAGGCTGGCGAGCCGGCGCACCTCGTCGTGGGACAGCCTCAGGGCGGCGTCCTTGCGCAGGCCGGTCTGCTCGGCATGCACCACCAGCGCCACGATCACCGTCACCATGGGCAGCCAGACCAGCGCCTGCCACGGGTAGCCGACGCCCAGTGCCAATGCCAGGAAGGCCGCGCAGAGCACGCCAAGCACCAGCAGGTAGTCGCGCAGCGAAGCACTGCGCCAGCTGCGCAGCATCACGCAGCCGAAGATGAAGTAGCTCAGGCCCGAGGGATACCAGGGCAGCAGGACGAAGCTCAAGCCGACCATGGCCAGCGCATACCGGGGCGCGACGCGCTCGGGCCGCAGCAGCGCCATGGCGTAGAGCCAGACGAAGAAGGGATACGAGGTGGCCGTCAGCAGCGCCCAGCGCAGCCCGTAGCCACCCGGGGTGAACAGGGGGGTGACGAAGACCCACGCCGTCCAGACCAGGTGGACCCACTCCGTCCACGGTGGCCGGCCCAGGCGCAGGCTGGCGGCCATCATCGAGTCCGGCGCCGGCGCGAACCACCCGCGCCAGCCCGGTGGCCTCCCCTGGGTGCCCGCCTGCTGCATGGCGCGATGATGCCCCACTCAGCGCAGCTCCACCTGGTCGATGAAGAGTTCGAATCCGCCCTCGGGCAGGCCCGCGGTGATCGCCACCGCGCGCAGCGTGGACGGATCTGCCCCCGCGAAGGCCGACAGCGGGATCCGTACCTCGGTCCACTCCGGGCCTGCCGTGAACGGCTGCATCGCCGGCATGCCCTGCACCGACGGACCCGAGAACAGCATCGCCTGGTAGGTGCGACCATCGCCCCGCGCCTGGAACACGAGTTCGCGGCGCGACGAGGCGTCGACCGGCTGCATCGGCTGCGCACCCGGATGGAACATCGTGCCTGCCCAGGGGAAGGCGAAACCCGGGCGGATCTCGCCGGAGACGCGCAGGGCACCGCGCGTGCCGGCCGCACCGCCTGCGGACGCGTCCTGCGCGGCGACCGAGGCGCCGCCTGCCATGGCATCGGTGGTGAGCTGCCAGCCATGCCCGAAGCGGACCCCGGTGCCGCCATCATCGAAGTCCGCAACCAGTGCGCCCTCGGCGATCGCGGGCGCCGCGGCGGCCTGGTCGCTTCGCGGGCGGTCCACGGCGTGGCCGTTCTTCCAGATGCCGGCGATGGCGCGCGTGGCCGTGATGTCGGTGGTGGGGTCGCCTTCCACGAGCACCAGGTCCGCGCGCATGCCCGCTGCGATGCGACCACGGTCGGCCAGGCCGAAGCGGCGCGCCGGCACCGATGTCGCGGCGGCAAGGGCCGCCTCCGGCGACAGGCCGGCGCGCACCAGCAGCTCAAGCTCGCCATGCATGCTCGCCCCGTGCGTCGTACCCGGGTTGCCGGCATCGGTACCGGCGAGGATGTCGATACCCCCGGCATGCAGGGCCGCGACGGTACGCAGGGCGTTTTCAAGCATTCCGGGACGCGGCGGGCCGGGGAATGCCGCTTCGAGCCCCGCGCGCTGCCCGGCCCCGATCCAGGGTGCCAGCCGCGCATCCGCGCCCAGCGCCTTGCCACTGCCGTCCTGGGCGAAGCCGGCGACCACCGACAGCGTCGGCGTCACGAAGCTGCCGGCCCCGCGCGCGGCTTCGATGAACGCCGGCGACGCCGGCTCGTCATGGAAGACATGCACCAGTCCGTCGGCACCCGACCCCACCGCATGCAGGGCGTCGGCCTGCGAGGACGCGTGCACCAGGGCCAGGCGGCCGGCCTTCCTGGCGGCCGCGATCGCATCGGCGACCTGCACCGGCGTGATTGTCGGCAGGCGGTGATCCGGGGAGTGCGTGCTGAAATCCTCGACGATCAGTTTGATGTAGTCCGAACCTTCCGCCACGCGTGCGTCGACGAAGGCCGCGGCATCGCCGTCCGGCGCCAGCGTGGGCACCGGGAAGCCGAACTGCGTGCCATGGCCACCCTCGGTGGTCACCGTCGCGCCAGCCGTCCACAGGTCGGCCTGCGTCGTGGCGGCGAGCGATTCGCGCTGTGCGCGCAGCGCCGGGATGCGGTTCCAGTCGCCGAACATGTCGAGCTCCGCGGTGACGCCGAAACGCAGGGCATCGCGCTGCGCATCGCCCCAGCTGTGCGTATGCGCGTCGATGAAGCCCGGAAGCAGCGTGCGGCCGGCGCCGTCCAGGACCCGGGTGTCCGCCGGGATGGCGATGTCCTGGCCAACCGCGGCGATGCGGCCGTCGCGGACCAGCACGTCGGCATCGTCAAGCACGCGCTCGCCGTCGAACACCCGCACGTCGGTGATCGCGAAGGCCGAACCCTCGCCTCCCGACGGCAGGGCCGTGCTGCCTGCGGGTCTGTCATGCGCTGCCAGGGCCGCGGGCGCAGGCGGGCCGGCCAAGGCCGCCGCCGTGGCAAGGGCGGCAACGATGGCCGCGGTCGGGATGAGGTGGTAGCGGAGTTGCATGGCTTGGCTCCTGTGGGATGCGCCCAGCCTGGAACACGAGGGGACCGGCCTCGAGTCCCCGCCATCATCCGTCCCGCATGACAGGCGTCACATCCCCGCATGCGCATGCGGCCTTGTGTTGGACGCCACCGGACGCGCGTGCTAGAACCCCGCGGGTCCGTGGCGATGGAGGCCGCGGACACGCCGCCCTGCCATTGACCGGCACCCCTTGCGGGACCTGCGGACGTCCATGGACGGGCTGTTAATCACTGCACAAGGAAAGTCATATGCTCACGAAGAAGATCACCTCCGGCGTGGCCGGGCTCCTGCTTGCGGCTTCGGCCGCATTCGCGCTCCCGGTCCAGGAAGCCGCCGCGGAGACGACCATCGTCATCTGCATCAACGACAACTGCGTCATCATCGTCGTCCGCTGAGCGGGCCCCGCGGGAGGGCCGCCGCGCCCTCCCGCACCTGACCATGCATCCGGAGGGATTCGCGCACATGATCCAAAATGACCGGGGCCGGTCGCCGTCCCCATGTCGCACCTGGCCCATGCTCTTCCTTGCCGTGGTCGTGGGCCTGGCCGCGTGTTCGCGCCCCGGCGCCAGCGACGGCCACGCCGCGGGCGTCGATGTCGACGCGACCGGAGACAGCGCCCGGCCCGATGTCCCGCGTTCCGTGCCGCTGCAGGAGTTCGTCGTCGCGTTCCACAAGGCCAGCGCCGCGGCAGGGCACGCGGTCGATGGCCGCTACCAGTTCCCGGCCATCTGGCTGTACACGCCGGCGGGCCGCCTGCACTCCAGGGTCGACGACGAGGCCGCGCTCGCCCGGCTGTCTGGGACATTCGCCGCGGCCGATCCGGAACAGGCCGGGCTCGACAGCCTTGGACGCGAGGACGTCGCGACGATCCTGGCGGACTTCGGCACCCCCCCGCCCCCACCGAGCGGGCGCTGGACCGCGCTGGTGCTGCTCGACGCATCGGAGTGCGGGCCGACCGGCTGCGGGCCCTGGGGGGCAGCGGCGGATGCACTGCTCGAGGCCCACCCCGATTCGCTCGACATCGTCCGCGTGGCGCTGGCGAAATAGCGATGCGCGGCAGCGTTGCATCGCGCTGCCGCGCCTGTGCAGCGCTTGCCTGGTTCCGGCTGATCGAGTCTCCGGCGCGCCACGCCTACATGGCCGCGACGCTGGCCGTCGGTATCGCCGGCTTCCTCGTGCTCGGCGCGCTGGCCTCCCCGTTCGTGGCGCGCACAGGCCTGGCCGATGCCAGCATCACGGTGGACAGTGCACGCGAAGGCATCCTCCTCCCGCTGCGCCATGCCGTTGAGCTTTCGCGGCTGCCGGGCGTGGACGCCGTCAACCACATGAACGTCATCGCCGTGGTGTGCCAGCCGCCGCACGGCATCGCCACGCTCAACGGCTGGGGCGGCGACGATCCCGGACGCCGGTTGCGCAAGCTCCGCGTGCGGTCCGACGACGTCGCGGCCTGGCGCGCGACCCCGCACGGGGTGCTGGTCGGCGCGCAACTCGCGCAACGCTGCGGATGGGCTCCCGGCATGGCCATCGAGGCCCCTGGACTGCAGGGGCAGGTCGTTCCACTCGTCATCGCCGGCGTGTTCCACAGCGACGAGGGCGGCTTCGGCGAACAGGTCGCGATCGCCCACTACGCCCATGTGGACCGGCTGCTGCCGGACGCCGAGCGCCAGCAGGCGCGCATCATCCAGGTGTTCGGGCGCGATCCGCTGGCCCTTGCCCGGCTGGCATCGGACATCGAAGCGCAGCTGCAACACGGCGACCCTCCGGTCCAGGCGCACGTGAGCGGAGGCACCGACAACGTGCTCGGGCGCTTCGGCAACGTCGCGGCGCTGCTGCGGGCGGTGATGCTAGCGCTCGCGGCCTGCGTCCTGCTCGTCTTCATCAGCATTGCCGCGCATCTGGCCGCACAGCGGCGCGCCAGCATGGCGATGCTGCAGGCGCTCGGTTTCGGGCGTGCGGTGCAATTGGCGGCCATCACCCTGGAAGTGGCAGCGGTCGTGGCAGCAGGCACGATGTCGGGGGTCGTGCTCGGGCTATGGCTCGTGGACGCGGTCGGTGACCGCACGGCCCATCTGCTCGGTCGCCTGCAACCACCGTTCGAACACGCCCCCTGGCTGGCGGCCGGCCTCGTGGGCCTGGTCGTGCTGTCCTCGGTCGCCCCGGCCCTGACCGTGCGCACGCTGCGCCCGGTCGACCTGGCGCGTAGCTGAGGCGTCGCGATGTTCCGGCCCACTGTCGCCGTGCTGCGCATCTTCCTGGCCGGCCATGTCGCCAGGCCGCGCGACGCGATGCTCATGCTGGCGGGCTTCATGATCGCGACGGCCACCCTCGGCCTGCTCCTGGCGGTGCCCGCGGGGATCGACGGCATCGCCGCACGCACGGGCGACGACCGCATCGCGCTGGTGCTGTCGGCGCAGGCACGCAGCGAAGTGGAGAGTCGGCTGCCGGCCGGCACGGCCGGGCTCGTCGCCGCGCTGCCGCAGGTGGCGCGCGATGCTTCGGGCCGGGCGCTGGTCGCGCCGCAGTTCATCGCCAATACCAAGCTCACCCGAGCCGACGGCATGCGCAGCACGGTCCAGTTGCGCGGCGTCGACGACTCGACCTGGGCGCTGCTCGCGACCGTGGACGCGGTGCCGGCCGGCGTGGCGCCGCCCGGCGTGCGCGAACTGCTGGTCGGAGCCATGGCCGCCCCTGCCTATCGGGAGCTGCAGGACGATGCCCCGACGCTGCTGCTGCGCCAGTCGAGCCTCGCGCTGAGGCACGGACTTGTCGCTGGAGGCGGGCTCTGGGAGTCCGAACTCTGGGCGGACCTCGCCACCCTGCAGGCCGCGTTCAACGCGCCCGGACAGGTGTCCGCGCTCTGGATCCGGCTCACCGACGCGGCGGCGTTCGAGGCCTTCGCCGCCGCCGTGCGTGCCGACCCCAGGCTGGCCGGCCTCCGGGTGGTGCCGCAGGATGCCTATCACGCCAACCAGGTGGCGTTCGTTTCGCATCTGGTGCGCGTGGCTGCGGCCGGCATCGCGCTGCTGCTCGGCGCCGGCGCCGCGCTCGTGATCGCGAATGCGCTGGACACGGCATTGCGCAGGCGGCGTCGCGAAACCGGCACGTTGCGCGCACTCGGCTTCCCCGCGCCGGCCATCGCACTGGCGGTGCTGCTCGAGGTGGCCGCCATCGGCCTGCTCGCCACCGCGCTTGCGCTGGCCGCGATGGTACTCCTGGTCGACGGACACGCCTTCGGTACCTCGGCCGGCAGCCTGGCGGTGCAGGCCCCGCTGGCGATCACGCCGGCACTGGCGCTGACCGTGGGCGGCTACAGCCTCGCGCTGGGCCTCGCGAGCGCACTGCTTCCGACATGGCGCCTGGCGGGTTCGCGCCTGATCGATTCCCTGCGCTGCGAGTGATCGCATGACACTTCACAGGTGACAGCGCCCGCCGACTCCGCCCAAAGTGTGGGCGATCCCGGGCGCGGTCACACTCCGCCCCCTGCTCCTGTCCGGTAACCCGATGAACACGAAAGCCGACCTGCTCAAGGAACTGCGCATCGAGCGCCAGCCCACGCCTCCGCCTTCGCGGCGCAGTCTGTGGATCGGACTTGCCATCGCGGTGGCCCTGCTGCTGCTCGCCGGACTGGCCTGGGCCATGTTCGGCGGCCAGCGCGCGGTCGAGGTACGCACCGCCAGCGCAGTCGCCACCGGGGGCGGAAGCGGTGGTGCGGCATCGGTACTGGATGCCAGCGGCTATGTCGTGGCGCGGCGCATGGCGACTGTCTCGGCCAAGATCACCGGCCGCGTGCGCGAGGTCCTGATCGAGGAAGGCATGGCGGTGGAGGAGGGCCAGGTCATGGCCACGCTCGACCCGATCGATGCGGATGCCCAGAACGCCCTGGCGCGCGCCCAGCTCGATGCCGCGCGCAGCCAGATCGCCGGCGTGGAGGCGCAGCTCGCCGAAGCCGAGGCGAATGCTACCCGCCTGTCGAGCCTGGTCGGGCAGCAGCTGGTCTCGCGCGCGCAGTACGAACAGGCGGTCGCCCAGCGCGAATCGCTGCGCGCCCAGCTCGCGACCGCGCGGCGCAACGCGCAGGTGGCCGGCCAGCAGCTGCGCATCAGCGGTATCGGTGTCGACAACACCGTGGTCCGCGCGCCATTCGCCGGCGTGGTGGTGGCCAAGGCCGCGCAGCCGGGCGAGATCGTCTCGCCGCTGTCGGCCGGCGGCGGCTTCACCCGCACCGGCATCGGCACCATCGTCGACATGGATTCGCTCGAGGTCGAGGTCGATGTCGGCGAGGCCTATATCGGCCGCGTGAGGCCCGCGATGCCGGTGGAAGCCACGCTCAATGCCTACCCCGACTGGAAGATCCCGGCCGAGGTGATCGCGATCATCCCCACCGCCGACCGCGGCAAGGCCACGGTCAAGGTGCGCGTGGCGCTGAAGGAAAAGGATCCGAGGATCGTGCCCGACATGGGCGTGACCGTGAGCTTCCTCGAGCGCGCGCCGGACACCGGTGGCGAGGATGGACCGCGTGGCGTGCGCGTGCCGGAGGCGGCGATCGCCGAACGCGATGGCGGCGAGGTCGTCTTCGTGGTTGCCGGCGGCGACGGAGATGCGTCGGCCGAGTTGCGCAGCGTGAGCACCGCTGCGGCCGGTAGCGGACAGCGCACCGTACTGTCCGGCCTCGCGCCCGGCGAGACGGTGATCCTCGATCCTCCCGCCGCGCTCGCGGACGGCGATGCCGTCGCCGTCGCAGCGCCCTGACAGACACCCGCCCCATCGGAGGCAATGGCATGACCACCCTGGTATCGATCCGCAACCTCACCAAGTCCTACCAGCGCGGCCCCGAGAAGGTCGACGTACTCCACGGCCTGGACCTGGACATCGCCGCAGGTGACTTCGTGGCCCTGATGGGGCCTTCGGGCTCGGGCAAGACCACGCTCCTCAACCTGATCGGCGGCCTGGACGCCCCCACCAGTGGCGAGATCGAGGTGGCCGGACAGCGCATCGACCGCATGAGCGCGGGGCAGCTTGCGGCCTGGCGCAGCCAGAACGTCGGCTACGTGTTCCAGTTCTACAACCTGATGCCGGCGCTGAGCGCGCAGAAGAACGTCGAACTGCCGCTGCTGCTGACGAAGCTGGGCGGTGCACAGCGGAAGCGCAACGCACAGATCGCGCTGGAGCTGGTCGGGCTGTCGGACCGCGTCTCGCACAAGCCGGCCGAGCTCTCGGGCGGCCAGCAGCAGCGCGTGGCGATCGCGCGCGCCATCGTCTCCGACCCGACCCTCCTGATCTGCGACGAGCCCACCGGCGACCTCGACCGCCAGTCGGCCGAGGAGATCCTGGGCCTCCTGCAGGAACTCAACCGCGAACACGGCAAGACCATCGTGATGGTGACCCACGACCCGAAGGCCGCGGAGTACGCCAGCCACACCCTGCACCTCGACAAGGGCGTGCTGGTCGAGGCGCACGCGCACGCGGCCTGAGCCGCCACGGCAACCCCGGGAGGTCGCCATGAAGTACTTCCACCTGGTCTGGGCGGCGCTGTTCCGCCGCAAGACCCGCACGTTCCTGACGCTGGCCTCGATCGTGGCCGCGTTCCTGCTGTTCGGCCTGCTCGACGGCATCCGCTCGAGCTTCGCGCAGCTGGGCCAGAACGCCGACGGTGCGCAGCGCCTGCAGACGGCATCGAAGCTGTCCTTCATCGAGACCCTGCCGATCTCGCTGCAGTCGCGCATCGCCAACATCGACAACATCGAGGCGGTGACGCACGCCAACTGGTTCGGCGGCACCTACCAGGGCCCGCGCAACCAGCTGTTCACGCTGGCCGTGGCGTCGAACTACCTGGACCTCTATCCCGAGGTCGAGGTCGACCCGGCACAGCTGGAAGCCTGGAAGCGGAACCGCACCGGCATGCTGGTCGGCGAGACGATGATGAAGCGCTTCGACTGGAAGGTCGGCCAGCGCGTGCCGCTGCAGTCCGCGATCTACCCCAACAGCGATGGCTCGCTGGACTGGGCCTTCGACATCGTCGGCGTGCTGCGCGCCCGGGACGGCGAGGGTGCCGCCTTCACCGGCGCCATGATGCTGATGCACTACGACTATTTCGAGGAGTCCACGCCCTATGTGGACGGCGACGTGGGCTGGTACATCAGCCGCGTGTCCGACGTGCGCCGGAGCGACGCCGCGGCGAAGGCGATCGACGCGCTGTCGGCCAATTCGCCGCACGAGACCAAGACCATGAGCGAACAGGCCGCGATGGCCTCGCAGCTCAAGCAGATGGCCGACGTGGGCCTGATCGTGGGATCGATCATGGGCGCGGTGTTCTTCACCCTGCTGCTCCTGACCGGCAACACCATGGCGCAGGCGGTGCGTGAGCGCACCTCGGAACTTGCCGTGCTCAAGACGATCGGCTTCACCAGTACCAGCGTGCTGATGATGGTGCTGGCCGAGTCGATGCTGATGGTGGTCATCGGTGGCGTGCTGGGCCTGGGGCTGGCCTCGGTGGTGGGCAAGGCCGCCACCGCCGGCAGCGGCGGCGTGATCAGCCTGCCACCGGTCGGGCCCGGGAGCTGGCTGCTCGGACTTGCACTGATGCTCGCGATCGGCCTGCTCGTCGGTGCGCTGCCGGCCATCCGCGCGATGCGCCTCAACATCGTCGATGCCCTCGCGGGCCGCTGACCGGGAGAGATGCGATGAACCGCTTGAAGAAGATGCTCCGCGGCACCGGCCTGGTCCTGCTGCTGGTGGCCTTCCTCGCCGCCTGGATCGTGCTGCCCTGGCCGGGGCTCCTGGCGGTGGCGGCGGTATTCGTGCTGTGGATGGCACTGACCCGCAGCGGCCGCCAGGCCGCGTCGGTCACCCTGGTCGGCGTCAGCACGCTGAGCCAGCGCCTGGGTGCGTCGTCGGTGGTCGTGATCGGCATCGCCGGCGTGGTCGGCGTGCTGGTGGCGCTGCTGGCCATGGCCGAGGGCTACCGCCACACGGTCAGCAGCAGCGGCGACGAGGAAACCGCGATCGTGCTGCGCGGTGGCTCCGCGGCCGAGCTGATGTCCGTGATGACGCGGGACGCGATCACCGCGATCGAGCGCGCACCGGAAATCGCCCGCGACGCCGCGGGCCGTCCGCTCGCGTCGCCGGAGCTCGTGGTCGCGGCCAACCTGCCGCGGCGTGGCGGCCCGGCCGACGAGGACGGCAGCGTGCAGCTGCGCGGCGTCGGCGAAATGGCCTGGACCGTGCGTCCGGAGCTGCAGGTCGTGGAAGGCCGCCGCTTCGAGCCGGGCAAGCGCGAGCTGGTGGTCGGCAAGGGCGCACGGCGGCAATTCGCGGGCCTGGAGCCCGGGAACGAGGTGCGGCTTGGCAACCAGCCCTGGACCGTGGTCGGCGTGTTCGAATCCGGCGACGGCATGGAGTCGGAGATCTGGGCCGATGCGGAAGTGGTCGCGACCACCTACCGCCGCGGCTCCAGTCGCGCCTCGGTATTCGCACGCCTCGTCTCGCCCTCGGCCTTCAACGCCTTCAAGGCCACCCTCGAGGCCGATCCGCGCCTCCAGGTAGAGGCGCGCACGACGCTCGACTATTTCAGGGACCAGTCGGAGGGCGTGTCCAAGGTGCTGCGCATCATCGGCATCGTGGTCGGCTCGATCATGGCCATCGGCGCGGTATTCGGCGCGCTCAACAGCATGTTCGCGAGCGTCGCCTCGCGTGCACGCGAAATCGCGACGCTGCGCGCGATCGGCTTCCGCGGCATCCCGGTGGTGGTGGCGGTGATGCTGGAGACGATGCTGCTGGCCGCGCTCGGCGGCATGCTGGGCGGGCTGCTGGCCTGGCTGGTGTTCAATGGCTACACAGCGTCCACGCTGGCCGGCGGCGTCGCGCAGCTGACGTTCGAGTTCAAGGTGTCGCCGGAGCTGCTGTGGCAGGGCCTGAAGTGGGCGCTGGCGATCGGCTTCGTCGGCGGCCTGTTCCCGGCCCTGCGCGCGGCGACCATGCCGGTGACCGACGCGCTGCGCGCCGCCTGACGGCCCGCGGATCCGATGTCCCGGGCGCGGCAGAGCGCCGCGCCCGGTCGTGCCCCGCTCAGGCCTGCTGCGCCACGACGCGCCGTCGCGCGCGGATGAAGCCGTCGATCGCGAAGACCGCCAATCCCGCCCAGATCACCGCGAAACCGATCGCACGGTCGCGGCCAAAGGCTTCGCCGAACACCAGCACGCCGCACAGCAGCTGCAGCGTGGGCGCCAGGTACTGCAGCAGGCCCACCGTGGACAGCGAGACCTGGCGCACCGCGTAGGCGAAGCCGATCAGCGGCAGCGCGGTCAGTGCACCGCCCAGCACCAGCAGCAGGTTCGTGCCCCAGCCCCAGGCCAGGTCCGTGAAGCCGCTCTCGCCCTGGAGTTCGAGCCAGGCCAGCGCCGCCGCCGCCGGTGCCAGCAGGTAGATGTTCTCGACGCCGAGCCCGGCCACCGCATCCACCTGGGCCTGGCGCCGGATCAGGCCGTACAGCGCGAACGAGCCTGCAAGCGCAAGTGCGATCCAGGGAAAGCTGCCGTAGTTGAAGGTCAGCCAGAGCACGCCGCAGGCCGCCAGCGCCACCGCCACCCATTGCGCCGGCACCAGGCGCTCGCGCAGGAAGACCACGCCGATGACCACGTTGAGCAGCGGGTTGATGAAATAGCCGAGGCTGGTTTCCACCACGTGCCCGGCATTGACCGCCCAGACGTACAGGCTCCAGTTGAAGCCGATCAGGAGGCCCGAGGCCAGCAGCATGCCGGCCAGCCTTGGCTGCGCGAACACCGCGCCCAGCCAGCCGCGGCCGCGCGTGAGCGTGAGGAAGGCCGCCACCAGCAGCGCCGACCACAGCGCGCGGTGCGCCACCACCTGCAGGGACGGCACGTGCTTGAGCAGGTGCCAGTACAGCGGCATCAGGCCCCAGAGCACGAAGGCCCCGACCGCCATCCACAGCCCATGGGTCCGCGCGTCCATGCTCATCGGCGCGGCGCCTGATCGGGGACGGCATCGCCGGCAAGCCCGGCTGCACTTCCCGCATGGGCCGGGTCCGACGCTGCGGCGATGGGCTCGGCCACCGTCGACGGCGCCTGCTGCATCGCCGGCTGCCTGCGGCGCCGTGCGCTCGCGACCGTGATCGCGACCACGCCGGCCAGGATCACCGACATCGCGCCGACGTCATGCGCGCTGAAACGCTCGCCGGCCAGCAACGTCCCCAGCAGCACCGCGATCACCGGGTTCACGTAGGCATAGCTGCCCAGCAGCGACGCCCGCACGTTCTGCAGCAGCCATGCATAGGCCGAGAACGCGACGATGGAGCCGAACACCGCGAGATACGACACGGCCAGCCAGCCGCGCAGGGTCGGCATCGTCCCGATGCGCTCGCCGAGCACCAGGCCGCCGACAGTCATCAGCACGCCGCCGCAGAGCATCTGCGCCGCGGCGGCCATGAACGGCGACGGCAGCGCGCGGCTGCGGCTCCAGACCGAGCCGAAGGCCCAGGCCAGGGGCGCGACCAGCAGGGCGAACAGGCCTTGCGGCGTTGCCGTCAGCGAGCTGCCGGCATTGAGCCAGGCGATGCCGGCGAAGCCGATCGCAAGGCCCACGGTCTCGAGCCGGGACGGACGCTCGCCACGCAGGGCCGCGAACAGTCCGATCCACAGCGGGCAGGATGCAACGGCCACGGCCGCAAGGCCGGACGATACCGTCTGCTGTGCGATGCAGACCATCCCGTTGCCGAGGCCCAGCAGCAGGAGGCCCATCACCCAGAGGTCGCGCCACTGCGTCCGCGTCGGTGCAGGGACGCCACGCATGCGCAGCCCGGCGTACAGCAGTCCGCCGGCGACCAGGAAGCGGCAACCCGCCATCAGCAATGGTGGCCAGCCTCCTTCGAGCGCGAAGCGGATGCCGAGGTAGGTCGAACCCCAGACGATATAGACCGCGCCCAGCGCCAGCACGACGGCCATCGCGCCGGGCGGCGTTCGGGAAGGGAGGGACGGCGAAGCGGCACCCATGGTGGCGTCCGGGCGTGGAGGTCGGAAGGGAACGGCCGGCGCGAAGGCGCCCGCCGGAGCGGGATTCTACTCCGCGTCCAGGCCGCCCGCGCGCGCGGCCCCGGGCGCCGTCAGCGTGCCCAGCGCCCGGGGCCGCTCGATTCCGGCAGCACCACGCCCGACAGCTTGCGGTCGGCGTCGAGCAGTCGCACCGCGTCGGCCAGGATCGCGGCCGACTCGCGCAGCAGCGGGTCGGGACGCTTCTCCGCCGCGTCCTCGCGCGCGGTGTCGGTGGCGATGTCGCGCTCGTTGGCGGTCAGGCCATCATCGTCGGCGAGCTCGGCGAGCGGGTCGAGGTCCAGGCCCAGGCGCTTGCGCTCTTCCTGGCGCTGCGCGCGCTTGGCCGCCTGCCGGTCGCGCTCGGCGCGGCGCTCGGCCTCGTTGAGCGAGATGTAGTCCTTCTCGGCCTCGGCGCGGAATTCGGCGACGTCCTCCTTCCACCACTGGAACTCGCGGTCGCCGGCCACGCGCGCGGAATGCAGCTCGTCCAGTCGCGGCAGCAAGGGCGCGAAGTTGCCATAGCGGATGTGCTGCACGGCCGAGATGCGCGTCCACGGCAGTGCGTTGTCGTAGGTGCTTTCGCCGAACTCGCTGCCATTGACCGTGGCCGGGAAGCGGATGTCCGGCACCACGCCCTTGTTCTGCGTGCTGCTGCCACCGGGCAGGAAGAACTGCGCGATCGTCATCTTGACCTGGCCGTGGCGCGTGCCCTCGTTGGCCGGCCAGCGGTCCAGGTCGAACAGGTTCTGCACCGTGCCCTTGCCGAAGGTCGTCTCGCCGATCACAAGCCCGCGCCCGTAGTCCTGGATGGCGCCGGCCACGATCTCCGACGCCGACGCCGAGGCGCGGTTGACCAGCACCGCCAACGGGCCCTCCCAGGCCACGCCGGCCTTGCGATCGGATTCCACGTTGACGCGTCCGCCGGACTCGCGCACCTGGACCACCGGACCGGTGTCGATGAACAGCCCGGTCAGTTCCACCGCTTCGTTGAGCGAGCCGCCACCGTTGTTGCGCAGGTCCAGCACCACCCCGTCGAGGCCCTTGCCGCGGAATTCCCCGAGGATGCGCGCGACATCGCGCGTGGCCGAGGCATAGTCGCCATTGCGGTTGCGACGGCCTTCGAAGTCCTGGTAGAACGCCGGCAGCTCGATCACGCCGATGCGCTTGCCCTCACCGGCCGGGCCCGGAGCCACGTCGATGATCTTGGATTTGGCGGCCTGTTCCTCCAGACGCACCTTGGCACGGGTCAACGTGATCCGTACCGGCTCGCTGTCGAGCAGCGCCTCCACCGGCACCACGTCGAGGCGCACCTGGCTGCCGGCCTTGCCCTTGATCCGGTCGACCACGTCGTCGATGCGCCAGCCGATCACGTCCTCCATCGGCCCGCTGGTGCCCTGCCCGACGCCGACGATGCGGTCGCCCGGGGTGAACTTGCCGCTGCCGGCCGCCGGGCCGCCCGGGATCAGCTCGCGGATCACCACCACGTCGTCCTGCTTCTGCAGCTGCGCGCCGATGCCTTCCAGCGACAGCGACATGCTCTGGGTGAAGAGGTCGGCGGTACGCGGATTGAAGTAGTCGGTATGCGGATCGATCGACGCCGTATAGGCGTTGAGGAAGGTCTGGAACGCATCCTCCTGGTTGAGCTGCGCGACGCTGGTCGCCATGTTGGCGTAACGCTTGTCGAGGGTCGCGCGGATCTCGGCCGGCTCCTTGCCCGCGAGCTTCAGGCGCAGCCAGTCATTGCGCACCGACTTCCGCCACAGCGCATCGAGTTCGGCCTGGTCCTTCGCCCATTCCGCGTCCTCGCGGTCGTAGTACCAGCGCTCGTCGGCCCCGAAGTCGAAGATGTCCTCTTCGAGCAGGTCGCGCGCGTGCTGGACGCGCTCGTCCACGCGCTGCTTGTAGAGCGCGTACATCTCCATGGCCGCACGGGTATCGCCCTGGCGCACGGCCTCGCCCATCCCTGCCTCGTGGCGCCTGAAGCGCGCGACGTCGGCGGCGTCGAAGAACAGCTTGTTGCCGTCGAGCGCTTCGAGGTAGCGCTGGAAGATGTCCTGTGACAGCGCCGCGTCCAGGCCGCGCGGACGATAGGCATACCGGCTGTCGGAAAGCAGGCCGAACACCAGCTGCGAGGTGGTGGCGTGGTCGGTGGACGGGACGCTGATCGCGTCATTGCCCGAACGCGCCATCAGCGCCAATGGCATCGCCAGCGCGAGCGCGACGACGGAGGTGGAGAGGGCGGTGCGTGCGTTCATGGACAGTGCTCGGTGCTCACGTGGGGGGCGGCGCGTCGTGCCCAACATCGCCGGCCGTGCAGCGTCCGGACAGTGCAGGAAGTCGCGCAAAAGCGCCCTCGGGCCACTCTAACCGTGGCCCCGGGGCGGGGTGTGAACAATCCGCCAGCCGGCGTCGAGCGCTGTTCAGGCGGCAACGCCGGCGCCGGCGGCCTGCAGGTCGGCGTGGTAGGAGGAACGCACCAGCGGACCCGAAGCGACGTGGCTGAATCCCAGCGCCATGCCGTAGTCCTCGAACGCCTTGAACTCCTCGGGCGTCCAGTAGCGCAGCACCGGATGGTGGTGCGCACTCGGCTGCAGGTACTGGCCGATGGTGACCATGTCGACGTCGTGCGCGCGGAGGTCACGCAGGGTCGCTTCGACCTGCTCCCGGGTCTCGCCCAGGCCGAGCATGATCCCGGACTTGGTGGCGACCTCCGGATGCTGCGCCTTGAAGCGCTGCAGCAGGGTCAGCGACCACTGGTAGTCGGCGCCCGGTCGCACGTTGCGATAGAGGTCGGGCACGGTCTCGACGTTGTGGTTGAACACGTCGGGTGGATTGGCCGCCATGATCTCCAGCGCGCGGTCCATGCGGCCCTTGCCACGGAAGTCCGGGGTCAGGATCTCGATGCGCGTGCCAGGGGTGAGCGTCCGGATCGCCGTGATGCAGTCGACGAAGTGCTGGGCACCGCCGTCGCGGAGGTCGTCGCGGTCGACCGAGGTCACCACCACGTACTTCAGCCCCATGTCGGCCACGGTCTGCGCCAGGCGGCGCGGTTCGTCGGCATCGGGCGGCTTCGGACGGCCATGCGCGACGTCGCAGAAGCTGCAGCGGCGCGTGCACACGTCGCCGAGGATCATGAAGGTCGCGGTGCCGTGGCCGAAGCACTCATGGATGTTCGGGCAGCTGGCGTCCTCGCAGACCGTCACCAGCCGGTTCTCGCGAAGCTTCGACTTCAGCGCCGCCACCGCACCGTTGGACGGGATCCGCACCCTGATCCACGACGGCTTGCGCAGGACCGGCGCATCCACGAACTCCACCGGCGAGCGCGCGATCTTGTCGCCGGCCACCTGCTTGGCGCCCGGCACCAGCGTGGCCGGCGCCTCGCCCACCACGGAGAGCGGAATTGACCTGGAGTTTGCAGCGATATCGGACATGTATTTTTCTGCCACGGATGAACGCGGATAAACGCGGATCTACACGGATGGAGCAAACGCCGGTGTACCCATGAAAGCGAATGCTCTTCGGCCTTCTTCGCTTTATCCGCGTCAATCCGCGTGTATCCGCGTCAATCCGTGGCAAAAGCGCCTTTCTCCGCGGCCTCCACGGGCGCGAACCCGAACTGCGCGGCGAGCGCCGCGACCAGGGGGGCCTGGGCGGCGTGGAGGCTTGCGGGACCGCCACATTCTACCACCGAGGTCACGGACAGCCCGGCGTAGCCGCAGGGGTTGATGCGCTGGAAGGGCTGGAGGTCCATCGCGATATTGAAGGCCAGGCCGTGGAAGCAGCGGCCGTTGCGGACCCGGATCCCGAGCGCGGCGATCTTCGCGCCGCTTTCGACATAGACGCCAGGCGCGCCTTCGCGGCGCTGCGCCGGGATATTCCAGCCGGCCAGGGTGTCGATGATCGCCTGTTCGATGCGGCAGACGTACTCGCGCACGCCGATGCCCAACCGGCGCAGGTCGAGCAGCGGGTACGCCACCAGCTGGCCGGGGCCGTGGTAGGTCACCTGGCCGCCGCGATCCACCTTCAGCACCGGGATGTCGCCTGGCATCAACACGTGTTCGGGGCGGCCGGCCTGGCCGAGGGTGAACACGGGATCGTGCTCGACCAGCCAGAGTTCGTCGGGCGTCTCCGCATCGCGCGCATCGGTGAAGGCCTGCATCGCATGCCACACCGGCCCATAGGCCACGCGGCCGAGCTCCCGTACCCGCAATGGACGTGCCTGCGCGGCGGCTACAGCGTCCACTTCACCTCGGGATGCTCGCGCAGGGCGGCGTGCGCACTCTCGTATTCCTCGCGCGAGTTGGCGCGGAAGCTGAGGCGCACCGACACATAGCGGCCACCGCTCGATGGCCGGCTGGTCACTGTTTCATGCAGCACGGTGAGTCCGGCCGCGCGCAGCAGGTTCGGGACCTCCACCTCGAGCCCGGCGGACGCCGGTCCCATGGCCGTGATCTCGAAATCGCCCGGGAACTGGAAGCCGTGTTCAGGGTTGTCGGACTTGATCTCCATGGCCCGATTATGGACCCCTGGGCGCCCCGATCCCAATGCCACCGGCACGACCGCCCGGGATCGACGCAGCCGCCCGGCGGCCGGTGCCGCCCAGCGCCTGCGTAGTGCCAGGCAAGGCCCATTCGCCCGAGGAGCCACGCCATGCCCCGCAAGATCCCCGCCCTGCTCGCCGCCTGCCTCCTGGCCACCCCGCCGCTGGCCCTCGCCCAGCAGGCCGATGTCCCGATGTGCTCGCGCAGCCTCGGCACCATCGCCGTGGTCGAGCCGACCGGCCACAACTGGTGGACCGGCCAGCGCCTGCCTTCGCCCGCGGCCCTGATCAAGGTCTACGTCAACCGCTCGCGCTGCTTCACCCTGGTCGACCGCGGGACCGGCATGCAGGCGATGCAGGCCGAACGCGCCCTGGCGGGTTCGGGCGAGCTGCGCGGCGGCTCCAATATCGGCAAGGGCCAGGTCCGGGCCGCCGACTACGTGCTGGTGCCCGACGTCGTTTCGCAGAACCGGGATGCCGGCGGTACGGACATCGGCGGCATCGTGGGCGGACTGCTGGGCAACCGCCGCGCCGCGGCCGTGGTGGGCGGCGTCAACCTCAAGCGCAGCAGCGCGGACGTCGTGCTGACGGTGACCGACGCGCGCTCCTCGGAACAGGTCGCGATGGCCGAAGGCCACGCGACGAAGACCGACGTGGGCTGGCGCGGTGCCGGCGGCGGCATCGGGGGCGCCCTGCTGGCCGGCGGCGCCTCGGGCTATGCCAATACCGAAATCGGCCAAGTGGTGGCCCAGGCCTATATCCAGGCCTATCGCGACCTGGTCGCCCAGCTCGGCGGGCTTCCGACCGACGCCCCGGCGGCGAACGTGGCCCAGGCGGTGACGATGACGCGACCGGGGCGGTTGCTGGCCTCGGCCGATGGCCGCGGCGAGGCCGTGCGGGACCTCGAGCCGGGCATGCTGCTCTACCCCACCGGCACCCGGGCCGGGACCATGTGGGAAGTGGAGGACGAGGTCGGCAACCGCGGCTGGGTCAATTCGACCCAGCTCTCGAATGCGCGCTGAGGCGGCTTACAGCGACTGCCACCACATCAGCAGTTCGTGCCAGAGGCGCTTGAAGAAGCCAGCCTCCGGGACCTCTTCCAGCGCCACCAGCGGCGCCTCGGCCACGACCTTGCCGTCCAGCATCACCCGCACCTTGCCCACGGACTGGCCCTTGGCCAGCGGGGCCACCAGGGTGCGCGGCACGTCCATGCTCGGCTGCAGCTTGGCGTACTGGCCGCGCTGCATGCTGACCAGCAGCGGCTGGGCCACGCCCAGGCCGATCTCGTCGGCCTGGCCCTTCCAGATCTTCTGGGTCGCGACCGGCTTGCCCGCCGCGTACAGCTCGTGGGTCTCGAAGAAGCGGAAACCCCAGTTGAGCAGGGCCTGCGAGTCGGTCGCACGCTGGCTCTCGCTGGTCGAGCCCATGACCACCGAGATCAGGCGCTGGTCGCCGCGCTTGGCGGACGCCATCAGGCAGTAGCCGGCGCCGGAGTGGTGGCCGGTCTTGATGCCGTCCACGCTCTTGTCGCGCCACAGCAGCACGTTGCGGTTGCGCTGGGTGATCGGCCCGACGGTGAACTCCTTGATCGCGTTGTAGGCGTAGTGCTCCGGGAAGTCGCGCGCCAGCGCGCGGCCCAGCGTGGCCAGGTCGCGGGCGGTGGAGTAGTGCTCGGGCGCGGACAGGCCGGTCGCGTTCTGGAAGTTGGTGTCCTTCATGCCCAGGCGCGCGGCATAGGCATTCATCAGCGAGGCGAAGGCCTCTTCCGAGCCGGCGATGTGCTCGGCCAGCGCGATCGCGGCATCGTTGCCGGACTGCACCGTCATGCCCTTCTCCATCTCCAGCAGCTTCGCGGTCTTGTTGACCTCGAAGCCGCTGTAGCTGCCATCGGTGCCGGCACCGCCGGTCCGCCAGGCATTGACGGTCATCATCACGTCGTCGTCGTTGCTGATCTTGCCGGCCTTCATCTCGGCCGCGATCACGTAGCTGGTCATCACCTTGGTGATGCTGGCCGGCTCCACGCGCTCGTCGACATTCTCGCCGGCGAGCACCTGGCCGGTGGCGTAGTCCATCAGCAGCCACGCGGTGCCGGCGACCTCGGGTGCGTCCGGAATCGGGAGCTGGTCGCTGAGGGCTGCGGCAGGCGCCGCGGCCGGCGTCGGCGTCGGGGCGGGATCCTGGGCAAAGGCGAGGCCGAGCGTGGCGGCGGAAACAGCGGCAAGCAGCGCGACGCGGGCGGCGTGGGCTTTCATCAGGCGGGAAACTCCGGGGATTTCGGGCCACCCGTGCCCGGGTGGCGTGGACAGTCGTTGATTCTAACCGTGCGGATCACTCACGCACGGGCTGCGGCGCGCCGAAGCCGAGGCCGGCCACGCGGGCGCTGAGTTCGGCGACCGTGGTCGGTGCGACCGGCCCCACGCGCAGGCGCCAGACCGGCTTGCCGGCAGAGGTGCCGTCCTGCAGGCGTGCTTCGCCGATGCCGGCTCCACGCAGTTGCGCGAGTGCGCGCTCGGCGTTCTCGCGCGAGCCGAAGGCCGCGACCTGCAGCAGGACGCCGCCGGGCGTCGAAGCCTGGGCGGATGCCGATGCCGATGCCGATGCGGGTGCGGACCCGGATGCGGGCACGGTCGCAGCGGATGCCGCTCCGGCGGCGGGCGGCGCCGCGGCGGACGTCTCGGCCGCCAGCGCAGGATCGCGCGGATCCGGCTTGCCGGCCCGCCCGGTC
>DATBUS010000131.1:0-3346 GCA_036515815.1 Luteimonas sp.
GCAGGCGCTGGCGCCGTGGCTGCGGCCGGGCGACACCGTCGTCCTGGTGGGAAGCTCCGGCGCCGGCAAGTCCACCCTGACCAACACCCTGCTCGGCATCGACCGGATGAAGACCGCCGCGGTGCGCGAGCACGACGCCCGCGGCCGCCACACCACCACGCATCGCGCGCTGCTGCCGCTGCCGTCGGGCGCCTGCCTGATCGACACGCCCGGCATGCGCGAGCTCAAGCCCACCGGCGAGGAGGAAGTCGCCGACGGCGGCTTCGCCGACATCGAGGCCCTGGCGGCGGAGTGCCGGTTCCGTGACTGCGCGCACGGCCGCGAGCCGGGCTGCGCGGTGCGCGCGGCGATCGCGCGCGGCGAGCTCGACGAAGGCCGCTTCCTCAACTACCTCAAGCTGGGCGGCGAAGTGGCCGCGGCCTCGGGCCGGCTCGCGTCGCGCCTGGCCGATCGGCAGGGCGCTAAACCGCCGCCGCGCGCGCCGTCGAAGCGGCCGGGCGACAGGACCGGCAAGCGCTGAGCATGGACGCCGCGGCCCCCGGACTCGCACACCACGCCGCGCTCGATGCGCGCATGGTCGCGGCGGCCCGCGGGATCCGGGTGCTGACGCTGACGAGCTGGCAGGCGTCGGTGCAGCAGGGCTTCCTGGCCGAAGCCGCGACGGGCCGGCCGCGGCTGCCGCGGGTGGACTATCCCCGCCACGACTTCAGCGACGCCCGCCGCGAGCTGCAGGCTGTCGCCGATGCCGCCGATCCCGCGCATTCGCTGGGCCGCTACCTCGTCGATTCGGCGCGGCAGTGGGACGTGGCGGCGCGCATGCTCGAAGCGCTGGGGACGCCGGAGGCCGGCGCGCTGTCGGTGGCACTGTACGGACAGCCGGATGACCCGTTGCCCGGCGGTGGACCCACCACGCGCGACGCCGCGCGGCATTTCGTCGACATCGCCAACGAGCTCGACCACGAGCTGCTGGCGCCGGAAGAGCAGGTCACGATCTCCGCCACCGCGCTGCAGCTGCAGCTGCAGGGCGCGCTCGACGCCTTCTTCGGCGGGCGCGTGGTCGCGGTGGAGCTGGATCCGGACATGATCGCCAAGGCCGCCGCGGGCGCGCACCGCATCCGCCTGCGCACCGGCGCGGCCTACTCCGACTACGACCGCCGCCAGCTGCTGCACCACGAGGCGCTGGTGCATTCGCTGACCGCGCTCAACGGCCGTGCGCAGCCGCTGCTGCCGAGCCTGGCGATGTCCTCGCCGCGCATCACCGCCACCCAGGAGGGCCTGGCGGTGCTCGCCGAGCAGATCACCGGCAGCATCGACATCGAGCGCATGAAGCGCATCAGCCTGCGCACCGAGGCCATCGCGATGGCGATGGAGGGCGCGGACTTCCTGCAGGTGTTCGCGTATTTCCGCGACGCCGGCCAGGACGCCGTCGAGAGCTTCTCGTCCGCCCAGCGCGTGTTCCGCGGCGTGCCGGTGACCGGCGGCGCCGCCTTCGCCAAGGACACGGTGTACCTGCGCGGGCTGGTCGAGGTGCACACCTTCTTCCGCCACGCGCTGCGCGACGGGCGCCTGCGCCAGTGCCGGCGCCTGTTCGCCGGCAAGATGACGCTCGACGACGTGCAGGCCTTCGAGCCGCTGTTCGAGTCCGGTGCGCTGGAACCTCCGCGCTGGCTGCCCGACTGGGTGGCGCGCGCGAACGGCCTGGCGGGGCTGCTGGCGTTCTCGCTGTTCGCCAACCGCATCCGGCTGGACCGGCTGTCCGCACCGCCGGCCGCGGAGCCGGAGACGTGACGACCGCCTAGCCGCCGGCACCACCCGCGCGCGCATCGCGAAGGGTCCTGGCGAATACGGTGAGGAAGCGGCGCACGGCCTCCGACGGCGGGCGGTCCTCGAGGTGCACGTACTGCACCTTGAAGCGCAGCGGCGGCGAGAACGGGCGGTGCGACAGGCTGGGGCCGCTGCTTGCGCGCGCGGTGAACTCGTCCACCACCGCCATGCCGACGCCGTGCCGGGCCAGCTCGGCGGCGATGTAGAAGGTCTGGTTGGAGACCACCTCGTTGGCGGCGATGTCCTGGCGCTGCAGCTCGCGGTTGAGCAGGTCGCCCACCGGGCCTCCCGTCGTCAGTCCCACCAGGTTCTGCCCGTCGAGGATCCGCAGCGGCACGTGTTCGCCCGCGTCCGGCAGCACGTCGTTGCGGAACAGCAGCATCAGTTCGCCGCTGTCGATGTCGCGGCGCTTCATCCGTGGGTGCGTCGGCGGGTCGTAGGCGATGGCGACGTCGCAGCTGCGCTCGTACAGGGCCTGGAACAGCGCGTCGTGGTGCAGCGTCTGCACGTCGAAGCTGACGTCCGGATGGCGGGCGCGGAAGCGGGCGATGGCCAGCGGCGCGACGTGCAGGCCGAGCGAGGGCACGACCGCCAGGCGCACGCGGCCGCCGGCGAGGCTGCGCAAGTTGCCGACCGTCTTCTGCAGCGAGGTCAGCCGGCTGAAGACTTCCGACACCTCGACGAACAGCTCGTGCGCCTGGTCGGTGGCGACCAGCCGGCCGCGCACCAGGCGGAACAGCTCCAGGCCCAGCTGCTGCTGGGTGTGGTGCAGCACCTTGCTGACCGAGGGCTGCGACACGTGCAGCGCGCGCGCGGCGGCGCTGATGCTGCCGGTGGTGTAGACGGCGTGGAAGACCTCGATCTGGCGGAAGCGCATGGGGGTCCGGCACTCCTGGGTGAGAACTGGGCATGATCGGCGCCAGGCCCCCGCCCGTCGCGTGACTAAGGTCGTGCGGCGACGCCCTCGCGCCGGGGATCGGCAGCGCCGTGCAGCGCGTGGCCCTCTCTGGCCACGCCGTGCAGGCCGGAATCCTCGCCGGCGCCCGCCACCACGTCCACGCCGAGCGCCGACAGCGCCGCCCGCAGCTCCGGCGCGAAGGCATCGGCCTCGCCGTTGAAGCGCTCGCCGCGCGCGACCAGGTTGGGCAGCGCGACCGCGTCCTGCAGCGGCAGGTCCCAGTACAGCCAGCCGACCAGGGTCTTGGCGATGTAGGCCGGGATCGCGTTGCCGCCCGGCGATCCGATCGCGCCGACGAAGCCGCCGTCGCGGTCGAGCACGATCACCGGCGACATCGACGAGCGCGGGCGCTTGCCCGGCGCGATCGCGTTGGCCGCCGGCGCGCCCGGCCCCAAGGAGAAGTCGGTGAGCTGGTTGTTGAGCAGCATGCCGCCGACCACGCGCCCGGAGCCGAAATAGGATTCGATGGTGGTGGTCATCGACACGGCGTTGCCGCGGGCGTCGACCACGACGAGGTGGCTGGTGCCGGCGGGCTCGTCGGTGGCGTCGACGTCGCGCGCGGGT
>DATBUS010000132.1:0-18203 GCA_036515815.1 Luteimonas sp.
CGGCACCGCAACGGGCCGACGCCGCGCCGCACGCCGCGCAGGCTGCCGCCGGCATGCGCGCGGACGCCATGCATGTGCAGCGCGCACAGGATGCCGCCGCGCAATCGCTGCAACGTACGGCCACCCCACAGGGCGCGACCGTCGCCCCGCCCACCTCCACCAGCACCGCGGCGACCACGGCAGCCAACGCCCTGGCCACCACGGCGGCCGCGACCCTGGGCACGGCCGCGGCAGTCAATGTCGCCGGGCATACCGCGGCCAGCGGGCCCCTTGCGGCCCCCCAGGCCGGCGAGGCGCGCAACCTGCACAACCCGATTGCGGCCATCGACCGCAGCGCCCCGCCGAGGCCCGATGCCGCAGGCTATACCGGTGAGGGCCCGCAGAGGCGCAGCCTGGACCGCAACGCACGCACGCTTACCGGCGGCCTTTCCACCCTCCTCATGGCATTGGGTGTCCAGGGACACACCGGCGCGTCGGGGCGCGATCCCGTCACGGTCGAGCGCGAGTTGCGCGAGACCATGATGCAGTGGCTCTTCTGGTTGCTGGCCATCGTCGCCTATGGCTGCCTGGGCTTCGCCATCGTCGCGCTGCTGCCCGTGGGCAGCCAGCTCCCCGGCGGCGGGAGCGCCCGTGGCTGGACCGGCGGAGCGGCGCTGATTGGCCTGTTCACTGCGGTTGCGGCATGGTGGATCGCGAGGAAGCTGGGGCCGCGTCGCGGTTGACCGGCGAGCCTGACACGACCACGGAGGCCCGGCAGCCACCGTCTGCCAACGGAATTGCCATGCGCCACGCCAGACTCTGCCTGCCCTTAGCACTCGCGCTTGCAGCGGGTGCCTGCCACGACAGCGAAGCCCGCCCGCCATTTCCCTCGACCCCCTACGAGGGCCGTGTCCGTGTCGAGATCATGCCACCGGGGGGTGGGGGTCACGACGAGCGGGGGCAGGCGACAGCACGGTTCAGCCCGGATGGAAGCACGGCCACGGGCCTCAGCGTCATAGGCGCGATCTCGGATCCGCGCGGAGACACCGGCCTCGAGCTCAAGGGCGCACCCATGCGTGACGGGGGCTGGCGTGGGCGGATGGGGGATGTCCAGGTGACGATCGATCCCGCCGGCCGCATCACTGGTGGCGGCACCCTGCATCCGCAGTCCTTCACCGTCAGCGGGCGGATGTCACCGACCGACTTCGACCTCGTGGTGACCGTCGAGCTGCTCGAACCCAATGCCGGCGGACTTCCGCGCGGCACCCGCATGCGCTTCACCTATGACCTGGAACAGCGCGCCGGGGCATCGCGGTCGGACACGCCGCGCCGCAAGCGACGCGCGAGCCTGGAGGACTGCAGGAACGTCGCCTACGAGGTGCGCCCGGTGCCCGACCCTGCCGGCGGCACCCTCGTGATGCGTCGCATGCCTGTGTGCAGGGACTGACTGCCAGCAGGATCCGCCGGAGTCGCAACACCTTTCGCAGGGCACACCCTCGTGTCTGCTCCGTCATCGTGAGCGGCCATCCGTGTCCGCCATCCGCAGCAAGGCGGTGACCACAAAAAAAGCGCCCTGCCGAAGCAGGGCGCCCTTGTTCCACCTGGTGCCGCTTACTGCTTGCGGGCGACCGAGGCGTTGCCTTCACCGATGGTCTTGATCACGGTGCTTACGGTTTCCATGAACATCTTGAAGACCTGGCTCATCGCGGTCAGCTCGGCATTGAGCTCGTTGATGTTGTCGGCCTCGGGGCCGGCGTCATCGATCTCCTTGGCCTTGGCGACGATTTCCTCGCCCATCTTGTCGGCGATCTTGCCGAGGACCTGGGCCAGGGCGATCAGCCAGCCGCCGCCGCGGGCGGACGCCAGCTGGGCCTCGGCCTCGCGCATGGAGGTGGCGTTTGCAACGAAGGAAGTGATGTCGACAGCCATGGTGGTTCTCCGAAATTGGTCTTGTTGGGGGTCACGCGGGTGGGTCAGCTCCAGTCCTGACCCGGTGGCCCGCGCAGCCGCCTTGACCTCGAGTTCACCGTGTCCGCGCGAAGCGGTGCGGCGGCCGCGGCGTCCGGCGGCGTTGCGCCGGGCGACCGGGCAGCAGTCGATTCCTCGCCGGACTTGCTGGCCTGGCGGAACCATTCCAGCGCCTTTTCCTGGCCCTCCGTCTCGACCCGCCGGCTGAATTCCATGGCGAGCCGCGACTCACGTCGCTGCAGCGGGGCCAGGGCCTCGTTGAGCGAGCGGATCAGGTGGTCGGCTTCGCCCTGCTCGACGAAGCCGCCCTGCAACAGCATCTCCACCGTCTCGCGCCAGGTCGATGCGTCGAAGGCATCCGTGGCCGCGGACTGTGGCGAAGCCGAGGCGTCCTGCAATGCCTGTTCGAAAACCCTCGCCAGCTCGTCGCGGTCCTCGCGCTCCAGGCCGCCTTCCTGCTGCAGCATCTCCTGGAACTGACCCAGCAGCGCTTCCTGCGCCGCAGGCTGGGCCTTCGCACCAGCCCCGGCCCCGACCTGGCTGCCGCCAGCCTGGTGCTGGCTCTGGGCCAGCAGCTCGCCCGGCGTCAGCGCGCGGCGCGGCGACTTCATCGGGGGTGGGCGGCCTTGCATGTCGTGTCCGGATCCTGCGTTGTCAGGGGCGTTTGGATCGTGTGGATTCCAGCTTCGCGTGGCGTGGGCGGCCCGACAACTGGGGCCGACCCTAGGCGACTCAGCCGGTCACCACGCGAAGCTGGTCGGTTACGGCGCGGGTGGCCTCGCCATGGCGCCGACCCAGTTCGGCGGCGGTCTCCCGCAGCCATTCGTTGGCCTTGTCGAGCCCGTCCTCGCGCACGCGGCGCTGGTACTCGGGCTGCAGGGTGGCCTTCTGCTCGTTGACGTCGCGGAGCATGCTGTCGAACTGGGCCAGCAGGCGCTCTTCCTCGCTGGCGTCCAGGACGCCCTGCTGGCGCAGGTCGCCCAGGCGCTCGACAAGCTCTTCGCGGGTCTTCGGGGGGGCCGCGTCCATCGACATGCGTCAGCTTCCGCCGAAGCCGAAGTCGAAGCCGCCCGAGTAGCCGGCGTTGAAGATGGAATCGAAGTTGAAGCCGACCGCGTCGGTCATGCCCTCGCCGACGATGCCGCCGAGCCAGGAGCCCAGCTGCTGGCCGATGGCCTGGCCGAGCGGGCCTCCGAAGTAGGTGCCGATCATGCTGCCGACCATGGAACCGATTTGACTGCCCATATCCCTGTCCTCGCTGGAGTTGATGGAAACCCGGTGGACTCCGGGCGCAGGGTGCAGTTTCCGCACGGACGCCAGGCTTCCAAGCTGGTGCGTACCCCATCTAGGGTCGGCCCGGGGAGGTCCGATCGCGGGCCCGTCGACGGCATACTCGATGGATGGCGACCGCTCCCACCGAGGATGACCTGTTCCTGCGCACCCGCCGCATGACGCTGCGCCATCTGCGTCCCGGGGACGTCTTCGACCTCCAGTCCCTGGGCCGCAACGCCCGGGTGGCGGAGGCGCTGCTGGATGCGCCCGTAGCCGACATCGCGTCGGCCGCGGCCCTGGTCGAGACCTCGGCCCGGGTGCGCCGGACGCGCCCGGGACTCGGCATCTGGCGCGCCGATGACGCAGGGGGTTTCCTGGGCTTCTTTTCGCTGATGGCCGAGCTGGACCCGGGCGAGGTCGAGATCGGCACGCGCCTGCTCCCACGCGCGTGGGGGCGCGGCTACGCCCTCGAAGGCGGAGAGGCGCTGTGCCGGCATGCCTTCGACACGCTTGGCCTGGAGGCACTCGTGGGCATGTGCGACCCGGCCAACCGGTCGGTGCCGCCACTGCTTGCACGGCTTGGCTTCCGTCCGGACGGTGATGCGGAACAGTTCGGGCGCCCCGCGGTGCGCATGCGCCTGGACCGGTGCGACTGGCGCGGCGTCCGGCGTCGCGCTCAGCGGGCCGGATCGGCGACCGGAGCGTAGGCGTCGCCGTCGTGGTGCAGGAGGACGTCGCCGCCATCCGCACGCCGCAGGCGCAGGTCACCGAGGCCACCACGCCGGGCGGGCAGGATCTCAAGCGCGCGCGCTTCATCGAGCGCACCCACCAGGCGCGCGCCTGCCGGCGCTCCCGCATACACCCACCAGCGGGATCCAGACGGTCCTGCCAGGCAGGCGTGTCGGCCCTCCACCACCCAGTCGTCCGGGCCGTCGCCGTCAAGGTCGACGGCATGCGCAACGACCCAATCGGGCGCGAAGGCGGATCGGCCCCCGGCCGTGCCTTCCGGACAGTCAAGCACGCGCGCATCGGTCGACAGCCCGCGCGCGATGTCGTCCGGCAGCGGGGATCCGTGCGTCTCCGCGCCGGCCTCGAAGTGCCGCGCGGCCGTGCCGGACGCCTCGCCGTGACGCCCCTCGCCGGATCCGCTCGCGCCGACCGGAAGATCGCAGGCCACCAGCAGCATGCCGGCGGCCATCGCGGCCACCGGCCAGGCGTGCAGCCGCCGCGCTACTGGCGGCGCCCGTCGAAGCGGCCGTCGAGCAGGTCGTTGACCCATCGGTCGATCGTCGCACTGGGGGCTTCGATATGCACGTGGGGGCCGGTCGAGTTGCCGGTCGATCCCTGGTTGCCAAGATCCTGGCCGTAGTCCACGCGCTGTCCGGGACGGACATCGATGCTGGACATGTGGAAGATGTAGACCAGTTCGCCCTGCTCGCCGCGCAGGATCACGGCATTGCCGGCATTGCCCAGCGGGCCGGCCGAGACCACGGTGCCCGCCACCGGCGAAGGAATTGCCTGCTGCGTCTGGGCCTCGCCGTTGCGGTGCAGGACGATGTCGCGCACCTCGAGCCGCTGGCCTTCGCGCACCTGGGTCTGGTAGTCGTGGTGCGGCTGCATCTGGTCGGGGTGCGAGACCGCGATCGCCGGCTGGTGGCCGGTGCTGTACACCGTGTATGGCGCGTACGTGTGCACGTCCCCGGACGGCGCCGGTCCCGGTGCGGGGTCCGGAGAGGGAGAGGCTCCCGGGCCAGCCGCACCGGGCACGTGCACGACCTGGCCCGGATGGATGAGGTTCGGGTTGGAGATCTGCGGATTGGCTGCCACCAGCGCCTGCAGCGACACGTTGTTGCGTGCGGCGATCCCCGAAAGCGTGTCGCCTGCGCGCACGGTGACGTCATGCGTCGGGGCGGTCGCGCCCGGGAGCTTCACCACCTGGCCGGGATGGATGAGGTCGGGATTGGTGATTCCGGGATTGGCCGAGAGCACCGCGCCCAGCGACACGTTGTTGCGCGCCGCGATGCCGGAGAGCGTGTCGCCGGCACGCACCGTGACCTCGCCACCACCGCCGCCGCCGGGCAGGTGCACCGCCTGGCCGGGATAGATGAGGTCCGGATTGCGGATCTGCGGATTGGCCGCGAGCAGCTCGCCCAGGGAAACACCATTGCGCGCGGCGATACCGGACAGGGTGTCGCCGCTGCGTACCGTGATCGAACCCGACGGCGCGGGGTCCGGCGCCGGCGCGGGGGAGGGGCCGTCGTTGCCGCCCGGTGCCGGCGAGGGCCGCGGCGGAGGCGCATCGCCGTCGATGCGGTCGCGCACGAAGGAGGTGGCCTCCCCAGCGGTGATGCGGCCATCGTGGTTGAGGTCGAGCGGCGCGTTCATGCGGTAGGCGGCGGTGCCCTGGCTGAACAGCGTCGCGTTGGGGTCCGGTCTCGGGCTGCCATACAGCACCGTGGTGTACACGCCTTCCAGCGTGTCGAGCTGGCCGGGGTCTGAACGGTTGTTGAAGTAACGCTCGACGTAGTCCAGCTGGTCCACCGCGCTCATCCGCGCCAGCGCATCGGTCGTGGTGCCGAGTTCGGCTGCGGTGCCCGGCATGAACTGGATCAGACCGGTGGCGCCGCTGCCGGCATGGTTGCGGATGCTGGGACTGAAGCCGCTCTCGAAGCTCATCACCGCCAGCAGGTATTCCGGACGCGTGCCCAGGCGCTCGGCGATCGCCTCGACCTTGGCGATGAAGGCCGGGGTGACATGCGGGCTGGCCTGCAGGCCCTGGATGCGGTTGTAGTCGAAGCCCGACGGGCTGATGTGGTCACCGGCGACATCGTGCGCCTGGACGTTGCTGGTGCTGTTGCTGACCTGGCCGACCATGGAACTGCCCCGCTGTCATGCGGCAAGCGCCGCGTACAGGGCCATTACAGGTGCCTGCCCCGGTGGCCACCAGCTAGGTCGCACCCTAAGTCGACGGAACTCGCGGTGACCCGTGTCCCAGTTCAACCGTGAAAATGCGGTTCTACGCGCAGCTCGCCGAGGTTGCGCTCGGCAAAGCGCTTTGCCAGGCCGGGCGCGGCGTCGCGGATCGCGTCGTAACTGTCGCGCGAACGCACGTCGGCGCGCAGCACCCAGCCACTGCCCTCGCGGCTCAACAGCAGGTCGGTCCCGGGGAGCGTCTCGTCCGACATGCGCAGCAGCACCCGGCCATCCCCGTCGGCACCGGTGGCGCTACCGCCAGCGGCAAACCGGCGCACGTGGCGTTCGATCAACTCGGCCACGGCCGTGCTGGCGCCAGTGGCAGCCGGCGTGGCGGCCGGCATGGCCTCGGCGCCACGCAGTGCGTGTTGCGCCTGCCACAACAGGGCCGGGTCGAGGAGTTTCGCCTCGCCATCGCCGCCATCATGACCATGGCCGCCGCCGTCGCGGTCGCCCTCGCCTACGCCATGCACGGCATCGCCGGTCGCCGCCTGGCTCGGTGCGCCGTCGTCCGCTCCGGCACCGTCGGGGCCCGCCATGGCCTGTTGCGACTGCGATTGCGCCTGCTGCTGCACGCCCTGGCGGGCACCGTCCAGCGCACTGCGGAAGCGGTCGGTCTGCTCGCGGGCCGCGGGCGGGCGCTCGCGCCCCTCGGTGGCGCCTTCGCGTGCGCGGGCAGCTTCGGATGCGGACGACTGCGTGCGTTCGATGGACATCGTGGTCTCCTTGTCAGCCGCCGGCCAGATGGCGCGCCTGTAGCAGGTCTTCGGCAGCACCTTCCTCCTGGCGTGCCTCGAGCATGGACTGTTCGCCGTCCCAGACGTCGCGCCGCTTTTCCAGCGCGTCGAGCCGGGCCTTCGCCCGGAAGAAGTCCGCCCGCGCCTCGGCCACGGCGGCCTCGGCCGCACGCAGCGTTTCCTGTGCCTTGAACAGGCGCTGGCGCGCCGCCTCGGCCTGCTCCCCGAGCAAGTCGACATGCGCTTCGCGCTGCGCCAGTGCGTTCGGCCATGGCACGCCGGGCGGTGGCGGGTCGAGCATCCGCCCGCGGTGCTGCTTCTGCTCGAATTCGAGCGCGATGATCTCGCCTTCCAGCGCCAGGCAGGCATCGCGACAGGCCTGGGCCTCGCGCTGCCGTTCAAGCACCCGCTGGCGCGCGGCTTCGGTGCGGTGTTCGCGCAGCCGGACGAGCGTCTGCAGCGGATAGCGCTTCACGGGAACAGCGCCTTCAGCGCCGCGGCCGACTGCCCGAAGGGCACCAGCTCCTGCGCCGACTGCTGCAGCAGCTTGCGGATGGCGCCGATCTTCTCGATCGCCGCGTCGGCATCGGGATCGGTGCCGCGCTTGTACTCGCCGAGCTGGATCAGGAGCTCGATGTCCTGGTACTTGGCGAGCAGCTTGCGCAGCTGCCCGGCACCCCGCAGGTGGGCCTGGTCCACGACGCGCGGCATGGTGCGGCTGAGGCTGACCAGCACGTCGATGGCCGGGTAGTGGTAGGCAGCGGCGAGCTTGCGCGACAGCACGATGTGGCCGTCGAGGATCGAGCGCACCTCCTCCACGATCGGGTCGCCGCCGTCCTCGTCCTCGGCAAGCACGGTGTAGAAGGCGGTGATCGAGCCGCGGTCGTTGTTGCCGGCACGCTCGAACAGGCGCGGCAGGGCGCTGAACACCGACGGCGGGAAGCCGCGCCGCGCCGGCGGCTCGCCCACGGCAAGGCCGACATCGCGGAGCGCGCGCGCAAAGCGGGTGACCGAGTCGACCAGCAGCAGCACGCGCTTGCCCTGGTCGCGGAAATGTTCGGCGATGGCCGTGCCGACCCAGGCGGCGCGACTGCGCTCCAGCGCGGGTCGGTCCGAGGTCGCGACGACGATGACCGACCTCGCGAGCCCTTCGGGGCCCAGGTTGTCGTGGATGAACTCGTTGACCTCGCGGCCACGTTCGCCCACGAGCACGATCACGTTGACGTCCGCATCGCCGCCACGCGCGAGCATGCCCAGCAGGGTGCTCTTGCCGCCACCGGCCACGGCGAAGATGCCGATGCGCTGGCCCTCGCCCGCGGTCATGGTGGTGTCGATCGCGCGCACGCCGGTGGAGAAGGGGCGTTCGATCAGATTGCGCGCGAGCGGGTTCGGCGAAGCGGCATAGATCGGCGCGTCCACGGTGGGACCCACGGGCCCCAGGTCGTCGATTGGTTCGCCATGCGCGTCGAGGATGCGGCCCAGCAGCCCCGGGCCGACCCGCACCGCGGCCTGGCGACCACTTGCATAGACCTCGGTGGTCGCGGACACACCGTCGAGTGCACCCAGCGGCGTCAACAGGGTGAGCTGTTTCGATACGCCCACGACCTCGGCCGCGAGACGGAAGTTCGGATCGCCCTCGCCACGCGGATTGCGCAGTTCGCACAGCTCGCCGATCGCGGCCTTCAGGCCGGTCGCACGGATCAGGGTGCCGTAGGCCTCGGCGACACGGCCAACGCGCTCGATCGACTGCACGCGCGCCAGCGCATGCAGTAGTGGATCGGGACCGCCCGCCGCATCGGCGAAGGGCGCGGGCGCGCTGGCGCTCACGGCTGGCGCCCCGCGTGGCCGGCGCTGCCTGCAAGCGCGGTGCGGATGGCCTCGATCTGCTGCGCCACGCCGGCACGGACTTCACCGGCTTCCGAGACCACCACGCAACTTGTGGGATCGAGGCTTGGATCATCGACCAGTTCGATCACGCCCACCGCGGGATGCGCCTGGCGCACGGCACCCAGGCCGGCACTCACGCTTTCGCGCACGCTGGGATGCACGCGGATCAGCAGGAACTGCTCGGCCTGCGCGGCCTCCACCGCCTGCATCACCAGGGGTGGGACCACGCTGCGGGCATCGAAGCCCGGCGCGATCCGGTCGACGATCGCGCAGGCCAGCTCGGTGATGCGGCCCGACGCCTCGCCGAGCACGCGGGCGCGGCGCTCGTTGAGCGCGGCCAGTTGTTCGGTCATCTGCAACTCGGCGGCCGCAATGCCTTCCGCGAATCCCTGGGCATGGCCCTGTTCGCGGGCGCGGGCGATATCGGCGACCGCCTCCTCGTACAGGCCGTTGACCCGCTCGAGCAGGGCATCGAGTTCGCCAAGCTTCGCCCAGGCCAGCGCCGGCACCACGGTGGCGCCGAGCGAGCGGGAAAAATTGCGCTGTTCGAACACCGCCACGCCACCCGAAGGCGCCACGTCGGCGCGGGGGGGGCTGGGCTTGCGGGTGCTCTCGACGTTCATCCGGGTCCATCCGCGCTCATGCGGCGCGTGTTTCGTGGTGCGTATAGACGCGCAGCACCGGCTTCTCGGGCAGGCGTGCGCGGGTCTCGTCGACGGTGCCGGGCGGATGCAGCAGCCGGCACCAGTCGGCCAGTGCAGGGTCGCGTCGCCGGGCCCATGCCTGCAGTTCGGCGCGTCCCTGCAGGTCGAAGGCGTCGTAGAGCGGTTCCGCATCGCTGGCGGCGAGGGCCGCGTCCAGGGCTGCCCGGAACCCGGCGTTCGCCTCCTGCAGGCGCTCGGGTGGAAGCTTCCCGTCCCAGACCGACTGGTCCAGCGCGAGCAGATAGCTGTTGCCCAATGCCGCCTTCAGCCGGCGCACGGGCTCGCGCCGGACCTCCGCGCGGATCGCCGGCGCATGGGCCAGGACACCCAGGTCGCGGCACAGCGCCCCGACGCGCTCGCGCCGCCAGCGGCCCCGAACCATGTCCGGGTCGCGGGACGGATCGGGCGCGAGCAATGCGTTCGCTGGTCCGGAAGCCAGCCAGGACGCGAGCAGCCGGCGACCCAGCGCACTGTCCCGGGCGTGGGCCAGGAGCGCCGGATCAAGCGGAGCGCCGGCCTCTTCCAGCCACCCGGCGTCGACCTCCACCAGCAGTGCCCGCAGTGACATGCTCAGCCGTTCCAGACCTGGCCGGGCGCCTGCTTGTCCTGGGTCGCGCCGCGCAGGCGGCCGCGGAACGCGACGAACAGGCCGAGCAGGACCACCACGCCGAGCGCGATGGCCAGCGCCACCGGGCTGATCGACGACAGCGCCGGACCCTGCGGCCTCCGTGCCGGCATCGCCGGGGCCTCGGCGAACTTCACCGTGACCTTGTTGAGGTCGACCAGGCCCTTCACCGAATCCTTCATCAGCAGTTTGATGTCGGTCTCGCGGTCACGCATGCTCGTGCCCGGCGCCTCGAAAATGGCGACCGCCACCGACGAATCCTGGCTGGTGCCGCCCAGCGGGTCGCGCTCGGCGAGCGTGACGTGGACGCGCGCGTCCACCACGCCGGGGAACCGGGTCAGGGTGTCGGCCAGCTCCTGCTGGAGCGCGCATTGTTCGCGGCCACGCTCCTCGGTCGAAGAGGATGCGAAACCTTCCTTGCGGAACACGTCGCAGCCGTTCGCGAACTGCGCGCGCGGCAGCCCCTGAGCGGCCAGGACCTGCATCGCGTACGGAAAGTCCGATGTCGCGACGCGGACTTCCCAGCCGGTCTTGGAGGGCGACGGATTCTTGTCCGCGTCGACGCCCGCGGCGATGAGTGCACCCATGACCTGGTTGGCCTGGGTCTCGTCGAGCTGGCTGTAGAGCGGCTTGCCACCACATGCGGCAAGCAGCACGGCCGCCGCGAACGCGGTGAGGACCGCGCGCGGCGACCGCGACCACGGGAGGAACTTCATGGACGGACCCCCGCGGTCAGGACTGCTGCCGGAACAGTTGCTGGATCCCGTCCGACGTCCGGTTGGCGACATTGGACGTCAGTTCCGCCTGGAACAGGAACTGGTGGCACTTCATCGTCATTTCCATCATCTGGCCGGGCGTCAGCTCGGCGATGTTGCCGCTCATGCTGCGCGACAGCGCGTTGATGTTGTCGGCACCCGCGTTGAGGTTGTTGATCGCCTCGATCAGGGCCCGCGTGCCTTCCGACGGTTGGGCCGGCGAGACATCGGCGACCTGCGGCGTGCCGCCTGCCTGTTGCGGGCCCGCGGTGCCGCCGCTGCGCTCGAGCGCCGCGGCGAAATCGCGGATGTCATAGGGCGTCGCATGCGACAGCCCCCCTGTTCCCTGCGGGCCGGCCTGCCCGGCCATCGCCGGGTCCATGGCCGCCACCTGGATGGCTTCGATCATGTCGATCTCCCTTGCGGCGCTTAGCCGCGCTTGCCCAGCGTCTCCAGCGCCTGGCCCACGCTGTTCTGCGAGGTCGAGGCGTTGTTGGACATGAACTGCATCTTCAGGCTGGCCGCGGTCAGCTGCACCATCGACGACGGCTGGTCGTCGCCGGCACCGATGTTGGCCGACATGTCGGTGATCACCGCCGCCTGCGAATCGAGCGTCTGGCCCCACGCGCGGGACATGGCTTCGTACCAGCTGCCGCGGTCGCCGGCGGACGAACCGCCACGGATGCCGCCCGCGCCGCTGGTGGCGGCCGCGCCGGCAATGAACTGGCCGAGGCCCGGAGCTCCTGCTGCGATATTGGTCATGGTTCTCTCCTTCCCTTTGCTGTCTGTCTTCAGTGGTCCTGCGGATGCCTCGCCGGGGGGCGTGGCGCGTACTACATCCGCAGCGGCATCACGTCGCTGCGTACATTCGAGAAATCCTTCGGCTCGTGTTCCTCTTCGCCGTCGGCGGGAGCCGGCTCCGGCCTGAGGCGCTCCAGGCTGCCGTCCGGCCTGAGCGCGTGGGCGGCGCCTTCGGTGATCGAGACGAGGGTGCCGATGCCGGGCAGTTCGGCGCCGACCTCGTATCGGTCGCCCTTGCCCGACACCAGGTGCGGGTTGTCGCCGCGCACGATCGAGGCGATGCGGATGCGCACCGGCTTCGGCGGCGCGGCGGGCGCCTGCCTGCGCGCGACGGCCGAGCCCGACACATCCACGGGGATCACGCGCGCCACCCCCTTCACCTCGCGCATGGCGCGGGAGAAGGACGCGGCGCGGAGGGCGGCTTCATCCTCGAAGCTGCCGGTGACTTCGACATCGCCGTTGCCGAGATAGCGCGTGCGCGCGGTGATGCCCTGGCCGCGCAGGATCTCGGCCACGTCGCCGGCGATGTCGTCGCCGGTGCGCAGTTCGAGCCGGGCGTCGATCCGGTCCTCGGCGATGCGGCGCGCGATGCGTTCGCGCGTGGCGGTGTCGGCCACGGTCCCGGTCAGCACGAGCCGCCCGTTCGGGTCGAGCGTGGCCTGGCCGTCGTCGATGCCGTACTCCGGGATCAGCCGCTGCAACTGTTCGCGGCCGTCGGGCGCTTCTTCCTTCTGCGGCATGACCGTGGCGAAGATCGCCAGCGATGCCAGCGACAGCGCCGCGACGGCCGCAATGGCCGGGAGGCGGCGCGTATAGGGACGTGCCACGCGCGCCGCGGCGGGGCGCGGACCGAGTCCGCCGGGCACGAGGCGGTCCCAACCGGCATCGTCGGCGGCACCGAAGGCGATCGCGGCCTCGCCGATGCCCACGCGCTGGACATGGTCCAGCTCGACCGGATCACCGGGATGGATCATCGCCGTGCCCACGTGCAGCGGCGCGTCCAGCGCGCGCAGCGAGAAGCGGCCATCGAGGAAGCTCAGCAGCGCGTGGTGCGACGCGACGCCGGCATCGGCCAGCACCGTGTCGCAGTCCTCGCCGCTGCCGATCAGGATCATCTCGCCACCGGCGAGCTCGCGTTCGGCACCGGAATGCAGGCCCGAGACGACGCGCAGCACGATGCCGCGATCCACCCGTGCCTCCCCGTCTTCCTGGTCCCTGCCCATGACAACCTCCGTGACCGAATCCTGCGACTGCCTCGTTACCTTGTGGTGAATCGCCCGTTCAGGCGTTCACCTGCCCGGCCTGCACGATGCGCAGGTCGGGCGCGAGCTCCTGGTACGACAGCACCGGCAGCTCGAAGAAATCGACTTCCATCAGCTTGCGCAGATGCCTGCGCACATCCAGCGAACACAACAGCACGGGACGCACGCCGGCGGCCTGCCGCGCCAGGTGCCCGCGCACCTCGTTACCCAGCCGTGCCGCCAGTTCCGGCGAGATCGCAAGCTGGCTGGCCCCGCCGGCCACGCGGACCGACTGGCGCAGCTTGTCTTCCAGTTCCGGATGGATCAGCAGCACATGGAGGGTGCGCTCGGAATCGGCGTGGCGTTCGGCGATCTCGCGCTTGAGTGCCACGCGCACGTATTCGGTCAGCAGCACGACGTCCTTCTCGCGGCCGCCGACATCGGTGATCGCCTCGAACACGTCGCGCAGGTTGCGGATCGGCACCCCTTCCTCGGCGAGGCGGCGCAGCACGTCGGCCACGCGCTGCGGCGCGACCACGCGCAGCATCTCCTTCACCAGGTCCGGATAGTCGCGCTGCATGCGCGCGAACAGGTTGGCGGTTTCCTGGATGCCGATGAAGCCGCCGAGGCGGCGCTGCAGCGCGGCATGCGCATGAGCGCCAAGCAGTTCATCGGGTGCAAACGCATCGGCCGTCCCGGCGGCGACCCACTCCCCCGCCATCGCCGGGAAGAAGCCCGCCGCGCGATTGTCGGCCGTCGTCGTGGCCGACCTGCGGAAGGCGGCGTCCGTGCGCAAGTGGCCCGATGCCAGGCGCGCGCCGAACGCACTCAGGCGATAGCCGCCCTCGCCCAGGCCTTCGACCAGCCGCAACTTCGGCGCAGGCACCGGCACGCCGAACTCGTCGCGCATGCCCTGCGCCACCCCGGCCACGCGTGCCAGCAGCGCGTCCTGCATCGGTGCCAGCGCAGGCGAAAGGTCCAGCTGCAACGGCGCCGGCGGCGCGAGATCGTCGACCTGCTCGGCGACCTCGGACTCGGCGACTTCGCCTTCCGGCACGCGGAACGCGCGACGCAGCATCTGGAAACCATGGCGGTAGCGCCAGGCGCTCATGCCAAGCAGTGCGAGGCCGAGCACGAGGAACACCGCCTTCGGGAAGCCCGGGACCAGCGTCATCAGGAGCGCGAGCACGCCGGTGATGAGCATCACGCGAGGCTGGCCGCTGACCTGGCGGCCGATCGCCGCGCCCAGGTGCTTGTCGTCGACCTCGCTGGTGGTGCGCGTCACCACCAGGCCGGCGGCGATGGTGGCGAGGATGGCCGGGATCTGCGAAACCAGGCCGTCGCCGATGGTGAGGATGCTGTAGGTGCGGGTGGCGTCGGCCAGTGCCATGTCGCGCTGCAGGACGCCGATCGCGAGGCCGCCGAGGAGGTTGATGATGATGATGACGATGCCGGCGATGGCATCGCCCTTGACGAACTTCATCGCGCCGTCGAGTGCGCCGTGGAGGTGGCTTTCGGTCTCGAGGTGGCGGCGCTTGCGCTTGGCTTCATCCTTGTCGATCAGGCCCGAGCGCAGGTCGGAGTCGATCGAGAGCTGCTTGCCGGGCATGGCGTCGAGGGTGAAGCGCGCCGAGACTTCGGCCACTCGCTCGGCGCCCTTGGCGATCACGATGAACTGCACCACGGTGATGATCAGGAACACCACCAGGCCGACCACGAGGTTGCCACCGGCCACCATGTTGCCGAAGGTCTCGACGATGTGGCCGCCCTCGGCATCGAGCAGGATCGAGCGCGTGATCGCGATCGAGAGCGCGAGGCGGAACAGCGTGGTGAGCAGCAGGACGCTCGGGAAACTCGAGAAGGCGGTGGGCGAAGGGATGTAGATGGCCAGCAGCAGCAGGCCGAACCCGATGGAGATGTTGACCGCGACCAGGGCATCGATGACCACCAGCGGCAGCGGCAGGATCATCACGCTGATGATCAGCACTGCGGCCACTGCAAGCACGATGTCGCTGTAGCCGAGGCGCGCGCGCTTGCTGCTGCCCGCCGGGGCTGCGAACAGGTTTTCGATCAGCGCGCGCATGGGCCTGCCGCCGCCATGCCACGCATCGCGGACAGGGCCTGCCGGCTGCCCCGTTCCACCTGCGCTGCGATGTGTTTCACCTGTCCCATTGACCGATGCCCCGACGCGTCACTTTGTGGCAAATTACGATAGTCTCGTTGCAAGGGCAATCGCGGGGAAATTTCTGTCAGGCGTGTTCGCCACCGCGGCCGGGAGCGAAGGCAAGCATTTGTAGGAAAAGGGAAATTTTTCGGTAACGGTTAACCGTGACGGAGTTCACCGTTCCACGTAATCGATCGCGGCAGGATCCCTGGTGACGATATCGTCGGGATCCAGATCGGTGACGAAATTCACGCTTTGTGCGCCCACGCCAATGGTGAATACGCGCCCCGAACGCGCCTTCACCAACACGAGGCGTTCACGCGGACCCAGCGGGAGTATCTGCAGGATCGAGAGCGGGGCGTCCGCACCGGTCAGCTTGTAGCGGCGACGCACCAGGCGCAGGACCACCAGCAGCCCCGCGATGATGAAGGCGAGGGGAAGCAGGATCGCCAGCAACTCCCCGGCCAGGGACGAGGTCGCCGGGGCTTGGGGCAGGGGGTCGGCCGACATGGCGGTGCCACTTGCGAGGGACAGGATGGCGGTGATGGCAGTCAGGATGTGCTTCGACATGGGGAAACGTTCCAGCCTCGGGCATCGCGCGGAGAGCGCGCGCGCAGCCTACCGCAGCCATGCGCGCCGTCGCGCCGGCCTGGAGCCGCCTGCATGACGCCTGCGCGGGGCGCCGTCGGAAGCAGCCGGGCGACCGACGGTGGCGGCACGATGGTCGCGGCCATGCTCGATGCGATCCCGTTTGCCTGCGCCGCATTCGCGCGCGGCGACGGGGCACTGGTTGCCGCCAACCGCAGCTACCGCGACGCCTTCGGCGGTCTGGACGGGCATGAGCAGCGCTCGCGCCTGCTGGCGTCCCTGAGCGCCCCGCAGACCGGCCGCGAGGGCGCGCCGGGAGCACCCCTGGAGGTCAATGCGCCACACAGCAACCGCTGGTTCGCCCTGCACTGGGGCACGGCGGATGTCGCCGGCCAGGCGCTCGACTTGCTGACCGCGGTCGACATCAGCGCCCGCATCGAGGCGCTCGACTCGCACAAGAGCCGGCAGGAAAAGCTCCTCTTCACCTCGCGCCTGATGTCCGTGGGCGAGATGGCGGCGACGCTTGCACACGAGCTCAACCAGCCCCTGGCCGCGATCGTGAACTACCTCAATGGCAGCCTGCGCCTGGTCGACCAGGCCGGTGGTCCGGTCCAGGTGGAGCGCGCGCTGGTCGCCGCACGCACCCAGGCCGAGCACGCGGCGGCGGTGATTTCCCGGGTGCGCGAGTTCGTGCGCGCGCGCGAGCCCCGGCGCGACGCGCACGAGGTGTCGGGCATCACCGGCACGGTGGTCGAGTTGCTGCGGCTGGAGGCCGAGCGGCTGCAGTTGCGCATCGAACTCGCGCTGGCGCCCGACCTGCCCCCCGTGCACGCCGACCGCGTGATGATCGAGCAGGTGCTGCTCAATCTGGTCAAGAACGCGATCGAGGCCATGCGCGAGGTGCCGCCGGGGCAGCGTGGCCTGCGCATCGAAGGCCGCGTGAACCTCGACGGCGAGGTGGAGGTCCGGGTCTGCGACCGCGGCGAGGGCCTCAGCGAGGAGCAGGGCAGGCAACTGTTCTCGCCCTTCTTCACCACCAAGAGCGACGGCCTGGGCATCGGGCTCGCGATCTGCCGCTCGATCATCGAATACCACGAAGGGCGGCTGTTCTTCGAGCCGCGAGAAGGGGGCGGGAGCGTGTTCGGCTTCACCCTGCCCCCGTCCGACGGGAGGGATAGGGCATGACGGTGACGCGCGTCTACCTGGTGGACGACAACGACGGATTCCGCGATTCGACGGCCTGGCTGCTGGAGACGGCGGGCTTCGAGGTCGAGAGCCACCCGTCGGGTGCGGCCTTCCTCGACGCCTATGCGGGCCACCGCCACGGCGATGCCAGCGAGTGCCTGGTGTCGGATATCCGCATGCCGGAGATGAGTGGCCTGCAGTTGCAGGACGAACTGAAGCGCCGCGGCATCCAGCTGCCGGTGGTGTTCGTGACCGCGCATGGCGACGTGCCGCTGGCGGTGGAGGCCATGCGCAAGGGCGCATCGAACTTCCTCGAGAAGCCCTTCTCCGAAGAAGCCCTGGTCGACGCCCTGCGCACCGCGCTCGCCAATGCGCGCAACCGGGGCGCCAGCGGCGGCATGGCCAATGAGCTGCTGGCGAAACTGAGTCCGCGCGAACGCCAGGTGCTGGACCTGGTGGTCGCGAGCAAACCCAACAAGATCATCGCCGACATCCTCGGCATCAGCATCAAGACCGTTGAACTGCACAGGGCCAACATGATGGGCAAGCTGGGCGTGCGCTCCCTGCCGGAGCTGATGAAGGTGGCGCTTGGCCATGGCTGAGCGCAGTGCTGCCCGGCGAGCGCGTGCCCGGGCCGCGCCGCCTCCGGAGCCGGTGCCGGCACGCCCGTTGCGCGGGCTGCTGCCGGAAGTCGATGCCGGCGGCTGCGAAGCCCTGCGCGGGTTCTTCTCGAAGCGACGCTGGTGGTTGCTCGGCGACGGGGCCGCGGTGCAGGCGCGCACCGGCGCCGCTCCCCCGGCCGCCTTCGCCATCGACGCCGAAGGCACGCGGCTGTGGTTGCACGTCGACGGCCCGGCGACCTCGCAGAACGATGCCGCCAGGCTGCGCTGGAGCGACCATTCCGGCCGCTCGCGCGTGCTGGCCTGGACGCTGGCGCACGAAGCCACGCTGCGGCGCCTGAGCGAGTGGCTGGGCGTCTCGCTGCTGCCCGCACTCGACGATGCCGGCGTGGCACCGCCGGACGATCCGTCCGGCACGGCCACGGCATGGCTCGAGGTTCGCATCGACGAGCCGCTGCCCGACGATGCCGACGCCGACGACGAGGCCGTCCCAGCAGCACCCCCGACTCTGGCACGTATCCGGATCCCGCTGGCGTGGCTGCCGGGAATCGGCGCCCGCGCCGAGCCACCGCACGAGGACGAAGCGCCCCCGACCGCCGGCCGCTGGCGCGCGCTGCAGGCGACCGTGCAGGTGCTGTTCCCGGTGACGCTGGCCATGCGCGACTGGCGCGCACTGCGCGAGGGCGACGTGATCGTCGCCGGCC
>DATBUS010000133.1:0-39917 GCA_036515815.1 Luteimonas sp.
TTCGCCCGGCGTACTCATTCGATCCGCGCGGCCTCGTCGAAGGCCAGTCGTGGCGAGCGCGGGAACAGCTGCGCCGGATCGCCATGGCCCAGGTTGACCAGGATGTTGGAGCGGACCGACGTGCCGGCAAAGAAGGCGGCATCGACCATCGCGTTGTCGAAGCCCGACATCGGCCCGCAGTCCAGGCCGAGCGCGCGCGCGGCCAGGATCAGGTACGCGGCCTGCATGCTCGAACCACGCAAGCCCACGCGCTCCAGCCGCGCCTCGTCCGAACCCGCGAACCACGAGCGCGCATCGGTATGCGGGAACAGCACCGGTAGCTTCTCGTAGAACGCCAGGTCGTGGCCGACGATCACGGTGACCGGGGCGGCGAGTGTCTTCTCCCGGTTGCCTTCGCTGAGCGCCGGCGCAAGCTTCGCCTTGGCTTCGTCCGAGCGCACGAACACGAAGCGCGCCGGGCAGGTGTTGGCCTCGGTGGGACCGAATTTCAGCAGGTCGTACAGGCTGCGCAGGGTGGCATCGTCCACGTTGCCGCCAATGGCATTGTGGGTGCGGGCCTCGCGGAACAACCGGGCGAGCGTGGCATCGGACAGCGCTTCAGGCATCAGGATCCCTCGTGGTGTGCGGTACGGGCGGGTGCCCAGTGTAGAGTCCCGGCGGACATTCCACCCCGATGGCCCCGGAACGATGCTGTCCACGCCCGCAGATGTCGAAGCCCGCGCGGCCCTTGCGCTGAGTGACGGGCGCGCCGGCAACGCGCGCCAGGCACTGGCGCTGGCGGCGGCGATCTCCGGGCATTGCAGCGAACACACGCTGGTCCCCCGTGCGCCGTGGCGATGGCTGGCACCGCGGCGCTGGCCGGGCGACGCGCGTGCGTTCGGGCCGGCCTTCAGGGCCGTGCTTGCCACGCCTCCCGCGCTGGCGGTGGGCTGTGGCCGCCAGGCGGCGCTGGCGACGCGCATCCTGCGCGACCGGGGCACGCGCGTGGTGCAGGTGCTCGATCCACGCCTGCCTCCGCGGCACTGGGACCTGGTCGTGGCGCCCGCGCACGACGGCCTGCGTGGCGCGAATGTCGTGACGCTCGCGGGCAGCCTTCACCCGGTGGACGATGCCTGGCTGCAGGCGGCGCGCGACGATGTTCCGGAGCTCGGCGCCCTGCCCTCGCCGCGCATCGCCGTACTGATCGGCGGCCCGGCCGGCCGCAGCGGCTTCGGTGTCCCTGAATTCGACGCCCTGCTGCGCGATGCGACCGCGCTCGCGCTGCGCGGGGGCGGCAGCCTGATGCTGGTGGCCTCGCGGCGCACGCCCCACGCCGTGCGGGCCGCGATCCGCGCGGTGCGCACGCCGGTCCCCATCCGGACATGGGCGGGCGATGCCGATGGCCGCAATCCCTATGCCGCGATGCTGGGCTGGGCCGACGTGGTCGCCTGCACATCGGACTCGGTGAACATGCTGTCCGAAGCCTGCGCCACCCGTGCCCCGGTGTTCGTGCACCAGCCGGATGCGATGGCCGGCCGCCCGCGCCGCTTCGTCGACGATCTCCTGGCGCGTGGGCGGGTCCGTCCCCTGGACGCCGCCGCGGAACCGTTCGCGGCGGAACCGCTGCGCGAAACCCCGCGCGTGGCCGCGGAAGTGCGCGCGCGGCTCGGCCTGGCCTGAGGACTGCTGGCCTGCCGCCCCGCACTGGCTGCGCCGGCGGCGATGCGCCTATGCTCGCCAAACCGGGTGCAGGGGAGGCCGACATGGCGACGCAGGTCCAGGGTGGACGTCCGATCGACCGCTGGTTCGCCAGCTATTCCGACGACCATCGCAACCACACCAACCAGCTGATCCACGTGGTCGCGGTGCCCGCGATCCTCTGGAGCGTCATCGCGCTGCTCTGGTGCATCCCCGCGCCCGGCACGCTGTTCCGTCCCGGCATCTGGGCGGCCCTGCCGATGTTCGCGGCCTGGCTGTTCTACCTGCGCAGTTCGCGGGTGCTGGGCGTGGGCATGCTGCTGGTGTTCGTGCTGCTGTCGGCGCTGACCTGGTGGCTGTTCGAACGCCTCGGCCGCACCAGCCTGCTCCAGCTTGCGATCGCCGTGTTCGTGGTCGCGTGGATCGCGCAGTTCATCGGCCACAAGCTGGAAGGCCGCAAGCCCAGTTTCCTCACCGACCTGGTCTACCTGCTGATCGGGCCGGCCTGGGTGCTGGCGAAGCTCTACCGGAAGCTCGGCCTGCGCTGGTAGACCGGCGCACCGCAACGCAGCGTGCCGCCCCCGGCATGACGACCTGCCTCGAAAGTCGCGACGGCAGCGGTGACAATGCGGGATGTCACCACGCGACCTCTTCCTGATCCTGGCGGTCTGCCTCGCGTGGGCAGGGAACTTCCTGTTCTCCGCCTATGCGCTGCTCGAGATCCCCGCCTTCCTGTACACCGCGTTGCGCATGGCCATCGTGGCCGTGGTGCTGGCGCCCTTCCTGAAGCCGGTGCGTCGCGAACAGTGGCCGCGCTTCCTCGCGGTGGCGCTGTGCATGAACGTGCTGCACTTCGGGCTCAGCTTCTGGGCGCTGCGGCTGGCCGGCGAGCTGTCGGCGGTGGCCATCGTGATGCAGAGCTACGTGCCCATGTCGGCGCTGCTGGCGTGGGTCGTGCTGGGCGAGCGCTTCGCCTGGCGCACGGGCACTGCGATCGCGGTGAGCTTCGCGGGCGTCATGGTGATCGGCTTCGACCCGTCGATGATCGACCGGCCGGCGGCCATGCTGGCGATGCTGGTGTCGGCGGGTTTCCTGGCGCTGGGCACGGTGCTGATGCGCCGGCTGGGCGGCATCGGACTGGTCACGCAGCAGGGCTGGAGCGCGCTGATCGCGGTCGGGCCGCTGCTGCTGGCCAGCATGCTGTTCGAGCCGGGTGCACTGGCCGCGCTCGGCGATGCCGGCCCGCGTGCGTGGATCGGTGTGTCCTACTCGGCGCTGGTCGCCTCGCTGCTCGGCCACGGCGTGTACTTCCTGCTCCTGCAGCGGCATCCGGTGGCCCAGCTCACGCCCTGGATGCTGCTGACCCCGCTGCTGGCCGTGGCGCTGGGCGTGGCGTTCTGGGGCGACGAGCCGGGCGTGCAGCTCTGGATCGGCGGTGCGCTGGTGCTTGGCGGCGTCGCGACGATCGCGCTGCGCGCCAGGGCCAAGGCGCGCCCGCTGCCGCCGGCCCGCGACATCTGAGGATGCCTGCGCGTCGCGGCATGCCCACCCGGGCACCACATCCGGCGCTGCTAGAATCGGGGAGGCCGTGCGGAGCGCGGTGCTTTTTCCTGCAAGACCAAGGACTCAGATGCTTGAACTGATGCTGGCCCTGCCGTTCGTGCTGGCGCTGGTGCTCGCCATCCTGCGCGACGCGCCAGCCCGGGCAGTCGCGTGGGTTGCCGGGCTCGCGCCCGTCCTCTCGCTGGTGGTGCTGGCCTGGCTCACGCCCGCGGTCATGGGCGGGGACATCCCGCGCACGATGCACGAATGGCTGCCACAGGCGGGGCTCGCCTTCAGCCTGCGCCTCGACGGCCTGGGCTGGATGTTCTCGCTGATGGTGCTGGGCATCGGGGCCCTGGTGGTGCTCTACGCGCACTACTACCTGGGCCCGCAGGAAAAGACCCGGCGCTTCTTCTGCTTCCTGCTGCTGTTCATGGGCGCGATGCTGGGCATGGTGCTCTCGGGCAACCTGCTGCTGACGGTGGTGTTCTGGGAACTCACCTCGATCAGCTCCTTCCTGCTGATCGGCTTCTGGTTCCAGCGCGACGACGCCCGCGAGGGCGCGCGCATGGCGCTGACCATCACCGCCGCGGGTGGCCTGGCCCTGCTTGGCGGCGTGGTGATGATCGGGCGCGTGGTCGGCAGCTACGAGCTCGACGCCGTGCTCGCGGCCGGCGACGCGATCCGCGCCCACGAACTCTACCCCTGGATCCTCGGCCTGGTGCTGGCCGGCGTGTTCACCAAGAGCGCGCAGTTCCCGGTGCACTTCTGGCTGCCACATGCCATGGCGGCGCCCACGCCGGTCTCGGCCTACCTGCACTCGGCCACCATGGTGAAGGCCGGCGTCTTCCTGCTGGCACGCCTGCATCCCTCGCTGGCCGGGACCGACCTGTTCTTCTACGTGGTCTCGACCGTGGGCGCACTGACGCTCCTGGTCGGCGCCTGGAACGCGATCTTCCAGCACGACATGAAGGGCGTGCTGGCCTACTCCACCATCTCGCACCTGGGCCTGATCACCCTGCTGCTGGGCCTGTCGACGCCGATGGCCGTGGTCGCGGCGATGTTCCACATCCTCAACCACGCCACGTTCAAGGCCTCGCTGTTCATGGCCGCCGGCATCATCGACCACGAAACCGGGACCCGCGACATGCGCCGCCTGGGCGGGCTGCGCCGGCTCATGCCCTATACCAGCGCGCTGGCGATCATCGCCTCGCTGGCGATGGCCGGCATCCCGCTGCTCAACGGCTTCCTGTCGAAGGAGATGTTCTTCGCCCAGGCGCTCGAGATCGAGGCCCACGAGGGCATGCGCATCTTCATCAGCGTGGCCGCCTTCCTGTTCGCGACCTTCGGCGTCGCCTACAGCCTGCGCTTCGTCCGCGACACCTTCCTCGGCCGCGGGCCGCGGGCGGTGGAGGACGAGGTGCACGAGCCGCCGCGTTTCATGCAGGTGCCGGTCGCGATCCTGGTGGTGACCTGCGTCGCGGTCGGCGTCGCCCCCCAATGGACGGTCGGGCCTGCGCTCGAGACCGCCGCGCGCGGCGTGCTCGGCCCCGACGTTCCCGAGTACAGCCTGGCGGTCTGGCATGGCATCAACGTGCCGCTCCTGATGAGCCTGGGCGGCGTGGTCTGCGGCGTGCTTCTCTACCTGGTGCTCGACCGCGTCCTCGACCTGCACGCGATCGTGCGCCAGTCGCAGGGCCGCAAGCTGTTCCATCTCAACATCGAAGCGCTGTTCCGGCTCGGCCGCCGTTTCACCCACACCGTGGCCAACGGCAGCATGCAGCGCAGCCTGCTTTGGCTGGTGCTGGTGGCGATCGCCGCGGGAGCCGCGCCCTTCATCGCCGCCTGGGGCGAGCCGCGCGGCGAGGTGGCCTTCGTCTCGCAGCCGATGGTGCGCCTGGCCTGGGTGCTGTGGCTGCTGCTGGTCTGCTGCGCGCTGGCCACGCTGGCGCTGTACCGGCACCGCCTGCTCGCCGTGCTGGTGATGGGTGGCTGCGGGCTGGCCGTCAGCATGACCTTCGTGGCGCTGTCGGCGCCGGACCTGGCCTTGACCCAGCTGCTGGTGGAACTGGTGACCGTGGCCCTCATGCTGCTGGGGCTGCATTACCTGCCCAAGGACTCGCCGCTCGAGCGTCCGCACTGGCGGCGGCTGCGCGACGGTGCCGTGGCGCTGGTGGCGGGCGCGGGCGCCGCCGGCCTGGCCTGGTCGATGATGACCCGGCCGCCGGTCAATGCGGCCGCGGCGGAAATCACGGCGCGCGCGCTGCCCGAAGCCTGGGGCAGCAATATCGTCAACGTCATCCTGGTCGACTTCCGTGGCTTCGATACGCTGGGCGAGATCACCGTGTTCGGCATCGCCGGGCTGGTGGTCCATGCGATGCTGCGCCACGCGCGCATGGCACCTGAAAAGGTGATGCCCGGCCCGCCGATCAAGCTGCCGGTGCCCGCCGACCTGGCGCAGATGATGTTCCCGCTCACCCTGGTGGTGTCGATCTTCCTTTTCCTGCGCGGGCACAACGCGCCCGGTGGCGGCTTCATCGCCGGCCTCACCCTGGCGGTGCCGCTGCTGATCCAGTACGTGATCCAGGGCGCGGCCTCGGTTGAGACGCGCTTCGGATTCGACTACATCCGCGCGATCGGCCTGGGCCTGCTCATCGCGCTGGTCGGTGGCGCGGCGCCCATGGCGATGGGCCTGCCCTTCCTGTCGAGCGGCCACTACGACCTCGAGCTGCCGGTGCTCGGGATGATTCCGCTGGCCAGCGCCGCCGTGTTCGACCTCGGCGTCTACCTGGTGGTATTCGGGAGCACGATGCTGATCCTGTCGATGATGGGCACGCTCAAGCCCTCCAAGAAGATCATCGCCCACCGCGGCGCGATCGACCCGGCCACCCGCTCGGCGATCACCGGGGAGGCGGCGTAATGGAGTTCGCCCTCTCGTCCGGAATCGGCGTCCTGGTGTTCGCCGGCGTCTACCTGGTGTTGCGCGCGCGCAGCTTCGACGTGATCCTCGGCCTGACCCTGCTGTCGTACGCGACCAACCTGCTGATCTTTTCCAGCGGCCGGCTGGTGGTGGGCAAGCCGCCGGTCGTGCAGCCGGGGCTCGAGGCCACGCTCGCCAACCACACCGACCCGCTTCCGCAGGCCCTGGTGCTGACCGCCATCGTGATCTCGTTCGCGATGACGGCGGTGATCATCGTCCTGGCCATGCGCAGCCGCGCCGACAACGACAGCGACCATGTCGATGCCGGTGACGTGCGCGACGACCGGGAGAGCGGCCGGTGAACCACCTCCCCATCCTCCCGATCCTGCTGCCGCTGCTGGGTGGCGCGTTGTCGCTGTTCGTCGAGCACCGCCGCGTGGGCACCGTGGTCCAGCGCTCGGTCGCCTGGACCTTCATGCTGGCCACGGTGCTGGCCTCGGCACTGCTCGTGGCCGAGGCCCACGAGGGTTCGATCCTGGTCTACCTGCTCGGTGACTGGCCGGGCCGCATCGGCATCGCGCTGATGGTGGACCGCCTGTCGGCCTTGATGGTGCTGGCCACGGCCTTGCTGGGCGCGGCCTGCCTGCTGCACGCCTGCTCGGGCTGGGACCGGCGCGCGCCGCACTTCCATGCCCTGTTCCAGCTGCAGATGATGGGCCTGAACGGCGCCTTCCTCACCGGCGACATCTTCAACCTGTTCGTGTTCTTCGAGGTGATGCTGATCGCCTCCTACGGCCTGCTGCTGTCCGGCGGGCGTGGCGTGCGCATGAGCGCGGGGCTGCATTACGTCGCCTTCAACATCGCCGCCTCGACCCTGTTCCTGATCGCGCTGGGCATGGTCTATGGCGTGTTCGGCACGCTCAACATGGCCGAGATCGCGGCGCGGGTGGCAGTGGTGCCGGACGCCAGCCTGCCACTTGCCAAGGCCACCATCGGCCTGCTGCTGGCGGTGTTCTGTGCCAAGGCCGCGTTGCTGCCGCTCTACCTGTGGCTGCCCGAGGCCTATACCCGCGCGCCGGCGGCGGTCGCCGCGCTGTTCGCGATCATGACCAAGGTCGGCATCTACGCGGTGCTGCGCGTGAGTTCGCTGATGCTGGGCGAGGACGCCGGCGCCATGGCCGGCTATGGCTGGGACTGGATGCTGCCGGCCGCGGTCGGCGGCCTCGCGCTGGCCACGCTGGGCGTGCTGGCCGCGTCCCGACTGCGGGTGATGGTGGCCTACGTGGTACTGGTGTCGGCGACCACGCTCTTCATCGCCTTCGGCCTGGGATCGGCGGGCACGATCGCCGCCGGTCTCTATTACCTGGTGCACAGCACCTTCATCGCGGCGGCGCTGTTCCTCGTCGCCGACCTCGTGCGCCGCGGCCGCGGCGATGCCGGCGATGCCCTGCGTGCCTTCGTCCCCGCGCCGGGCGTGCGGGTGACCGCGGGCGTGATGTTCATGATCGGTGCGGTGTCGGTGGCCGGCCTGCCGCCGCTCTCGGGCTTCATCGGCAAGACCCTGCTGTTGCAGGCGGTCCCGGAGGCCGACATCCAGTGGGTCTGGCCCGCCATCCTCGGCAGCAGCATGCTGGTGATCGTGGGACTGACCCGCGCCGGGACACGCATCTTCTGGAAGCCCGTGGCCGCCCGCTACGAGCAGCCCGGCGACGTGCCGCACAACGCCCGCGGAAGCCTCCGGCTTCCCGAGACGCTCGCCACCATGCTGCTGCTGTCCTACGGCATGGCAATGGCGGTCGCGCCGGGGCCGTTGACCGCCTACACCCGCGCCACCGCCGAGCAACTGCTCGCGCCGGCCACCTATGTCGACCAGGTGCGCGCGGCCATGCCTGCCAGGAGGCTGCCATGAGCATCCGCCGTTTCCTGCCTTCGCTGCCGCTGACGCTGGCGATCATCCTGTTCTGGTTGTTGCTGGTCTCCGAGGTCAATGCCGCGCAGTTCACCCTGGCGCTGGCGCTCGGCCTGGTGATCCCGCTCTATGCCGCGCGCATCGACCGCGAGTTCGCCCGCATCGGCACGCTGCGGCCGCTGCCGAGGCTGTTCGTGGTGCTGGTCTGGGACATCCTGATGTCCAACGTGCGCGTGGCGCGCCAGGTGCTGGGCCGTGAATCGAGGATCCATTCCGGCTTCATCTGGTACCCGCTCGAGATCGACAACATCCACGGCATCACGGCGCTGGCCTGTTGCATCACCCTGACGCCCGGCACCGTCACCGCCGCCCTCTCCGACGACCGCCGCTACCTGCTGGTGCACGTGCTCGACCTGTCCGACGAGTCCGGCCTGGTCGAAGGCATCAAGCGCCGCTACGAGCGCCCGCTGATGGAGATCTTCCCGTGAACGCTCCCGAACTTGCCGGGCTGCAGGTATTCGGCTTCGGCCTGATCGACCTTGCGATCGGCGTCTCCATGTATGTCGTCGGCATCGCGATGCTGCTGGCGGTGTGGCGGCTGCTGCGCGGCCCCACGGTGCCCGACCGCATCCTCGCCCTGGATACGCTCAACGTCACCGCCATCGCCGAGCTGATGCTGCTGGGCATGCACCTCAAGAGCGCGGTCTATTTCGAGGCCGCGCTGATCATCGCCATGCTGGGCTTCGTCAGCACCGTCGTCCTCAGCAAGTACGTGATCCGGAGGGACATCGTCGAATGAACGTGTTCTGGGAACTGCTGCTGGTGGTGCTGCTGCTGGTCGGCAGCTTCTTCATCCTGACGGGTGCCATCGGACTCGTGAAGCTGTCGGAATTCTTCCGCCGCCTGCATGCACCGACCAAGGCCAGCACCCTGGGCGTGGGTTGCGTGCTGGTGGCGTCGGTGGGCTATCACCTGTTCGTGGGCAGCGACCCGCAGCCGCGCGAGCTCCTGATCACCGCCTTCCTGCTGATCACCGCCCCGATCAGCGCGCACCTGATGTCCAAGGCCGCGCTTTCATTGCGCATGGACGAGTGGCCGCAACTCCCTGGCCGATCGGAAGAGGACACCCACGTGCCGCCGCGGCCTGACGGCGGCGACGACGAAGGCTACTGAGCGGCGTCAGCCGACCAGCGCGATCTCCAGCACCACCCAGGCCGCGAAGGCCGCAAGCAACAGGCCGCCTTCGCCACGGCTGAGCGTGCTGTTGCCGCGCAACAGGGGCACCAGCAGCAGCGCGAACAGAAAGGCCACCGGCAGCTCCAGGCGCACGAACGAGGCCGGCACCGGCACCGTGCCTCCGAGCGCGGCCATGCCGCCGAGCACCGGCAACAGGTTGAAGACGCTGGAGCCGATGACATGGCCGGCAACGATGTCGCCCTGCCCGCGGCGGGCACCGGCCACGGCGGCTGCGGCCTCCGGCAGCGCCGTGGCGATCGCCACCAACAGCAGGCCGGCCACCAGCGAATCCATGCCGAAGGCGTGCCCGATCACCGGCACGTGGCTGACGATCCAGCCGGCACCGAGCCACAGAAGGACGACGGCCACGCCCACGCGCAACAGGTTCTGGCCCGGCCCGCCCCGCGTGCTGATGAAGGCATCCACTTCGTCGCGGACTTCCGGCGACTCGTCGCCTGCGCGCATGGCGGCGAAGGCGACGACGGCCACGAAGGCCAGCAGCAGGACGAGGCCCTCGATGCGCGAAAGCCCGCCGTCGAGCGACAGCAGGGCGACCGCGAGCGTCGCCAGCAGCAGGACCAAGAGCAGCGGCGAGAGCGCACGCCAGCGCATCACCAGCGGTGCGGCCAGCGCGGCCAGGCCGAGCGTGAGGCCGATGTTGGCGATGTTGCTGCCCACCGCGTTGCCGAGCGCCAGGGCGCGGTCACCGGCCGCGACCGCGCGCGCGTTGACCGCCAGCTCCGGCAGGGAGGTGGCCACCGCCACCAGGCCCAGGCCGATGGTGAAGCGCGGGACGCGCAGGGCCTGCGCGAGGCCCGCAGCGCCCTTGACCAGGGAGTCGCCGCCCAGCGCGAGCAACAGCAGACCCAGCAGGGTGAACACGACGGCTTCAAACATCAGGCGCTCCCCCTGGTCTGCAGGCGCAACGGGTGCGGCGGCTCAGCCGCAGCCTTCCACATAGCCGACCTGCGGCGCCATGCCGACGCGCCAGCCCGTCACGCGGCCACCGGCATCGAGTTCGAACGCGAGCTGCGACGGCAGGCCGCCGGCATCCTCGCGGCTGATCAGCAGCTTGCCGCCTTCGACGTACTTGTGCGGCATCGCCTGCAGGCCCTTGCCATACAGGCCTTCCAGCGCCGCCTCGTCCATGCCGACGCGGCCGCCACCAGGGGCGGTGATGTCCGCGGATTCCACGCTGTAGCGGACGAACAGGTCGTCCTCGAACATGAAGGCGAGGTCCGCGGGCGAGTCCTGTCCCGCGGGAACCAGGAGGTGGCAGGCCATCGGATCGTCGACATCGCCGGCGGGCTCCAGTGCGTTGCCGTTCCACTCCTCGCGCGCCTCCTCGGCCGACATGCCGAAGTCCAGCGTGCCATAGCCGTCCATGCGCGAATCGCCCGAAGGCGGGATCGCCGGCGCCGCGCCCGCTGGCTCGGTGCTTGGCTCGATCGCTTCCACGGCTGCGGCAGCCACGCCCGCGTCCCCGTTGTCGGCGGGCCCGTCCTGCTTGCAGGCGGCGAGCGCGAGGACGAGGGCGAGCGGGACGAAGGCGGGGCGGATCAGGCGCATGCGTTGGGCTTCCGGTCGGCGGGAGCCCAAGGCTACGACAAAACGACGCGTAGGCGGCGTCGATGCCGCCATCCGGCCGTGCGGGGTCAGCCGCCCCGGAAGTGCCGCTGGAGGCCGGCCCAGCAGGCCTGGTACTGCTGCTGGCGGTGCGCGGCATCCAGCGCCTGGCGCGTCGGCCGGATCACGGCGCGGGTTTCGAACATGAAGGCCATCGTGTCGGTGATGACATCGGGTCTGGACAGGTCGGCCCCCGAGGCCTTCTCGAACGTGGCGGCATCGGGCCCGTGGCCGGTCATGCAGTTGTGCAGCGAGCAGCCGCCGGGCGCAAAGCCCTCCGCCTTGGCATCGTAGGCCCCATGCACCAGGCCCATGAACTCGCTGGCGATGTTGCGGTGGAACCACGGCGGCCGGAACGTGTCCTGCGCCACCAGCCAGCGCGGCGGAAAGATGGCGAAGTCCATGTTGCTGGTGCCCGGCGTGTCGCTGGGTGAATGCAGCACCAGGAAGATCGACGGATCCGGGTGGTCGTAGCTGATCGAGCCGATCGCATTGAAGCGGCGCAGGTCGTACTTGTACGGCGCGTAGTTGCCGTGCCAGGCGACCACGTCCAGCGGCGAATGGCCGATGGGGGCGCGCCAGAGGTGGCCCTGGAACTTCGCGACCAGTTCGAAGTCGCCCTCGTCCTCCTCGTAGGCCGCGACCGGCGCCAGGAAATCGCGCGGGTTGGCCAGGCCGTTCGAACCGATCGGGCCGAGGTCGGGCAGGCGCAGCAGCGCGCCGTAGTTCTCGCAGACATAGCCGCGCGCGCTGCCATCGGCCAGTTCGACGCGAAAGCGCACGCCGCGCGGAATCACCGCGATCTCCTGCGGCTCCACCTCCAGCACGCCGAGCTCGGTGGCGATGCGCAGCCGCCCCTGCTGCGGCACCAGAAGCAACTCGCCGTCGGCGCTGTAGAAGAACCGCCCGCGCATCGGGGCATTGGCGGCATACATGTGGATGCCGACGCCGGTGCCCACGGCCGAGCCACCGTTGCCGGCCATGGTGAACAGCCCATCGACGAAGTCGACACGGCTGCCTTCGCCCGGCATGGGCAGCGGATCCCAGCGCAACTGGTCCGGCGTCACCGGCCCATGGCCGAAGTCCTCGTGGAAACGCGGCTGCGCGTACGGTGCGAACGCGCCGTGCATCGCCGCCGGCCGGATCCGGTACAGCCAGCTGCGCCGGTTCGCGTGCCGCGGTGCGGTGAACGCGGTCCCGGTGAGCTGCTCGGCATAGAGACCGTGCGCCACCCGCTGCGGCGAATTCCGCCCCACCGGCAGGGCCCCGGCCACCGCCTCGGTGGCGAACTCGTTCCCAAACCCCGACATGTACTCGGTCACGACTCTCTCCCGGATGACGGTTGCCATGGATCCATGAGCGGAAGCTTTTGCCACGGATTTACGCGGATTACGCGGATCGGGCCCGGGCCAGCGCGAGCATTGCGTCTTCGGCCCGATTCCCGGACAGGGCATTAGGCATCAGCGCGCCTCGACCTGATCCGCGTAATCCGCGCAAATCCGTGGCAATACGCTCTTCGATCCTTCCTGCTCTATCCGTGCAAATCCGCGTCCATCCGCGTCAATCCGTGGCAAAGCGAAGCGCGCTCTCCCTGCTTCAAACGGAGCGCGCGCGCGCCTTACAGCACGCCGCGCTTCATCTGGTCGCGCTCGATCGACTCGAACAGCGCCTGGAAATTGCCTTCGCCGAAGCCCTCGTTGCCCTTGCGCTGGATGATCTCGAAGAAGATCGGGCCGAACGCGTTCTGGCCGAAGATCTGCAGCAGCAGGCGCGACTTCGTCTCCATGTCGGCATCGATCAGGATCGCGTTCCTGCGCAGGCGCTCGACGTCCTCGCCGTGGTTCGGGATGCGCTGGTCGATCACGTCGAAGTAGGTGTCGGGCGTGTCGAGGAAGGCGATGCCGGCCTCGCGCATCTTCTCGATCGACTCGTAGATGTCGTCGGTGAACAGCGCGATGTGCTGGATGCCCTCGCCCTTGTAGTCGCGCAGGTACTCGTTGATCTGGCTCTTCTCGTCGGACGACTCGTTGAGCGGGATGCGCACCACGCCGTCGGGCGCCGTCATCGCCTTCGACAGCAGGCCGGTCTTCGAACCCTTGATGTCGAAGTAGCGGATCTCGCGGAAGTTGAACAGCTTCTCGTAGTAGTCCGACCACTTCTGCATGTTCCCGAGGAACAGGTTGTGGGTCAGGTGGTCGATGAAGGTCAGGCCGAACCCGCGCGGGTGCTGGTCCACGCCCGGCAACGGCTCGTAGTCGGCGTAGACGTTCTCCGCCGAGTCGTCGATGAGATAGAGCATGCAGTCGCCGATGCCCTTGATCGCCGGGAAGTCCACCGCGCCGGTCTCGGGCTTGTGGTCGGCCTTCTCGCCGCCGCTGGCCAGCACGTGCTCGAGCACCTCGGACGGCTGCTTCCTGAAGCGGATGGCGAAGCCGCAGGCCGACGGGCCGTGGCTGGCGGCGAAGTCCGATGCGAAGGAGCCCGGCTCCTCGTTGAGCAGGAAGTTGATCGTGCCCTGGCGGAACAGCGTGATGGCGCGCTGGCGGTGCTTCGCGATCGCGGTGAAGCCGAGCTTCTCCAGGTAGTCGCGCATGCGCGCGCCTTCGCCGGCGGGGGCCGCGAATTCGACGAATTCGAAGCCGTTGATTCCCATCGGGTTCTCGAACGTGGTGACCTGCATGCCGAGGTTCGGCTGCGTGCTGGCCTGGGTCTGGGCGCTCATGGCGGCTCCTGGCAGTGGACGGGAGAGGCTGACTGTTATAGTTTCAGATGAAACCAGTTGCAAGGCGCGACGCAGCAATGAACGCACCCACTTCCGCTCCTGCCATGCACGACGGCGATGCGCCGTTGCTCGACCTCGAGCGTTTCGTCCCCTACCAGCTCTCGGTGCTGTCGAACGTGGTCAGCCAGGAGATCGCCGAGGCCTACGGCGAGCGCTTCGGCCTGGCGGTCACCGAATGGCGGATCCTGGCGGTGCTCGGGCGTTTCCCCGGCATGTCGGCCGTGGGCGTGGCCGAGCGCAGCGCGATGGACAAGGTCGCCGTCAGCCGCGCGGTGGCGCGCCTGCTCGAGCGCGGCTTGCTGCATCGCGAGACCCACGACGGCGACCGCAGGCGCTCGGTGCTCGAACTGAGCGATGCCGGCCGCGCCGTATATGCCGAAGTCGCCCCGCTGGCGCTCTCCTACGAGCGCGAACTGCTCGCCCCGCTGAGCCAGGAAGAGCGCGTGCAGTTCTCGCGCATGCTCGACCGGCTCGGGGAGCGCTACGGGCTCTGACCGCAGGCATGACCCCGCCCGACGCCCCGGCCGCGGATCCGGCGGCCATGACCGGAGATGACTGGCGGCGCGCCAACGCGCTGGCCGCCGCCCGGGACTGGGACGGTGCCGCCGCGTCCTTTGCGCGGTTGGCGGAGGCGTACCCCGGCAATGCCGCAGCGTGGATCGGCCTGGCCAAGGCGAGCGGGCGCGCCGGCCGCCATCGCGCGATGCATGCGGCTGCGCTGCGTGCACTCGCCGCCCGCCCGGACAGCTGGGCCCATGCGCTGGCGCTCGCGCGCCTGTTGCGCGACCTGCACGAGACCCGCGTGCTGGCCCGGCTGTCGGCCACGCTCGCCGCGGACGCCCCGGCTCCCACGGTGGACGCCACGGTTGCCCTGGCCGACCTGCTGGCCGACGAGGACCTGCACGAGGACGCCCTGGCCTGGCTCGATCGCGCCGTGGCCCAGGCCCCGGACCACGCGCCTGCGCGCTACGTCCGCGGCAGCACGCGCCTGTTCCTCGGGGACATGGCCGGCGCGCGCGAGGACCTCGAGCACGCCATCGCCATCGCTCCGCATTTCGCCCATGCCCATCGCCGGCTGTCGCAGCTCCGCGCGCACGACCGTCCGGCAGCGCGCAAGCGCGTAGAACGCCTGTATGCCGAGCGCGGACGCGTCGCACCCGGCAGCGAACACGACATCCACTTCAGCCATGCGCTGTTCGACGAGCTGCATGACCTCGGCGAGCACGGGACCGCCTGGGAAGCACTCGAACGCGGCATGCGCGCCAAGCGCGCGACCCTGCGCTACGACGCGGCCGACGACCTGCGCCTGCTCGGCGCGATCCGCGAGCGCTGCGACGCCGGCTTCGTCGCGGGCGACGGGCACGTGCCGGGCACGGGCGAGCCCGCGCCGGTGTTCATCGTGGGACTGTTCCGTTCCGGGTCGACCGTGCTCGAACGCATGCTCGGAGGGCATCCGTCGGTCGCCGAGGGTGGTGAAAGCATGGGCTTCGCCGCGGCATTGCGCCTGGCAGCCGACCACCGCAGCCGCGGCCTGGTCGATGACGTGCTGCTGGCAAGGCTGGGCACGATCGACTGGCCGGCACTGGGCCGCGACTTCATTGCCGCGAATGCCTGGCGCGCGCGTGGCCGTGCGCTCTGGACCGAGAAACTGCCGACCAACGCCCTGTTGCTCGGCTGCATCGCGCGGGCGCTGCCGCAGGCGCGGTTCATCCACACCGTGCGTGCACCCATGGACGTGTGCTTTTCCAACCTGCGCATGCTGTACGGCGGCTTTGCGCCCTGGTCCTACGACCAGCGCGAGCTCGCCGCCTGGCACCAGGCACATGCCGCGCTGATGGCGCATTGGCACCGGGTGCTTGGCGCGCGCCTGGTCGACGTGCACCACGACACCCTGCTGCGCGAGCCCGAAGCCACCCTTCGCCGGGTGCTCGGCCACCTGGACCTGGGCTTCGATCCGGCCGTATTGCGGCCGGAACGCAGCGGTGGCGCCGTCGCCACCGCCAGTGCGGCCCAGGTGCGCTCGGGCCTGCGGGCGCCGCGCGCGCCGGACTGGCTGCCCTATCGCAACCACCTCGGCCCGCTCGCGGCGGGCCTCGGGGTCGAATTGCGCTGAAGGGCGCGTCGCCGCGTCAGCGGCGCTCCTCGGTGATGTCGACGCCGGCCGCCTGCGGCTCGGCCAGCTCGCCCTGGCCGGCAAGGTCGTCGTCGCGCAGCGTGTCCAAGTGCATCAGGCGGCGGATGAAGGGTGCGATCACCAGCATCACCGCGCCCACGCCCACCGCCAGCCAGCCGACGTTGGAATAGACCTCCATCACCCGCTCCACCCCACCGCCCTCGCCGCCGGTGGCGGCCGAGATCAGGCCCGCGGCGAAATTGCCGGTGGCCGAAGCGAAGAACCAGGCGCCCATGATCAGGCTGGCCATGTGCGCGGGCGCCAGGCGGTTCATCGCCGACAGGCCCACCGGCGACAGGCACAGCTCGCCCATGGTGTGGATCAGGTAGATCAGGAAGATGAAGATGACCGGCGTGGCACCGGCACCGGCCGCGGCGGCGCCCGCCACCAGGACCAGGAAGCCCGCGCCGACGAGCACCACGCCGAGCGCGAACTTGGCCGGCGCCGAAGGCTCCCAGCCCCGCTTGGCCATCCACAGCCAGAACATCGCGAACAGCGGTGCCAGCGCGATGATGTACATCGAGTTGAGCGACTGGAACATCGACGCCGGGACTTCCCAGCCGAAGATGTGGCGGTCGACCGAACGGTCGGTGAAGAGGTTGAGCGACGCGCCGGCCTGTTCGAACAGGGCCCAGAACAGGATCGAGCCGATGATCAGGTAGAGCGCGGCGATGATCCGGTTGCGCTCCTCGCGGCCGAGCTTGAACACCGCGGTGAACAGCACGTAGCCGACGAGGATCGCGCCCGCCGAGCCCAGCAGGTAGCCGACCATCGACTGGTGCTGGATCAGCCACCACACCAGGCCCACCGACAGGAAGGACAGCCCGTACAGCACCCATTCGAAGGTGATGCCGCCGAACACCGGCTTGGCCAGCCGCTCCGGGACGCGCGATTCACCGCGGCCCATCAGCAGCGGCTTGCCGAGCACGAACACCACGAGTCCCAGAAGCATGCCCACGCCCGCGGCGCCGAAGCCCCAGGCCCAGCCGTAGGTCTGGCCCAGGTAGCCCGCGATGAGCGAACCGAGCATCGCGCCCAGGTTGATGCCCATGTAGAAGATCGTGTACGCCGGGTCGCGTCGGATGTCGGTGCGCGGATACAGCTGGCCGACCATCACCGAGATGTTGGCCTTCAGGAAGCCCGAGCCGACGATGATGAAGGACAGCGCCAGCCAGAAGATGTTCATCTCCGGCGCACCCTGTCCGCCGTCGCCTTCGAAGGCCATCAGGAAGTGGCCGAACGTCAGCAGCACGGCGCCGAAAAGCACCGCCTTGCGCTGGCCCAGGTAGCGATCGGCCAGGTAGCCGCCCACCACCGGGGCGATGTACACCAGCGCCGTGTAGGCGCCATAGATCACCGAGGCTTCGCCGTCGGAGAACATCCAGTGCTGCACGAGGTAGAAGATCAGCAGCGCGCGCATGCCGTAGTAGGAGAAGCGCTCCCACATCTCGGCGAAGAACAGCACGAACAGGCCGCGCGGATGGCCGAGGATGGTCTTCTGTTCCTCGGCGGCATAGGGATTCGGGGTCACTCGCAACTCCTGGATGGTGGCGCCCGACCGGCGGGACGACCCGTAAACTTAGCGTGATGCCGTTGCCAAGGGGAAGCCCGGCCCCTGCGGAGCCGGACGCGTCGGAAAGCGCCCCGATCAGGCCGGGTAGTCGTAGCTCGCGCCCACGCCCAGCGGCACCCCCGATGCCCAGAACGCCAGCAACAGCAGCGTCCAGAGGATCGAAAGGGCGACTGAATAGGGAACCATGATGGACGCCAGCGTGCCAATGCCCGCCGACCTCACATAGCGCTGGCAGAAGACCACGATCAGCGGGAAATACGGCATCAGTGGCGTCAGGATCGTGGTCATCGAGTCGCCGACGCGGTAGGCGGCCTGGGTCAGGTCGGGCGAGACGCCGAGCTGCATCATCAGGGGCACCATGATCGGTGCCAGCAGCGCCCACTTGGCCGACGCGGAACCGACGAACAGGTTGACGATGCCGGTCATCAGGATCAGGCCGATGATGGTCATCCACATCGGCAGCCCGAGCGCCTTCAGGAAGTCCGCGCCTTCCACCGCCATCAGCGTGCCCAGGCCCGAGCCGTTGAAGCCGGCCAGGAACTGCGCGATGAAGAAGGCGATGACGATGTAGTACGCCATGCCCGACATCGACTTCGTCATCGCCGCGATGACGTCGCGGTGCGTCTCGAAGCTGCCCGACACGTAACCGTACACGGCGCCGGGCAGCAGGAAGAACACGAAGATCAGCGCCACGATCGAGCGCATGACCGGCGCGGCGGCGACCAGCAGCGGATGGCTGCCGGCGGGAACGAGTTCGGCCGGCGCGCGCCACGGACTTGTCTCCGGCCACAGGCTGAGCGCGAACAGCACGCCAGCCACCGCCATCGCCAGCAGCGCCCAGCGCAGGCCGCGGCGTTCCGCCGGCGCCAGCGGCTCCATCGTCGGCAGCTCACTGGTGTCGCCGTCGACCTGCATGCGCTGCAATCGCGGCTCGACGACGCGGTCGGTGACGAACCAGCCGATGGCGATGACAAGGAACGAGGAGACGGTGGTGAAGATCCAGTTGTTGAGCGGATTCACCACCAGCGCCGGGTCGAGGATGCGCGCGGCCTCCTGGGTGAATCCGGCCAGCAGCGGATCCAGCGAGGACGGCACGAACAGGGTGGCCGAAAATCCGCCGGATACACCGCAGAAGGCCGCGGCGATGCCCGCCAGCGGATGGCGGCCGGCGGCGTAGAAGATCACGCCGCCCAGCGGGATCACCAGCACATAGCCCGCGTCGACCGCGACGTGGCTGAGCACGGCCACGGCCACCAGGGCCGGCGTCAGGAGACGCCGCGGCGTCACCGACAGGGCGCTGCGGAGTCCGGCATTGATGAAACCGGAGTGCTCGGCCACGCCCAGGCCGAGCATCGCGACCAGCACCACGCCCAGCGGCGCGAAGCCGAGGAAGACCGTGACCATGTTGGCCATGAACGCGGTGAGCGATTCGCCCGCGAGCAGGTTGACGATCCGGATCGGCTCGCCGGTGCGCGGATCGACCGCGCTGAAATCCATGCCCGAGAGCGCCCAGGAGAGGGCCCAGACCAGCAGCATCAACAGCAGGAACAGCATCGCCGGATCGGGGAGGCGGTTGCCGACGCGCTCGATGGTGTCGAGCACGCGTGCCATGGCGCCGCGCGGCGGCGTCGCGGACCCTGGATCGGGCTGGTTCATGTGGTGGACCCCCTTCTGCACAAGCGCCGAATCCTAGCAGGCGCCCGGCGGAAGGGTTCCCGGCCCTACATCGGACGTTCGGGGCCCAGGTAGGTGCGGTCGTCGAAGCTGGCGCACCAGTGCGGCCGGTAGACCACCACCAGGACCATCAGGCCTCCGGTGAGGAAGGCCTCCGCGGACATCAGCAGCGGCGTCGCCGCCAGGTAGGCCGCGGCCGCTCCGCCGAGGACTGCAGCAATGCCCGCCTTCGCCAGCGACGACGCCGCCATCGCCAGCGCCGCGGCGGCGAAGGCGTTCACCATCACGTAGGTGAAGATGTTGGCCGGGATCCAGCGCATCGCAGCCAGCGACACCGCGACCGTCACCGCCACCGGAACCGCGCCGGTGAGCAGGAAGTCCAGGGCCCAGCCGCCGAATCCGGCGCCCAGCACAACGCCGAACAGGCTTGCCGCGGCCATGATCCAGCACGCCATGCGCGCTCCGAACAGCAGCGTGGCGACCGTCGCGCCCAGGAAATGCAGCACCACGCCCTGCAGTGCGGCGGTGTTGAACCAGCGCAGCGCCATGATCGCCAGGCTGGCGGCCACCAGCACGGGGCGCAGCGCCGCATCGTCGCGATAGCGCGCCAGGGGCAGGCCGCGGGTGGCCATCACCAGCACGGCGGCGGCCAGCCCCCAGGCCGGGACCGAGGTCCAACCCGGGAATCCCGCGCCGATGTCCACGGCTCAGTAGCCCGCGTCGGCCGGCAGCCCACCGATGCGCGTGCGCACCTCGAACAATTCGGGGAAGAACGTCAGCTCCAGCGCCTGCTTGAGGAAGCCGACGCCGCTGGACCCGCCGGTCCCGCGCTTGAAGCCGATGATCCGCATCACCGTGCGCATGTGGCGGAAGCGCCAGAGCTGGAACTCGGTCTCGAGGTCCACCAGGTCCTCGCACAGGTGGTAGGCCTCCCAGTGCGCGGCGGTGTCGGCATAGACGCGCTCGAACACCGTCACCAGCTCCGGGTCCATCACGTGGGGGCGGGTCCAGTCACGCTCGAGGTGGCGTGCGGGGACCGGGTGGCCGTTGCGCGCGAGGTGGCGCAGGGCCTCGTCGTAGAGGCTGGGCGCCTCGAGTGCACCGCGCAGCATCGCCTGTGCGGTCGGGTCGTGGGCGAACACCTTCAGCATGCCGGCATTCTTGTTGCCCAGCAGGAATTCCACGGTGCGGTACTGGGCCGACTGGAATCCCGACGAGGGGCCCAGGAGCTCGCGGAACTCCGCGTACTCCGACGGCGTGAGGGTCTCCAGCACCGACCACATGGCGGTGAGCTGGCGCAGGACCGCCTTGCAGCGCGCGAAGATCTTCTGGCACCGGTCCAGCCGGCCCTCGCGCAGGTGCACGGTGGCCGCCTGCAATTCGTGCACCAGCAGCTTCAGCCACAGCTCCGACACCTGGTGCTGGATGATGAACAGCATCTCGTCGTGGTGCGCCGGGTCCGAGACCGGCTGCTGCGCCGACAGCAGGCGCTCCAGCTGGAGGTAGCCGCCATAGGTCAACCGGCCCGACAGTTCGGTGTGGATGGTGGCCTCGAGGGCGCGCTCGTTCTGTTCGATGCTCATGCGCGGAAGGGTAGCGCAGGGCGTGGCGTCCGGCCGGTCCTCTCCCCGGGCGAGCGTCATCCCTCTGACGCACGCGCTCGTGCACAATCGCGGGGCTGCGGCGGGGGCCGCACCACTCCGGGGGAATCCATACATGCACACCATGCCGCGCCGCCTGGCGCTTGCCCTTGCCCTGTCCGCGGCCATTGGCGCCGCGCAGGCCGATTCGACGCCGCAGTCCCTGCCGTTCGCGCAGGACTGGACCGACACCGGCCTGATCACCGCCAACGACGACTGGTCGGGCGTCCCCGGCATCGTCGGCTACATGGGCACCGGCCTGACCACGGCCAACAGCGTGGACCCGCAGACGGTGCTCGCCGCGGACTCCCCCGGGGTGGTCGACGTCATTGCCAACCAGGCCAATACCAGCATCAGCAACGGCGGCGTGGCCGAGTTCCATGTCGCCAACCCGGTCGTGGCGCTGCAGGGCAGCGGCTCGGCCAATGCGCCGTACCTGAAGATCCACCTCGACACCCTCGGCGCGACCGGCATCCAGGTGGCCTACAACGTGCGTGACCTGGACGGCACGGCGGACAACGCGGTGCAGCAGGTCGCGCTCCAGTACCGGGTCGGTGGCATCGGCGATTTCACCAACGTGCCGGGCGCCTTCGTGGCGGACGCCACCACCGGTCCCAGCCTGGCCACCCTGGTCACGCCGGTCTCAGTGACCCTGCCGCCGGCGGTCGACAACCAGCCGCTGGTCGAGCTGCGCATCATCACCACCAATGCCACGGGCAACGACGAATGGGTCGGCATCGACGACATCCGCGTGACCGCGACCGGCAGCGGCGGCGGCGCGCCGACGATCAGCATCGCCGACGCATCGATCGCGGAAGGCGATGCGAACAGCTCGAGGATCTACTTCGCGGTCACGCTGTCGGCGCCGGCCGGGCCCGAAGGCGTGCGCTTCGACTGGACCACCGCCGATGGCACGGCGTCGTCGGACAGCGACTACATCGGCGCATCCGGCACCAACTTCGTCATCGCCCCTGGGCAGACCACCTCCCAGGTGTCGGCGAGCGTACGCGGCGACACCCTGGTCGAACCCGACGAAACCTTTTCGGTGAGCCTGTCGAACCTCGTCGGTGCGGTAGCCGGGAACCTGGTCGCCACCGGCACCATCATCAACGACGACTTCACGATCGTGCCGATCGCGCAGATCCAGGGCCCCGGCGCGCTGTCGCCATTGGCGGGCCAGTCGGTCGTGACCGAAGGTATCGTCACCGCGCGCAAGAGCAACGGCTTCTTCCTGCAGGCCGCCAATGGCCAGGACGACGGCGACGACGCCACGTCCGAGGGCATCTTCGTGTTCACCGCGGGCGCGCCCCCAGCCGCCGCCACCGTTGGCAACCGCGTGCGGGTGCAGGCCACGGTCGAGGAGTACATCCCCGCCGCGGATCCGTACCAGCTGCCGATGACCGAACTCACCTTCGCCACGGTCACGCAGCTCTCGACCGGGCACCCATTGCCGGCTCCGGTGGAAATCACCGCCGCCATGGCGTCGCCGGACGGCGGGCTCGACCAGCTCGAGCACCTCGAGGGCATGCGCGTGACCGTGCCCGACGCCCTCGTGGTCGCGCCCACGCGCGGCTTCACCAGCGAGCCCAATGCCACCGCCACCAGCAACGGCCAGTTCGCGGTGGTCGCCGCGGGCCTGCCGCGCCCGCTGCGGGAGCCGGGCATCCAGGTGCCGGACCCCGACCCGGGCGGCACCACCGCCACCGCAATCCCGCGCTGGGACTTCAATCCCGAGGTGATCGCCGTCGACAGCGACACCATCGGCGCGCCCCGCGCCGACGTCGCCGCCGGCTGCGTCATCGCCGACGAAACCCTGACCGGCCCGCTCGACTACACCTTCCGCCGCTACACGGTGTACCCGGAGTCCATGCTCACGGTGGAGTGCAATGGCCTCGACCAGCCGCGCCCCGCCACCCTGCCCGGCCCCGACCACGCCACCTTCGCCACCTACAACCTGCAGCGCTTCTTCGACACGGTGAACGATCCGGCCATCAGCGAGCCGGTGCTCAGCCCCGAGGCGTTCGGGACCCGGCTCGGCAAGGCCTCGCGCGGCATCCGCGCCTATATGCATTCGCCGGACGTGATCGGCGTCAGCGAGGTCGAGAACCTGGGCGCGTTGCAGGCGCTGGCCGCAAGGATCAACGCCGACGCGGTGGCCGTGGGCGAACCCGACCCCGGCTATGTCGCCTACCTCGAGGAAGGCAACGACGTCGGCGGGATCGACGTCGGCTTCCTGGTGAAGGCCGGCGACGTGGCCGCCGGCCTGCCGCGCGTCGACGTGCTCTCGGTGGAACAGGTCGGGTCCGACGTCACCTGGACCTACCCGGGCACCGGCGACACGAGCCTACTCAACGACCGCCCGCCGCTGGTGCTCGACGCAGTGGTGAACTTCGCCGACGGCCGCACGCTGCCGGTCACCGTGGTCACGGTGCACCAGCGCTCGCTCAACGACGTCGCGAGCGAAGAGGCCGCCGGCACCGGCACCCTGGGCGACCGCGTGCGCCAGAAGCGCCAGCGCCAGGCGGAATTCCTCGCCGGCCTGCTGCAGGACCTGCAGGCGGAGGATCCGGAGCGCAAGCTGGTGGTGCTGGGCGACTTCAACGCGTTCGAGTTCAACGACGGCTACGCCGACGTCATGGGCACCGTGACCGGCATGCCCTCGGCCGACGCCACCACGGCCGTCAACGACGACGGCGCGGACCTGGTCGAGCCGGACATGATCAATGCGACCCACATGCTGCAGCCGTCCGAACGCTATTCGTTCGTGTTCGAGAACAACGCGCAATCGCTGGACCACATCCTGGTGAACGAGGCTGCACTGGGGTCCATGATCAACTCATGGACCATCAGCCACGCCCGCCTCAATGCGGACTTCCCGGAAACCGCGCGCAACGACCCCGGAAGCGCCGCGCGCCTGTCCGACCATGATCCGTCGGTGCTGATGCTGCGGCTGCAGGCACTGCAGTTCGCGGACATGGGCGCGGTGGTGGCGGCCCCGCAGGGGGCCGTGGCCGCCGGCGGCACGCTGACGTGGCAGGTCATCGCCAGCAACGCCGGCCCCGACGCGGCCACCTTCCCGGGCCTGGGACTCGCCGCTGACGCACACCTGGAGGACCTCGTGATCGCGGCCCCGGCCGGATGGACCTGCGAAAGCCCGGTGGCGGCAGGCGGTGAAACCACGGCCAGCTGCACGGCCGACACCCTGCCCGACGCCAGCGGCGCCACGTTCGCCGTGACCGCCACCGCGCCGGTGGCGTCCGCCGGCAGCGTCATCACGCTGAGCGCCGCGGCCACCTCGCAGACCGACGACCCCGTCCCGGGCAACGACAGCGACAGCGCGACCATCGCCGTCGATGCGCAGGCCGATCTGCAGGTGGTCCTGGAGGCACGCGAACGCATCGCGCGCGGTGCCTGGGGCAACCATGCGATCAGCGTGCACAACGCCGGGCCCGTGGCCGTGAGCGACGTGGTCGTCAGGCTGTCCGCCGGCGTGCGCGAGCACCTGGCCGCGTCCGACAGCGCACTCGATTGCGTGACCGAGTCCGCCAACCCGTTCCGTGCACTCTGCGTGCTGGAAGGCACGATCCCGGCGGGCGGGGTCCGGCACCTCTCGTTCATGACCGGAACCGGCGGACGCCTCACCCCGCCGCAGTACGAAGTCTCGGTGCAGGTGGAATCGGACATCCATGATCCCGACACCGGCAACAATGCCGCGCGGGCCTGGATCCGCACCGTCCGCGGGGACTGATCCGCCGCACGCCCCCCGGTCGGAAGTACGCGCCGACCGGGGGGCCCGGCGACGCCAGGGAGGGCGTTGCCGCACCGCGCAACGGAAGAAAAACGTGCTCCGGGTATCATGTCCGGCTCCCGTGGATGACCGAGCACGTGACCCGCATGAGCGTTGCCGCGACCTTTGAGATCGAATACCTCCAGTACCTTGGCCCCGATGGCACTTTGGTGGCGGACCTGCCGCCCGAGGCCCCCTCGGCCGCGGAAATCCTGCCGCTGTTCAAGCAGATGCTGCTGGTGCGCACCTTCGACGCGAAGGCCATCGCCCTGCAGCGCACCGGCAAGCTCGGCACCTATGCCGCCTGCCTGGGGCACGAGGCCACCCACGTCGGCATCGGCGCGTCCATGCGCCCGGAAGACGTGTTCGCGCCCAGCTACCGCGAGTACGGCGCCCAGTTCATGCGTGGCGTGAAGCCGCGCGAGGTGCTGATGTACTGGGGCGGCGACGAGCGCGGCAACGACTTTTCCGGCCCGAAGCACGATTTTCCCTGGTGCGTGCCGATCGCGACCCAATGCCTGCACGCCGCGGGCTCCGCGCTGGCGTTCAAACTGCGTGGCGAGGACCGCGTGGCCGTGACCTGCTGTGGCGACGGTGGTTCGTCCAAGACCGACACCTACGCCGCCATCAACTCGGCCGGCGCCTACGCCCTTCCCTTCATCCAGTGCATCATCAACAACGGCTGGGCGATCTCGGTGCCGCGCAAGTCGCAGACCGGGGCCCCGACGCTGGCCCAGAAGGGCCTCGCCGGCGGCCTGCACTGCCTGCAGGTGGACGGCAACGACCTGTTCGCCGTGCTCGAGGGCATGCGCCGCGCCATGGCGCGCGCGCGCTCGGGTGAAGGCGGCAGCGTGATCGAATTCATGACCTACCGCCTGCACGACCACACCACCGCCGATGACGCCCGCCGTTACCGCGACGAGGCCGAGGTGAAGGACGCCTGGACCCGTGACCCGATGACCCGCCTGCGCACCTGGCTCACCGCCCAGGGCGCGTGGGACGAGGCGCAGGAAAAGGCCTGGGTCGAGGAATGCGGCCGGATGGTCGACGTCGAAATCAACGCCTACCTGGAGAGCAAGGTGCAGCCCGTGGAAGCCATGTTCGACTACCTCTATGCCGATCCGCCGGCCGACCTGCTCGAGCAGCGCGCCGCCGCCATCGCCCTGGAGAAGCGTTCGTGACCGCCGTGGCGAAGGACGCGGCACCGGCCGCCATCACCCTGATCGAGGCCATCACCCAGGCGCTCGCCTACGAGATGCGCAACGACGAGTCGGTCGTGGTGCTCGGCGAGGACGTGGGCGTCAATGGTGGCGTGTTCCGCGCCACCGCCGGGCTGCATGCCCAGTTCGGCGACGCGCGCGTGATCGACACCCCGCTGGATGAAACCACCATCGCCGGGCTCACCGTCGGCATGGCCGCGCAGGGCATGAAGCCGGTGGCCGAGGCCCAGTTCGACGGCTTCGTCTACCCGATGCTCGACCACATCATCTGCCACGCCGCGCGCTTCCGTTACCGCACCCGCGGTCGCCTGACCTGCCCGATGGTGCTGCGCGTGCCGTGGGGCGGTGGCATCCGCGCGCCGGAACACCACAGCGAGGCCAACGAGGCGCTGTTCACCAACGTGCCGGGCCTGCGCGTGGTCCTGCCCTCGTCGCCGGCCCGCGCCTATGGCCTGCTGCTGGCCGCGATCCGCGAAGAGGACCCGGTCATCTTCATGGAGCCCAAGCGCATCTACCGCCAGTACAAGGAGCTCGTGCCGGACGACGGCGAGGCGCTGCCGCTGGACGTGTGCTTCGTGCTGCGCGACGGCACCGACGTGACCCTGGTGACCTGGGGCGCGCAGGTGAAGGAGACGCTGGAAGCCGCCGAGCTGCTGGCGAAGGACGGCATCAGCGCCGAGGTGATCGACGTGGCCACGCTTAAGCCGCTGGATTTCGCCACCATCGCCGAATCGGTGGCGAAGACCGGCCGCTGCGTGATCGTGCACGAGGCCCCGAAGACCGCGGGCTTCGGTGGCGAGATCGCCGCGCGCCTGGCCGAGGAATGCATGTACGACCTGCTGGCCCCGGTCGAGCGCGTCACCGGTTACGACACGCACATCCCGCTGTTCCGGCTGGAAATGAAGTACCTGCCGAGCGTCGACAAGATCGTCGCCGCGGCGAAGCGGGCGATGGCCGCGGGCTGAGCCCGCCGCGACGCCCGCACCACGCGCGGCTTCCGGGCCGCGCGCAGCACCATCCGTCAGGCGGTGCGCGATACCGCAACAGGCGACGCGCCCGCACAGCATGCAACCGCTCCCACGAGCACCGGATCCCGAGGACACCATGGCCGACAAGAAGACCTTCCACCTCCCCGACCTCGGCGAGGGCCTGCCCGACGCGACCATCGTCGAATGGTTCGTCAAGGTGGGCGACACCATCCGCCTGGACGAGAACCTGGTGTCGATGGAGACCGCCAAGGCCGTGGTCGAAGTGCCCTCGCCGGTGTCCGGCAAGGTGCTGAAGCTCGCCGGTGACGCCGGCGACGTCGTGATCACCGGCGCGATGCTGGCCGAGTTCGAGATCGACCCCAGCCTGCCGCAGCGCGCGGAGGGCCAGGACACGGGCCACCACCACGGCGGAGGCGGCCATGGCGTCGGCAGCCAGGATCCCGCGCCGGACGACCGCGTGGTCGCCTCCGACGAGGGCGGCGCGATCGAGGATGCCGGCGAGCCCGCGCCCAAGGCCACCGCCACCGGCGAGCGCGCCGACAGCGGCACCGTGGTCGGCGCCATGCAGTCCTCCGACGCGGTTCGCAGCGAGCAGGCCGTGGCCGTTGGCGGCGTGCGCGCCATGCCCGCCGTGCGCGCCCAGGCGCGCAAGCTCAAGGTCGACATCACCCAGGTCCAGGGCAGTGGCGCGGACGGCACCGTGACCATGGCCGACGTGAAGCGCGCTGCCGCCGAAGGGAGCGCGCCGATGGGCGCCGGCGGCCGAGTCCAGGGCTCCACCTCCGCCGGTGCGGCCACGGCCGCGACCCGGGATGCCGGACGGACCGCGAACGGCGGCCAGGCCGGGGGCGCAGCCAAGGCTGCGCCTGCAGGCGCCGGCGCAGCCGACCGCGCCCGCACGGCCATGTCCGCCACCGGCAAGCCGATGCGCACGCAGCCGCCGTCGGTCACGGCCAGCGGCCAGCCGGAGCAGCTCAAAGGCGTGCGCCGCAACATGGCGCGCGTCATGGCCGATGCGCACAGCAAGGTCGTCCCGACCACGCTGGTGGACGACGCCGACCTGCACGCCTGGGCCGGCAAGCAGGACATCACCGCGCGCCTGATCCGCGCGATCTGCACCGCCGCGAAGACGGTGCCCGCGCTCAACGCCTGGTTCGACGGCGACAGCCTGACCCGCACCCTGCACCCGCACGTGGACATCGGCATCGCGGTCGATACCGAGGACGGCCTGTTCGTCCCGGCACTGCGCAATGCCGACGTGCTGGATGCCGCCGGCATCCGCGCTGGCATCCAGCGCCTGCGCGCCCAGGTCGAGAACCGCAGCATCCCGGCCAGCGAGCTGTCCGGCTACACCATCAGCCTGTCCAACTTCGGCATGTTCGCCGGCCGCTACGCGACCCCCGTGGTCGTGCCGCCGTGCGTGGCCATCGTCGGCGCCGGCAAGCTGAGCCAGGACGTGGTGGCGGTGATCGGCGGCATCGAAGTGCACCGCCGCATGCCGATCTCGCTGACCTTCGACCATCGCGCCGCCACCGGCGGCGAGGCCGCGCGCTTCCTCAAGGCGATCCTGGACGACCTGGCGCTGCCGAACTGAGTCACCGCGGCGGCACTTGCCGCCGCCCTGCTCCGGGCGGAGGATCGGACCACCCGCCCCGGAGCATCGACATGGCGCATCGCAGCCGCCTCACCGGTTTCGTCCTGGACTGCAGGGTCGACGACCTCGCGCCGCACGTGGAGTTCTGGAGCCGGGCCCTCGGCAAACCCGTCGAGAAGCTGGACGAGTCGGGCGACGGCCGCTATGCGCGCCTGGCCACGGCCGACGACGAGCCGATCATGATGTTGCAGAAGGTCGCGCACGAAAGCCGCGTGCATCTCGACATCGAAGCCGATGACGTCGAGGCCGAGGTCGCCAGGCTGGAAGGCCTGGGCGCCAGGCGGCTGGAGAAGATCGAGACCTGGTGGGTGATGGAAGCCCCCAGCGGCCATCGTTTCTGCGTGGTGCGCCAGCAGCGCGAGCGCTTCGGACCGCACGTGAACGCCTGGGACTGAGGCGGGCCCGGCCGGCGGCTATCGCGTCTGGCGCCGTTCCCGTTCGATCCAGGCGATCAGGCCCTGGGCATTGAGTTCGATGTCCATCGCGAGCAGGGCAGGCACGCGGCGCTCCGGGTCGTCCACGCCGTGGATCCGCGCACGATCGACGTAAAGCCGGGTCAGTGCTTCCTTCAGGGCCTGCTGGCGATCCGGGGCGTCGGCCAGGAACTGCGCCAGCGCCACCATCGCGTCGACCTGCTCGACCAGGCGAAGGCCGACCCGCTGCACGTCGCCGCGCACGGCGCCGTAGTGCGTGGTGAAGCAGGCCGCGGGCCGCGTCGCGAGCAGGCGCCGGATCGAATCCTTCATCTGTCCCGGGTCGAACTGCACCGGCGACGTGGTGGGAATGGCGAAGGCACGGCCGTCGACATCGAATTCCCGGTAGGAAATGCCGAAGGCGTCGCCGGTGAACCAGGCGCGGCTGCGTTCCTCCCAGACGGCCAGGTGGTGCAGCGCATGCCCGGGCGTGTGCGCAAGCCGCAGCGGGCGGCCGGCAAGGTCGACCACATGGCCGTCTGCGGCCTCCACCACGCGCCCGGCCGGTGCCGGCACCAGGCCACCGTAGGCGCGCTCGAAGACCTCGTCGCCATAGACCTGGCGGGCACTCGCGGTGAGCTTGCCCGGGTCGACCAGATGCGGTGCGCCACGCGGGTGGACGACCAGGCGCGCCGATGGCAGTTCGCGCAACAGCGCGCCCGCGCCGCCCGCATGGTCGAGGTGCACGTGGGTGGCGATGATGAAATCCACCGCGTCGCGTTCCAGCCCGGCGGCATCGAGCGCCTCCAGCATGCGCGGAACACTGTGCAGCGTGCCGCAATCGACGAAGGCCGCGCGCCCTGCTTCAACCACGAGATAGGCCGCGCAGAAGGCCGGGCGGTCGCCGAAGCCGGTATCGAGAAGGGTGATGCCCTCGCTCATTGCACGGGGGGCCGCCGGCGCCCGAACAACAGCGCGCGCACCAGTACCGCGACCAGCAGCGCGCCGAGGAAGACGCCGTAGCCGAGCGCCGTGGCGAGGATCTGCTTCCACATGCGTCCGTGCGCGGGGTCGGCGATGTCCTGCACCCAGTAGAGGCTGGCGACGAAGGCCGCGAGCGACAACAGCAGCGCGGCGATGTCGTAGAGGCGCCGCAGGATCCCGCGCGGCTCGCGCGGCCACAGCCAGAACAGCGCTGCCAGGATCAGGAACCACGGCAGGAACAGGATCAGGGTGAGATTGGTCTCCACCAGTGGGCTCATGCGGACTGCTCCGGGGCAAGACGCTCGAGCGCGCGCAGCAGGGCTTCGCCTTCGGCGCCGTCGGCCAGTACACCGACGGCGGCGTCATCCAGCCAGACCCGGCCATCGGGGTCGATGCGGGGTGCAACGGCTCCGGACTTCAGCATCGCGACCACGCGTCCGGCGTCGCGCGGCGACTCGAAGCCATCGCCCTGCAGCAGCACGCGCTCGCCTTCGACCAGTTTGAAGCGGAAGCGGCCATCGGCCTCCCGATACTGCTTGAAGACCGGCGGAGCGGGCTTCGCCTCGTCCGCAGCCTCGGCACCGGCACGCGGCACCAGCGAAAGATCGCGGAGCCCCACCGCTTCGCGCAGGCGCGCCAGGAAGGGCCGTGCCAGCTCGTCGCGCAGCCGTTCGCCACCCCGGCGCAGCACGCGCTCGATGCCTGCCGGATCGCCAGCCAAAGCCTGGTAACGCTCGCGCAGCGGCGCGAGTTCGCGGTCGATGCGCTCGAACAGCTGCGCCTTGGCTTCGCCCCAGGCAATGCCTTCGGCGAACGCGCGGCGCATGGCCTGCGTCTCGTCGGGGGCGGCAAAGGCCTGGTACAGCTGGAAGACCGCCGCCCCCTCCGTCTCCTTCGCCTCGCCCGGCGCGCGCGAGTCGGTGACGATGGAAAACACCAGCCTGCGCAGCTCCTCGCGCGAAGCGAACAGCGGGATCACGTTGTCGTAGCTCTTCGACATCTTGCGGCCGTCCAGGCCCGGCAGCGTCGCCACCTGCTCCTCGACCACGGCCTCGGGCAGGGTGAAGTGATCGCCATAGACATGGTTGAAGCGCTGCGCGAAATCGCGCGCCATCTCGATGTGCTGCACCTGGTCGCGACCCACGGGCACGCGGTGCGCATTGAACAGCAGGATGTCGGCCGCCATCAGCACCGGATACATGTACAGCCCCGCGGTCACGCCGGCATCGTCGTCGTCGCCTTCCGCGCGGTTGCGGTCCACGGCCGCCTTGTAGGCATGCGCGCGGTTGAGCAGGCCCTTGCCGGCGACACAGGTCAGCAGCCAGGTCAGCTCGGTGGTCTCCGGCACGTCGGACTGGCGGTAGAAGGCCACCTTCGCGGGATCCAGGCCACAGGCCATCCAGCTGGCGGCGATCTCGAGCGTCGAGCGCTGCACGCGCAGTGGATCCTGGGTGCTGATCAGGGCGTGGTAGTCGGCCAGGAAGAAGAAGCTCTCCGCGCCGGGCGCCGTGCTGGCATTGACGGCGGGACGGATCGCGCCGACGTAATTACCCAGGTGGGGAACGCCGGTGGGCTTGATGCCGGTGAGGACGCGCAGGCTCATACGGACAGGGGCGCTGAAAGGAGATGGCAAGCATTCTATCGCGCAGCGCGCGGCCCCCCCCCCGGGCGTGCCCCCGCAACAGAAAAGGGCCGGCGAGTGCCGGCCCTTCTCCTGGCAATGGCAAGGCTGCGATCAGCCCAGTTCGCGCTCGAACTCGCGGACCTCGCGCTCGGCGCGGTCGCGTTCCCAGCCGTACTGCTCCTGCAGCTTGCCGGCCAGGTATTCGCCGTTGCCCTCGGCGACATCGAACACGTCGTCGGTCAGGTCGCCCCAGCGCGCCTGGGCCTTGCCCTTCAGCTGGGTCCACTTGCCGCCAATGATGTCCTTGTTCATGGATGTTCCTCTTTCGTGGGGGTTGTCACCGCATCGCTGCGGAACATGTCCAGGTTCGCTCCAGGAGCATCATGTGCAGGTCAAGATTCCGTTGGAATGCCTTCACCTGCGTGACCCGCGGTTCAGCGCGGATCGGTGGCGCCGGTGTCGTCGGCCGCATCCTCGACCTTCTCGCCCACCTTCTGCACGTCCTTGCCTGCGCCGGCAACGGTATTGCACGCGGTCAGCATGCCGATCGAGAACATCGGGATCATCAACAGGATGGCGATACGCTTCATGTGGCTCTCCTTCAAACAGTGGCAGTGCCGCAGGCGGCGGCCGCCCCGGTCAGGGACATGAAACTCAGGTCGCGGTGAAATCCGTGTCGATGCAGGCGCACCGGCACGGCCGCATGTCAGTCGCGCATCAGCGTGGACTTGCCGAACAGGCTCTCCACCAGGTCCACGGCCAGCATGGCGGTGCGGTTGCGATTGTCCAGCGCCGGATTCACCTCGACCACGTCCAGCGAGTCCGCCCCGCCAGCGTCGGCGATCATCTCCATCATCAGCTGCGCCTCCCGGTAATCGAGGCCGCCTGGCACGCGCGTGCCGGTGCCCGGGGCGATCGTCGGGTCGAGTACGTCGACGTCGAAGCTCACGTGCAGGTGGGTGTCGGCGCCAAGTCCGGCCAGCGCCTCCTCCATCACCTGCTTCATGCCGACTTCGTCGATGTAGCGCATGTCGTAGATGTCGAGGCCGTGCTCGCGCACCAGGCGCTTCTCGTCCGGATCCACCGAACGGATGCCGATCTGGCGGACGTCGGATGGCGACAGCATCGGCCCGGTCCCGCCGAGGTTGACCAGCGCGTCCGGGCCAAGCCCGCACAGGCAGGCCACCGGCATGCCATGGCAATTGCCCGAAGGCGTGATGGTGCAGGTGTTGAAATCGGCGTGGGCGTCGATCCAGAGGACGCGCAACTTGCGGCCCTGCGCACGGCAATGGCGCGCCACCGCCGTGATCGAACCCATGGCCAGGCAGTGGTCGCCGCCCAGCATCACCGGCATGCGGCCAGCGGCCAGTTCGCCCGCGGACATGTCCATGACCGCACGGTTCCAGGCCACCACTTCGTCGAGATGGCGGTAGCCGTCGACCGGCGCCATCCACGGGTTGCGTGGTCCGGCAACGTCGCCGCGATCGACCACGTCCACGCCGCGCGCGGCCAGCGCCTCGACCAGCCCCGCCACGCGCAGTGCCTCGGGCCCCATCGATGCGCCGCGGGTGCCGGCGCCGACGTCCGTCGGGACTCCAAACACGGATACGGGCTGTGGCTTGAGCGACATGCAGGGGCTCCTCGGGGCACGGGCAGGATGGTGCCGACAGTCCGGATCGAACGGACGACCTACCGCTTACAAGGCGGTTGCTCTACCAGCTGAGCTATGCCGGCACGTGCGCCAAGGGCGCGCGGCATTCTAGCGCGCCGCGACCGCGACCACGCCGGCGCAATCGATCCCGCGGACTTCGGCGGCACCTGCCGCACTGCGCGCCGCGGCGGCGTCGAACGCGGGACCGGCGGCGAGGTCGAGCCAGTGCCGGGTCGAGACATCACCCAGAGGCTGCGCCCGGGCGGGGAAACCTGCGGCGCGCAGGCTTGATTCGCGGCGACGCGCGGCCGCTTCGCTGCCGTAGCGGCCGAGTGCGATCCCGTTGGCCTCCGCGCCCGACGGAATCACCAGGAGGTCGTCGAACCCGGCATCGCGGATCTTCGCGGCGAGTGCATCGGCCGCCGCCCGATCGGGTTGCGGCGCCATGGCGACCCGCCAGCCACGCGGCGCATCGACCACGTCGCGAACGCGGGTCTGCGCCGCGCCAAAGGGCCCCAGCGTGCTGCGCGCAGCGGCCACCGAGGAGGCGTCGGCATAGGGGCCGAAACTCATGCAGCGGAGTGCCGGTGCCCCTGCGGGAGCCGTGGTGCCGTCCGCCGCGGTGGCGTCGGGGGATGGGTCTGCCGGCGGCGTGGTGCCGGTGGCCGCCCCGCCCTCCGGGGCCGCGGCGGTGTCTGCGCGATCGCCAGGCGGCGCCGCCTGATCGGGTCCAGGGCCGTCGCCGTCTTCCGACCCTGTGCTGTCAGCAACCGCCCCATCGTCGGTGGATGCCAGCGCTGCCGTCGCTGCCGGGGCGCCGCCGGCTGGCCCGGCTTCGCCCAGCAGGCGCAGGGTCGCGACGCCCTCGGGCTGCACCCATGGCCGCGGCGGCAGCGGACCCGGCCGCAGCAGCCACCAGGTGGCGACGCCGAAGTTGAGCATGACCAGGAGGACGAGCAGTGCGCGCACGGGCATGTCCGGATTCTAGCCCGCTGCCGCCCCGTGCCGGGCCAGCCGCGCCAGACCTTCCATCACCAGCGACGGCCTGTGCCGGGCATCGGCGAGCCGTTCCAGGATGTCGCCTGCGCCACCGCCGTGGACGATGACCGCCGGCGGCGTGCCGGCGAGCCGTGCGGCCGCCTCGCGGCAACGGTCCACCAGTCCGAGCGCGGCCCCGATGCATCCGCCCGCCAGGGCATCCGCGGTATCGGTTCCAAACAGTTCCACCACGCCACCTTCGGCGGGAAGCCGGGGGGCGCGTGCGTGCAGTGCTTCCCGCATGAGCGTCGGCGAAGGTGCGATGCAGCCACCGAGATGCCGGCCCTCGCCATCGAGCAGGTCGACCGTGAGCGCCGTGCCGACGCCCACGACCAGCACAGGGCCGGCGACATGCGTGCGCGCACCGACCATCGCCAGCGCCCGGTCAACGCCGAGGCGGGCCGGTTCGGCGTACCCGATGCGCACGCCACCCATTTCGCGCTGGACGTGCACCTCGGCCACGCGCGACGCGCGCGGCACCAGTGCCTGAAGGAGGGCCGCGCGCAGTGCGGCGGACCCGACGCTTGCCACCCAGGCCACGTCCATCCGCGGCGGCAACGCCGCCAGCCAGGCCGGGTCGAGGGACTGGCCGTGGTGGGGAAGGGCCGCCACCTCGCCGACGCCGGCCGGCCCCACGGGCGCCAGCTTGAGCCGCGTATTGCCCAGGTCGAAGGCCCAGTCGCTCATGCCGCCACCGCCCGCGCGCGCAGGCTGGCCTCGCCGCCATGGAACTGGCGCTCGGTCCCGTCCACGTCGACGCGCAGGGCGCCGTCCGGTGCGAGGCCGATGGCCGTGCCCGAATACGCCGTGGCACCGGCCCGCACCTCCACCTCGCGGCCGCGAAGGGCGTCGAGTGCCGCATGCCGCGGCAGGAAGGACGCAAGCCCCTCGCGATCGAATGCCTCCAGCGCCGGCACGATGCCGGCCACCAGCGCCGCCGCCAGGGCATTGCGCGACGGCGGTCGCGGATGCTGCAGCCCGGCAAGATCGCACCACGGCTGGTCGATCGCTGCCGCGCTCGCCGGTGGCATCCGCACGTTCAGGCCCAGCCCGATCACCGCACGGACCGGGCCGGCATGTTCGCCGCCGCCTTCGACCAGCAGGCCGCCCAGCTTGCGCAGTCCGCCCGTCGCGTCGTCGACGACGACCAGGTCGTTGGGCCACTTGAGGCGCACCGCGCCATGGCCGAGGGCGCGCAGGGCCTCGGCTGCCGCCACCCCGGCCACGAGGCCCAGGCCGCCGAGGCGCGCCAGGCCCCCATCGAAGGCACGCGCCATCGAGAGATAGAGATTCGCGGCCAGCGGAGACGCCCACTCCCGACCCAACCGCCCGCGCCCGCCGGACTGCCGCTCGGCGAGCAGCACGGCGACGCCGGTGTCCGGGGTCCGGCGCCGCAACAACTCGCTATTGGTGGAATCGATCGACCAGGCGACCTCCGGCCCGTGGACCGCCGCGCGGGCGCCCTCGGGCAGCAGCGCCGCGACGACCCCGGCATCGAGCAGGTCCACCGGCGCCTCCAATGCATACCCCCGACCCGGACGGGCCGTCACGGCGATGCCCGCGGCCCGCAGGGCCTCGATCCGCTTCCACATCGCCGCCCGGGTCAGCCCGGCTTCGCGGGCGAGCACGTCGCCCGACACCGGGCCACGCGCCAGGCGCAGCAGCAGGGCCTTCTCCGCGGCCTCGCCCTCGCGGGACACCGCTCCGTCGTCGTGCCTGGACATCGGCCGATTATCACACTCCGCTCCGCGTGTCCGGCGAGCCGGTTGCAAGGCACTGCATGCATGTATGATCCGGAGGCTGACCCGGTCACCGAACAGGCCCCCGTCATGTCCTTCCGCGCCCTGCCCGTCCTGATCCTGCTGTCGCTGGCCCTCCCCGTGGAGGCCCGCGAGGCGCGCATGGCCGGACCGGGCGGTGACGGCTCGGGTTGCAGCACCGACTACGCGAGTCCCGGCCCCGACGCGGATCCCGTGCGGGCCGCGAAGCGTCCGGAGTCCGAGAAGCCCGCCATCCCGCGCGGAACCGGCTCGGATGCCGACGCCTCGCGGCCGCCGCGCTGGCACAGCTTCCTGCCGGGGATGTTCCGCTAGGCGACGGCGTGATCAGGCGCCTGTTCCGGCGCCCGCCCGCGGACGTCGATCCCGGGTCCTGGCAGGTGGTGCGGGCGACCGTTCCCTGGGTGGCGGCCCTCGACGAGGCGCGTGCCACGCGCCTGCGCGCGCTTTCGGCGCGCTTCCTGCGCGACAAGACCATCACCCCGCTTGGCGGCCTCGAGCTCGACGACAGCGCCCGCGCCACGCTCGCTGCGCTGTGCTGCCTGCCAGTGATCGAGTTCGGAGCGGAGGGACTGCACGGCTGGTCGCAACTCGTGGTGTACCCGGATGCCTTCCGCGTCGACCGCAGCCACGTGGACGCCGCCGGCGTGATGCACGAATGGGAGGACGAGCTCGCGGGCGAGGCCTGGGAGCATGGCCCGCTGGTGTTGTCCTGGGCCGATGTCAGCGCCGACCTGGACGCTCCGCGCGACGGCTGCTGCGTCGCGGTGCACGAGATGGTGCACAAGCTCGATGCCCTGGACGGCCTGCTCGATGGCACGCCACCCCTGCCGCGCGACTGGCAACGCGAATGGGCACGCGATTTCCAGCGGGCCTACGACGGTTTCGTCGAACGGGTCGACCGTGGGCTCTTCACACGCCTCGATCCCTATGCGGCCGAAGCCCCCGAAGAGTTCTTCGCGGTCTGCAGCGAATACCACTTCAGCGATCCGGGCCTGCTCGAACGCGAACTCCCGACCGTGGCCGACCACCTGCGGCGACTCTACGGTCGATCCCCCTTCGCCAGCGCCTGAGGCGCGGCTACAGCCCTGGCGGGAGCTTCACCAGGAAGCGTGCGCCGCCGAGCTCGGGCGAGGCCGAGACCTCGAGCTCGCCGCGGTAGCTGCGCACGATGTCCTGCACGATCGACAGGCCGATGCCATGGCCCTGCACGCGCTCGTCGCCACGCACGCCGCGCTGCAGGACATGGGCGATGCGTTCGGGCGGAATGCCGGGGCCATCGTCGTCCACCGCGACCAGCAGGCCGGGCCGGCGCCTGGGCGCGCTTGCGCCCTGCTCCACCGTCAGCAGGACCCGTCCGCGCGCCCATTTGAAGGCGTTCTCGAGCAGGTTGCCGAGGAGTTCCTGCAGATCGCCGGGCTCGCCATAGAAGCGCGCTTCGGAATCGATCTCGAACTCGCAGATCGCGCCCTTGCCGGCATAGATCTTCTCCAGCCCGCGCACGATGGCCTCGGCATAAGGCTCGATCTCCACGGGCGCGGCGAACAGCTGGTGGCCGGCGGAGGCGCCGCGGCCGAGCTGGTAGCTCACCAGCTCGTTCATGCGCCGCACCTGGTCGGCCACCTCGGCACGCAGCTCGGCCTCGCTGGCGTCGCTGTCCAGGCGCGTGCGCAGCACCGCCAGCGGGGTCTTCAGGCTGTGCGCGAGGTCGGCCATGGTGTTGCGCTGGTGCTCGAGATTCCGGCGCTCGCTCTCCACCAGTGCATTGATGCTCTCGGTCAGCGGCTCGAGCTCGCGCGGATGCAGCTCGCTCATGCGCTCGGCCTGCCCGCGCTGCACGCGGTTGAGCTCGGCGATGACGCGCCTCATCGGCAGCAGGCTCCAACGCAGCACGACCGCCTGCAGCAGCAGCAGCACCAGCCCGGCGACGCCGAGATAGCCCCACAACGCGCCGCGGAACACGCGCACCTGCTGCGGCAGCAGGCCCGCGTCCTCCATGATGTAGATGGTGTACGGGAACTCGGCCTCGGGCCGCTGCTCGAGATCCCAGATGAAGCCCTTGCCGTAGCGCAGCACCTCGCCGTAACCGCCATCGGCGCGGGTCATGGGCAAGGGGCCCTCGAAACGCTCGCTGCCGCCTTCCAGCAGCTCCGCCTCCGGCAGCTGCGGGCCGCGCGTGGACTCCGACGACCACACGCCGTCCGGGAGCACGACTTCGGCGTAGAGACCGCTCCCGGGACGCTCGAAACGCTCGTCGGGCTGCGTATAGGGCGGGATCAGGTTGCCCGCGCGGTCGAACTCGATGTCGCGCGCATAGGAGGTGGCGTAGCTGCGCAGCCGGTCGCGCTGCAGCTCGCTGGCAACGTCGACGAAGGCGCGATCGAGGGCGTAGCCGGCGGCCGCCAGGAAGGCGAGCAGGCCAAGGCTCGCGGCCAGCAACTGGCGCGCCTGCAACGAACGCGGCCTCCAGGCCAGTCTCCGATCCTTGCGCGCCTGCCCCACGCCGCCTCCCACCTGCCACGGACGCCGAAGCGTCCGCCGGGCTCAGCCCTCGTTGCTGCGCGGAATCGCGAAGCGGTAGCCGCGACCGCGCACGGTCTCGATCGGCTTCAGGGTGCCGTCGGGATCGAGCTTCTTGCGCAGGCGCCCGATGAAGACCTCGAGCACGTTGGAATCGCGGTCGAAGTCCTGCTGGTAGATGTGCTCGGTCAGGTCGGCCTTCGACACCAGCTCGCCGGCATGCATCATCAGGTACTCGAGCACCTTGTACTCGTAGCTCGTCAGGTCGACGTTCTGGCCGTTGACGCTGACCGTCTGCGCGGCAAGGTCGAGCACCACGGCACCGCATTCCAGCGTCGGCTTGCTCCAGCCCGCGGCGCGGCGCACCAGCGCATTGATGCGCGCCAGCAGCTCCTCGACGTGGAAGGGCTTGACCAGGTAGTCGTCGGCGCCCTGCTTCAGGCCATCGACCTTGTCCTGCCAGCTCGAGCGTGCGGTCAGGATCAGCACGGGGAACTGCTTGCCCTCGTCGCGCAGCGCCTTGATCAGCTCCATGCCCGACATCTTGGGCAGGCCCAGGTCGATGATGCCCAGATCGAACGGAACTTCCCGGCCCATGTAGAGGCCTTCCTCGCCGTCCTGCGCGGCGTCGACCGCGAAGCCTTCGCGCTTCAGTCGGGCAGCCAGGGTTTCGCGGAGGGGAGCTTCGTCTTCGACCAGCAGAATTCGCATGTGGACTCCAATGTCTGTCGTTCCGTCTGGCCTGTTCAGAGGCCGGGGCGGACCCGGGAAGCGTGGCGGGTCAGTCGTCGTTACGGCGTGTACGGTCTTCTTCCTGTTCGCGTCCACGCGACTGCGGGTCGTCCATGTAGATACGGACCCGACCGCTGGAATCGACCACCTTCACGCGGTTGACGTCGCGGCCATCGTAGGGGACGCGTTCGGCGCTCAGCACCTGTCCGCCGGTCCGGCGCTCGACACGGCGAACCGAATCGGACAGCGCCTGTCGGTCCGGCCCACGGTTGTGGCCCCGGTCGTCCCGGTTCGGGTTGCCGCCATTACCCCGCCCCTGTGCCCACGCAGTGCTTCCCGTCGCGACCAGGGCGGCGAGAAGCAGCAGGAACAGGGGGCGAACTGGCAGCATCTTCATGGTCTGAGTAGCGAACCGTAGCAATATCGCATGATCGTGCGACAGGTGTGCATTCTCGGAACGATGCAGTGAATCCGGTCTGAACTTTTCCGTCTGCCGGGGGCCGGGGTTCAGCCCCGCTGCCGTGGCGGGAGGCTTCAGAAAATCTCGGCGACGCAGCAGCGCAATGAGCCGCCGCCGGCCTCGATGCCGTCGAGTTCCACCGCCCGGACCTGGAAGCCGGCCGCGGCGATGGCTTCGCGGGTGCCGGGCGCCAGCGCACCGGCCGCCCGCGCGCTCATCCAGACCACGTCGTCCGACAGCGCGATCGCGTTGCCGGCAAACGCGGCGTGCTCGTCCGGCGACAACATGATCCCGTGCGGGGCATACAGGGCGGCG
>DATBUS010000134.1:0-56551 GCA_036515815.1 Luteimonas sp.
GACCGAACTGCTGCTGCCGGCCGATGGCGTGGGCGAACTGGCCCTGCTGCTGCCCACGCTGGCGCGGCTGAGCGGGGCCGGCGCCACCGTGGCGGTGGTGGCGCCGCCCTATGTGCCCTATGCCCCGGCCTGGCAGGCCGCCGGTGTGGCGCTGGAACGGCTGGAGATCGTGCAGGCCACGCCGCGCGATGCGCTGTGGGCGTTCGAGCAATGCCTGCGCAGCGGCGCCTGCGCCGCCGTGCTGGGCTGGCCGCTGCAGGCCGATGCGCAGGCGCTGCGGCGGCTGCAGGTGGCCGCGGACAGCGGTGACTGCCTGGGCTTCGCCTACCGCGATGCGAAGCACGCCGCCAATCCTTCGCCGGCAGCGCTGCGGATGGAATACGCCACCGCTGGCGAGGGTGGCTGGCACGTCCGCAAATGCCGCGGCGCCAATCCGCCGTCCCACGCCTTCGTGCTCCCCCCTGTAGGAGCGGCTACAGCCGCGATTGCTTCGCCGCCGGGACTCTCGGCTGTAGCCGCTCCTGCAGTCCGTTTTTCCTGAGGCCGTCGTGCTCTGGGCCTGCATCGCGCTGCCCCGGCTGGCGCTGGACGCCGTCCTCCGCCGGATGCCGGATCCGTCCCGTCCGCTGGCGCTGGTGTCGGGGCCGGCGCAGCTGCGCCACCTGCACGCGATCAATGCCGGGGCGGCCGAAGCCGGGCTGAAGCCGGGCATGCGCCTGTCGGCGGCCCATGCACTGCTGTCCGACGTCGCCCTGGTGGATCATGACCCGGCCTCGGAGGTGCGCTGGCAGCGCTTCCTGGCCGCCTGGGCCTACCGCCACAGCTCGCAGGTCAGCGCGCAATGGCCGGGCACGATCGTGCTTGAAGTGCGCGCCAGCTTCCGCCTGTTCGGGCCCTGGCCACGCTTCGAGGCGCGGTTGCGCGAAGAGCTCGACGGCCTCGGCTTCAGCCACCGCATCGCCCTGGCCCCCACGCCACGCGCGGCACGGGTGTTCGCCGGCCTGCGCGACGGCTTCGCGGTCACCGCCGAAGGCGCGATGCGCGATGCGCTGGCGCGGGTGCCGGTGCGTCGTGCCGCGCTGCCCGGCCAAGCCGGCGAGCGCCTGCAGCGCATGGGCGTGCGTACGCTCGGCGAGCTGCGCGCGCTGCCGCGCGATGGCCTGCGCCGGCGCTTCGGCATCGAGCTGCTGCAGCATCTCGACCGCCTGCATGGCGATGCCGACGACCCGCTCGAGCTGTATGCACCACCGGACCATTTCGATGGCCGCATCGAGCTCGGCTTCGAGGTCGAGAGCCACCAGGCCCTGCTGTTCCCGCTGCGCCGGCTGATCAGCGACCTCGCCACCTATCTTTCCGCCCGCGACGGCGGCGTGCAGCGCTTCACCCTGCGCCTGGAACACGAGGCGCGCCACGCGCTGCCCTCGCACGAGGCCGACCAGGTGCAGCAGGAATCGGCCCGCTTCACCGAAGTGCCGGTCGGCCTGCTCGCCGCCGAGCGCGATGCCGGCCTGCTGTTCGAACTCACCCGCAACCGGCTGGAGCAGGTGGCGCTGCCGGCGCCGGTGATCGGCGTGCGCCTGCTTGCACGCGAACTGCCGCCGTTCGTACCGGCCGAACGCGACCTGTTCGATACCCGCCCGGCCCAGGCCGTGCCCTGGCCGCAACTGCGCGAGCGCCTGCGTGCGCGCCTGGGCGACGAGGCCGTGCACCGCATCGCCGCCGCCGGCGACCCGCGTCCCGAGCGCGCCTGGCAGCGCGTGCCTTCGGCCGGGGCCGACGACGCCCTGTGTGCCGAACCGGCACCGCCACGTCCGCCACGCCCGTCCTGGCTGCTGCCGCGCCCGGTGCCGCTGCGTGGACCGGTGCGCATCGTGTCCGGCCCCGAGCGCCTGGAGAGCGGCTGGTGGGACGGCGAGGACGCCCGCCGCGACTACTACGTGCTGGAAACACGCGAGGGCCAGCGGGCCTGGGCGTTCTCGGCGCCGGGCGAGCGCGGACCGTGGATGCTGCATGGCTGGTTCGGCTGAGCCCGTCCCGCCGTTATGCTCGCGGTTCCACCAAGGGGAGAACCGCTCATGCATCGCATCCTGCTCGCGTCCGCCATCGGCATCGCGTTGTCCGCCTGTGCCGGTACGCCGGAGAATCCTCGTGACGCCACCGCGCGCGATGGCTCGGCCGCGCCCGCCACCATCGACGACGTGCCCCTCATTCCGCGCGATGCGCTGTTCGGCAATCCCGAGCGCGCCAACGTGCAGCTCAGCCCCGATGGCCGGACGCTCAGCTGGATCGCACCCGTCGACGGCACCCTCAACGTCTGGGTCGCGCCGGTCGACAATCCGGCCGATGCGCGCCCGGTCACCAAGGACAGCGCGCGCGGCATCCGCAGCTACTTCTGGTCCTACCAGCCCGGCGTGCTGCTGTACCTGCGCGATGCCGGCGGCGACGAGGACTTCCATCTCTACGCGGTCGACGTCGCCACCGGCGAAAGCCGCGACCTCACCCCGTTCGAAAAGACCACGGCCACGGTGGTCGGCCTGAGCGAGCGCCATCCCGGCACGCTGCTGGTCGGCATGAACGACCGCGATCCCGCCTGGCATGACCTGTACCGCGTGGACCTCGCCAGCGGCCAGCGCAGCCTGGTGGAGAAGAACGACCAGCAGATCGCCGGCTACATGGCCGACGCGGATTTCGCGTTGCGCTTCGCCTCGCGTTCGCTGCCCGACGGTGGCGTGGAGATGTTGCGCCGCGAAGGCGAGGCCTGGGTGGCCTACGACCGCATTCCCTTCGAGGACGGCATGACCACCGGCTTCGCCGGGCTGAGCAAGGACGGCGGCACCCTGTACCTGCGCGACTCGCGTGGCCGCGACACCGCGGCGCTGTTCGCGATCGATGCGGTCACTGGTACGCGCGAACTGGTGCACGAGGACGCGCGCGCCGACGTGGGCGGCGGCCTGGCCGACCCGCGCACCGGCAAGGTGCAGGCGGTATCGGTGAACTACCTGCGCGAGGAATGGGCGGTGGTGGACGAGGGCATCCGCGCCGATCTCGACCGGCTGGCCGCCATCGGCCCGGGCGAGGCCTCGATCAATACCCGCACGCTGGACGACCGCACCTGGATCGTCGCGTACTCCGCCGCCGAATCGCCGGTGGAGTATTACCGCTACGACCGCGACGGCCAGGGCGGCGGCGAACTCACCCGCCTGTTCTCCGGCCGTCCCGCGCTGGAAGGCCAGCCGCTGGTGCCGATGTGGCCCCAGGAACTGCGCTCGCGCGACGGCAAGACCCTGGTCAGCTACCTCACGCTGCCCGCCCATGCCGATGCCGACAGCGACGGCCGCGCCGACCGCCCCGTGCCGCTGGTGCTGCTGGTGCACGGCGGCCCCTGGGCGCGCGATGCCTATGGCTACAGCAGCTACGACCAGTGGCTGGCCAACCGCGGCTACGCGGTGCTGAGCGTGAACTTCCGCGGCTCCACCGGCTTCGGCAAGGACTTCACCAATGCCGGTGACGGCGAGTGGGCCGCGAAGATGCACGACGACCTGATCGATGCCGTGGAATGGGCGGTGGCCGAAGGCGTCACCACCCAGGACAAGGTTGCGATCATGGGCGGCAGCTACGGCGGCTACGCCACCCTGGTGGGCCTGACCTTCACCCCCGACACCTTCGCCTGCGGCGTCGACATCGTGGGCCCGGCCAACCTCAACACCCTGCTGTCGACCGTGCCGCCGTACTGGGCCAGCTTCTACCAGCAGCTGGTGCGACGCATGGGCGATCCGCAGACCGAGGAAGGCAAGGCCTGGCTGACTGAACGCTCGCCGCTGACGCGCGTGGATGCGATCCGGAAGCCGCTGCTGATCGGACAGGGCGCCAACGACCCGCGCGTGAAGCAGGACGAGAGCGACCAGATCGTCAATGCGATGACCGCGAAGGACATCCCGGTGACCTATGTGCTGTTCCCCGACGAAGGCCATGGCTTCGCGCGGCCGGAAAACAACAAGGCCTTCAATGCGGTGACCGAGGGCTTCCTGGCCGAATGCCTGGGCGGGCGCGCGCAGCCGATCGGCGGGGATTTCGCCCGATCGAGCATCACTGTGCCGACTGGTGCCGATGGCGTGCCGGGCCTGGCCGAGGCGCTGCGGACGCATACGCAGGACGTGCGGAAGTAAGTGGGTAAAGCGTGGGGCCGCCCGTTGGGGCGGCTCCACGTGAATGGGGACGGGTGCCGTATGCTTGTCCGATCGCAGGATGCGCAGGGCAGGGGGCCCCGGTGCAGGACGACAGCACGCTTGCAAGCTTGGCGGACGAAGCCGCCACGGACGCTTTCATCGAGCGCTGGCAGGGCGTCACCGCCTCGGAACTCTCGACCTCGCAGAGCTTCCTGATCGACCTCTGCCGCCTGCTCGGCGTGGAGGTCCCGCACCCCACGCCCGAGCAGGACTACATGTTCGAGCGGCCGATCACCTTCGCCCACGGCGACGGCAGTACCAGCGCCGGCCGCATCGACCTGTACCGCCGCGGCGCCTTCGTGCTCGAGTCGAAGAAGGTGCGCGCAGGCCAGCACACCAAGGGCTTCGACGACGCCCTGCTGCGCGCCCGCAGCCAGGCCGAAGGCTACGCCCGCGCGCTGCCCGCGGCCGAGGGCCGGCCGCCGTTCGTGGTGGTGGTGGACGTCGGCCAGCGCATCGAGCTGTATTCCGAATTCAGCCGCTCCGGCGCCACGTACGTGCCGTTCCCGGACCCGCGCAGCCACCGCATCGCACTGGCCGACCTGCGCCGGCCCGAGATCCGCGAGCGCCTGCACAAGGTCTGGACCGACCCGCTGGGCCTGGACCCCAGCCGCGAGTCCGCGCGCGTCACCCGCCAGATCGCCGACCGCCTGGCGAAGCTGGCGCGCAGCCTCGAAGCCGCCGGGCACCACGCCGAGGCCGTGGCCCAGTTCCTGATGCGCTGCCTGTTCACCATGTTCGCCGAGGACGTGCGGCTGCTGCCCGAGCACGCCTTCCGCGATCTGCTGGCGCGCCACGCCGAACAGCCCGACGTCGCGATGCGCATGCTCGCCCAGCTGTGGCGCGACATGGACGCAGGCGGCTTCTCCGCCGTGCTGGCCGGCAACGTGCTGCGCTTCAACGGCAAGCTGTTCAAGCAGCCCGACACCCCGCCGCTGGACGCCGCCCAGATCGCCCTGCTGCTCGACGCCGCCCGCGCCGACTGGAAGCACGTCGAACCCGCGATCTTCGGCACCCTGCTGGAGCGCGCGCTGAGCCCCAAGGACCGGCACAAGCTCGGCGCCCACTACACCCCGCGCGCCTACGTGGAGCGCCTGGTGCTGCCGACCGTGATCGAACCGCTGCGCCGCGAGTGGAGTGACGCCCAGGCTGCCGCCGGTACCCTGGCTGACGAAGGCAAGGCAGACGAGGCGGTCGCCGAGCTCAAGCGCTTCCACCACCGGCTGTGCACCGTGCGCGTACTCGACCCCGCCTGCGGCTCGGGCAACTTCCTGTACGTGACGCTGGAACACCTCAAGCGCCTGGAAGGCGAGGTGCTCAACGCCCTGGACGAACTGGGCTATCGCCAGACCGGCCTGGCCCTAGACGGCGAACGCGCGGACGCCGCTGGCGGCGAGACCGTGGACCCGCACAACCTGCTGGGCATCGAACTCAACCCGCGCGCTGCCGCCATCGCCGAAGTGGTGCTGTGGATCGGCTACCTGCAGTGGCACTACCGCACCCGCGGCGACGTGCACCCGCCGCAGCCGGTGATCCGGGATTTCCGGAACATCGAGAACCGGGATGCGGTGCTGGCGCATGACGGCGTTGAGTTCGTGACCGACGAGCGCGGTGTTCCGGTGACGCGGTGGGATGGGGAGACGATGAAGGTGTCGCCGGTGACCGGGGAACAGGTGCCGGACGAGACGGCGCGGAAGCCGGTGGAGCGATATCTGAATCCGCGGAAGGCGGCGTGGCCGGAGGCGGATTTCGTGGTGGGGAATCCGCCGTTTATTGGCGGGTGGAGGCTGCGAGCAGTCATGGGTGAGGGCTACGTTGAAGCCCTCTGGGCTGCATATCCCGACATCCCGCCCAAGGCTGACTTCGTTATGTTTTGGTGGGACAAAGCGGCGGAAGCGGTGCGTGCGAACGAGCTGGAATCGTTTGGATTCATCACGACCAACAGCATTGGCCAAGTATTCCAGCGACGAGTGATTGAGAAGCACACCGCATCTAAGAATCCGCTGGCGATTGCATTCGCTATCCCGGATCACCCGTGGGTAGACACCGCCGATGGCGCCGCCGTCCGCATTGCAATGACGGTCGGTCGTGTCAACGGTGGGCCTGGATGCCTGTCCCTCGCAGTTCGAGAGTCCGCTGCGGCAGGAGGGGGCGAATCCGACGTGGTCTTGGCGAGACGGTTTGGACTTATCAACTCAGACCTGACGATCGGTGCGGACGTGGGCAGTGCAGGACCGCTTCGTTCAAACTCGGGACTGTCATCTCCGGGCGTCCAGCTTTATGGAGCTGGGTTCATCATCGACTCGGAGTTGGCCCTACAGATGCATGCCAGCGCGAAGGGAGACGCAGCTCAACGGGTCATCCGCCCGTATGCGAACGGGCGGGACCTCATGCAGGTGTCGCGGAATGCCTTCGTGATCGACTTCTTCGGTCTAACCGCAGATGAGGCCGTCCGCATACATCCGATGGCCTATCAACACGTACTAGATCGAGTGAAGCCGGAGCGCGACCAGAACCGCCGCGCCGCGATCCGGGACAAGTGGTGGCGTTTCGGATGGGAGAGGCCAGTCATGAGGGAAGCAATGCTCGGACTAGAGCGCTTCATCACCACCGTGGAGACGTCCAAGCATCGGGTATTTGTGTTTATGGACGAGGCCACGTTGCCCGACAACATGTTGATCAACATTGCGAGCGACGATGCTGCCTTGCTGGGAGTGCTATCTAGCGAAGTGCACCTGGTCTGGGCGCTCGCGGCAGGTGGACGACTAGGCGTCGGTAACGACCCGCGTTACAGCAAGACACGCTGCTTTGAGCCGTTTTCCTTTCCCGATCTCCATGCCGCGGACAAGTTCGGTGGCCCGATTACCTATGCGCTGGAAGACGAGAACGGCCGCCCGGGTGAGTACAGCACAATCGGCGAATACCCCTCCGACCGCATCCGCAATCTCGCCGAACAGCTCGACGCCCACCGCAAGCGTCAGCAGGCCGCCCATCCCGGCCTGACCCTGACCGGCATGTACAACGTGCTCGACAAGCTGCGCAGCGGCGAAGTGCTGACCGCCAAGGAGCGCACCATCCACGAGCAGGGCCTGGTCTCCGTGCTGCGCCAGCTGCACGACGAACTCGACGAGGCCGTGCTCTACGCCTACGGCTGGGGCGACCTGCTGCCGCTGCTCCGCGTCGCCCACGGCAACGAGGCGCCGGATTCGCTGCAGCGCCTCGCCGAGGCCGAGCGCGATCTGCCGGAGCACGAGCGCCGGCTCCAAGGCGGGCCCGCGACGAGTCGCGAAGAGGCCAAGCGCGCCTTCGACGAAGCCGTCCTCGAACGCCTGGTCGCCCTCAACACCGAACGCGCCGCCGAAGAAGCGCGCGGCCACATCCGCTGGCTGCGCCCGGAGTTCCAGAATCCCGATGTCACCCGCGAGCGCGAGCCCGAGCAGGCTCGCTTCGCCGACAACGACGACGCGGCTGAGAATCCCGAAGCAGGGCAGGAGTTCGACGCCGCGCCGGCGATCAAGCCCCAGCCGTGGCCGAGGGACACCGTCGATCAAGTGCGCGCCGTCGCCGATGTCCTCACGACCAGTCCAGTGTCGCTCTCACTTGATGAGATCGCTGCCAGATTTACTGCGCGCGGGCCTTGGAAGAAACGGTTGCCGAAGCTTGTGGAGATGCTGGTGGCGCTGGGGCGGGCGCAGGAAGAAGGTGGCCGGTTCGCGGCTCGATAGAAGAAGGAATTTGCGATGGCGGTGCCCACCTACGACCGGTTCATAGAGCCCATTCTGCGTTTCCTCGCTACACGTCCCGACGGCGTGCCTGCGCGCGAGGCTCACGAAGCGGCCGCAGATATATTGCTTCTGACCGAAACGGATCGGGAGCTCGCCCTGCCGACCGGGCAGGCCACATACAAAAATCGTGCTGGATGGGCGCATGACCGGCTCAAGCGTGCGGGCTACTCGGCAAGTCCCAAACATGGGATCTGGTGCCTGACCGATGCCGGTCGCAAGTTCGAGGCGGAGAACCCGGGGCCGCTGTCTGCACTCCAGGTGGAAGCGCTGGCGAGGAACTATCTGGACGTCAAGCTCAAGCCCAGCGCCCCCGGGCTGTCGGATTCGCCAGCGGGCAATGCTCCTTCCGAAGAAGTGCAGAGTCCTGACGATCGTTTGCAGACGGCGCTGGGTGAGATCCGGGCGTCCGTCAGTTCCGAGCTGCTTGACCTGCTTCTCCAGGTTTCTCCCAAATATTTCGAAACGGTGGTGCTCGACCTGCTGCACAAGCTCGGGTACGGCACCAGTCGCAGTGACCTCCAGCGGGTCGGCGGGAGCGGCGACGGAGGAATCGACGGGGTCATTTCGCTGGACCGCTTGGGCCTCGAGAAGGTGTATGTGCAAGCCAAGCGCTGGCAAAGCGTGGTGGGACGCCCAGAAATCCAGGGGTTCTATGGCGCCCTCGCGGGACAGCGGGCTAACAAGGGTGTCTTCCTCACGACCTCCAGCTTCACCGCACAGGCGGTTGAGTTCGCTCGGTCGGTCGAGCGGATAGTGCTCGTGGATGGCACGACTCTCGCCAGTCTGATGATGGACCACGAGGTTGGCGTTTCCTCGCAGACGATCCGAATTCCGAAGATCGACAGCGACTACTTCGACGAATGAAGGGCGGTCGCAAGGTGTGTTAACGCGAAGTGTCGCGTATCAATTCCAAGAACAGGAACAGGGGAGAGCAATGCAGGATCATGAACTCGAGTACGTTGGATTCTGGGCACGCGTAGGCGCGACCATCGTTGACTCGCTGATCATCGGAGTCATAACCCTTCCGTTGGTGATCGCGGTATACGGCTGGGAAGGCTATACGTCAGCCGACACGCCGTTCATCGCCGGTCCGGCGGATTTTTTGATTACGTGGGTGATGCCAGCGATCGCCGTGATCCTGTTCTGGCTGTACAAGCAAGCCACTCCAGGGAAGATGATCGTGTCCGCGCGCGTGGTGGATGCGCGGACTGGAAATCCGATGAGCGTGGGCCAGGCGCTCGGGCGCTATCTTGCGTACTTCGTTTCCATGCTCCCGCTGTTCCTGGGAATCATCTGGGTAGCATTTGATCCGAAGAAGCAGGGGTGGCACGACAAGCTGGCTGGCACGGTCGTGGTCCGCTCGCAGAACCGGGGGCCCGAGCCCGTGCGTTTCGATCGGTCATGAATGAGCGCCCACAGGCCGGATGGCAACAGGAGTAGCCCGTGGCAAAGTTTCTCAACACCAGCGCAACCAACTACTTCCTCGAAGAACTCATCAAGGATGCCAAGGATCGCCTGATCCTCATCAGCCCCTACCTGAAGCTCAACGACCGGGTGAAGGAGCTTCTGGCCGACAAGAACCGGCTGAAGATCGATGTCCGGATCGTCTACGGCAAGAGCGAACTGCAGCCGGCTGAGATCAGCTGGCTGCGCGAGCAGACCTACATCCGCACCAGTTTCTGCAAGAACCTGCACGCGAAGTGCTACCTCAACGAGGAGCTGTGCATCGTCACCAGCCTCAACCTCTACGAGTTCAGCCAGGTCAACAACAACGAGATGGGCATTCTGGTGCGGCGCGGGGAGGACGCCGAGCTGTACCGCGATGCCTATGAGGAAGCCCAGCGCATCATCCGCATCAGCGATGAGGTTCGCATTTCGCTCGAGCGGATCACGACGGCTGAAGAGCCGGGTGAGAACGAGCAGGAAGGTGCGTCGGAGGACGCCGGGGACGCAGGCCGCATCACGTCGTCGAAGCTGGCACGAAAGCTTGGCATCAAGACCGCCGAGTTTCTGGACCGCCTGGTCGGCAAGGGCTACCTGGAGGTGAAGGACGGCAAGCATTACCTCACCGATGCCGGCAAGGCGGTGGGCGGAGAATTCCGGATGAGCCAGCGCTTCGGGCCGTATTTCCTCTGGCCCGATTCCGTTGAGGTCTGACGGACCATGAGTGGTGCGGGAGGACGTGGCTCCCGAGGCCGACCAGTTCGGAGCCGACGTTACGATCGTCTCGCGCTCCTGGATCCGGGCGAGTTCGAGCGGGTGGTGGCGGACTATTACCGGCGCCGCGGCTACCAGGTGGAGCACTGCGGCACGGGGCGGAGCGGCAGGAGGTTTGATGGCGGTATCGATCTGAAGTTGTACCGCGATGGTTCCTATACCGTCGTCCAGTGCAAGCGGGAGAACGCGTTCCAGGTCGCGCACAACGTTGGACACCAACTCCTTGGGGTCATGCTGACCGAGAAGGCCGATCGGGCCATCGTCGTCAACGCCGGTGAGTTCACGCCTTATGCCCTGGAAAGTGCCCGCAAGGATTCGCGCCTGCAGCTCATCGATGGTGACGAGCTGCGCAGGATGCTTCCCCAGTACGCGGTCTCCGATCCTCCCTCGTCTGGTGGCGCCGACAGCGGTGCGTCGCTCGATTGGCCGCTCTCCGGCCCACCGTCGCATCCGGTGTCCGGCGATGTCCGGTATGGACGGCCGAGGAGGCAGCAGGATTCGCATGGCATCAAGGCGCTTATGGCGCTCGGTGCCCTGGTAGTGATTGTTGTCTGGCAATGCTCTACGCGCTCCGGTGCCGAACACGCATCCGCGCACATCCCTCCCAGGCAAGCGGCCGAGATTCGCCTCGCCACGCCGCAGAGTCGGCCGCGATCCGAGGTTCCTGCTCCCGAGCGGCTGCAGCCCGCACCCTCGCCGGCCAGAGTCGACGCCGCCGAGGCAAAACGCAGGGCCGACCGCGCCATCCAGGTCATCGAGGACACCACCCCGGAGCTGCTCCTGCCTCCCGACCCGCATGCGGTGTATCCGGAATAGCGTGCGATGCTTCTCGCTCTCCGCCCCGCCAGCGGACACGACTTCGCCTTCTGCGAACACCTCAGCCGCAGCAACATGGCCGCGTACCTCGCCGCCCGCGGCATCGCCTGGGATCCGGCGCGCTTCCGCGCCAGCTGGGCGGAGTTCGAGAACCTGATGATCCTTGCCGATGACATGGCCGTCGGCCTGCTGCGCCTGCTTCCCGAAGGCGAGGCGCTGGGGCTGCGGGACCTGCAGGTCGTTCCGGCGCGTCAGCGCCAGGGCGTGGGCAGCTGGGCGGTGCGGCAGGCGCAGGCGATCGCCGTGCAGCGCGGCTATCGGCGGTTGCAGCTGCGTGTCTACCCGGAAAATCCGGCGCGAGCGCTGTACGCGCGGCTCGGGTTCATAGTGGAGGCGGAGGCCGAGGGCACGCTACACATGGCTTGGCGTCCTCGCTGACAATCCACGGGGCAAGGAGAAGCGCCATGCCGGATCTGGAGTCGACCTTCGTGCAGCTGTCGGCGATGCTGCGCAAACACGCCTCGGCGTTTTCCATCAGGACGGACGAGCCTGGCCACCTCTACGTGGAGATCCCTGCGGCCACGCCCAAGGGAAAGCCCGGCTTCTTCGGCGCCGTCCAGGTAAAGAAGTCCTATGTGAGCTACCACCTCATGCCCGTCTACGAGGATCCCGGCCTGCTGGACGGGATCAGCGCGGCGCTGCGCGCAAGGATGCAGGGCAAGTCCTGTTTCAACTTCACCCGCCACGACGCTGCGCTGTTCAACGAGCTGGACGCGCTGACCGCACGATGTGCGGCGGCGGCCAGGGGGCCGGTGGGGAAGGGCACATGAAGAGCTGGCTGTTCTTGGCGATCGCAATCTGCGGCGAGGTCATCGCCACCTCGGCCCTGAAATCCAGTCATGGATTCACGCGGCTGGTGCCGTCTCTGGTCGTGGTGACGGGGTATGCGGTCGCGTTCTACTTCCTGTCGCTGGTGCTCAGGACGATCCCGGTGGGCATCGCCTACGCGGTGTGGTCCGGGCTCGGCATCGTGCTGGTCACGGCGATCGCCTGGGTGCTCCACGGGCAGAAGCTCGACGCCTGGGCCTTCGTCGGGATCGGGCTGATCGTGAGCGGGGTGGCGGTGCTCAACCTGCTGTCGAGGACCGGTGCCCATTAGATGCATCCGCGTGAGGCGTGAGGCAGGAGGCAGGAGGCCGATGCTCCCGATGCGAGGTGGCCGGGTGCCGCAGTAGTCTTGTCGTTCCAGTGCACGGGACACGTTCCATGACGCGACGCCTCGCCATCCTCCTGCTGTTCGCGCTGCCCCTCTTCGCCCATGCCCGGCCCGCCTGTCCTTCGGGCGAGTCCTTCGACAAGGCCCGCGCCGTCGTGGCGGACCTGCAGCGCATCGTCACGCCTTCGGGCGTGCAGGACACCTACGCCGAGCGCATCGGTGGCCTCGATCAGTGGATCCAGGTGCGCGGCCAGGACCGCGCCAACCCGATGATCCTGTTCGTGCACGGTGGGCCCTCGTCACCGTCGGTGCCCAGCACGTGGCAGTGGCAGCGGCCGGTGGAGGAGTTCTTCACAGTCGCCCACTACGACCAGCGTGGTGCCGGCAAGACCCACCGGGCCAATGACCCCGCCGCGGCCGCTGGCGACATGTCCATCGACCGCTTCGTCAGCGATGCGATCGAGGTCGCCGAGCACCTGCGCGCGCGTTACGGCAAGGAGAAGCTGGTGCTGGCCGCGCACAGCTGGGGCACGGTGGTGGCGATGCATGCCGCCCTGCGCAGGCCGGATCTCTTCCACGCCTATGTCGGCATCGGCCAGGTGATCGACACCCGGCGCAACGAGCGGCTGAGCTTCGAGTACGGTCTGGAGCGTGCGCGCGCGGAGGGCAATGCCGAGGCGATCGCCGAGCTGGAATCGATCGCGCCGTACCCGGGCACTGCGCCGATCACCCGTGACCGGATCATCATCGCGCGCAAGTGGCCACAGCACTACGGCGGCCTCAATGCCTACCGCGATGCGGAACAGGACTATTACTACGGAGCCTCGCTGCTGGCGCCGGACTACGACTGCGAGGACCGCCGTGCGTTCTTCGCCGGCAATGTGTTCACGCTCGAGCACGTGCTGGACGAGTTCCTGGAGGTGGATTTCAGTGGCGTGCGCGAATTCCCCATCCCGGTGCTGATGTTCCTCGGCCGCCACGACTACACCACGCCCTCGGCGCCGACCGCGGAGTGGCTGGACCGGGTGCAGGCGCCGCACAAGCGCGCGGTGTGGTTCGAGCATGCCGCGCACATGATTCCGTGGGAGGCCCCGGGTCATACGCTGCAGGCACTGCTGGAGCACGTGCGGCCGCTGGCGGTGGAGGCGGAGGGCCGCAGGGCCGCGCCCTGACCGGAGCCCAGCCGACAGGCGGTCTTGCGCGGGGTCGCGAAGGTACATAGATTTGTACCCATGACCGACGACCTCACCCCCCGCCAGCGCGACATCCTCGGTTTCATCCAGGCCCATGCCGGGGCCGAGGGGGCGCCGCCCACGCTGCAGCAGATCGCCGATGCCTTCGGGTTCCGCCAGGCCTGCGCGGCGCACAAGCATGTGCGCAGGTTGCAGCAGGCGGGTTACCTGGAGGTGCGGCCGAACCAGGCGCGTGGCATCCGCGTGGTGGCGGGCATGGCGCCGGCGGCGGCCGGCCGGGTGGGGCGCTCGCGCAGCGTGCCGGGTACGCGGCTCAAGGTGCGGGATGAGCGCCTCGAGTTGCCGGTGCTGGGCCGGGTGGCGGCGGGCGTGCCGATCGGCGCCGATGCCGGCATCGAGCGCCATGTGCTGCTGGACCGCACGCTGTTCGCCAGCCGGCCCGACTACCTGCTGCGGGTGAAGGGCGATTCGATGCGCGACGATGGCATCTTCGATGGCGACCTGGTGGCGGTGCAGCGCGCCAGCGATGCCCGCAACGGCCAGGTGGTGGTGGCGCGTATCGACGGCGAGATCACCATCAAGCGCCTGGAGCGCACGCGCTCGCGGCTGCGGCTGTTGCCGCGCAACCCGGACTACGCGCCCATCGAGGTGCCGCCGGGCGCGGACTTCGCCATCGAGGGCATCTACTGCGGGCTGGTGCGGGCGGAGTGACCCTGCCCGCCGCGGGGGCGGCATGATGTTCGACGACGACCATGGCCTGCCGCCCGGCGTGGCGCCCGACACGCCCGGTGCCAGGCCGCCGCGGCAGTTGCGCATGCAGCTGGCCTGGGCGGCGCAGGCGGATGCGGCGGCCAACGATCCGCAGGCCGAGGGCGACGACGGCGCGCCGGCCTATGCCGAACTCCACTGCCTGTCGGACTTCAGCTTCCTGCGCGGCGCGGCCAGCGCCGAGGAGCTGTTCCAGCGCGCCGCGCACTGCGGCTACGAGGCGCTGGCGATCACCGATGAGTGTTCGCTGGCCGGCATCGTGCGTGCGCGCGACGCCGCCCGCGTGACCGGGGTGAAACTGGTGGTGGGGGCCGAGTTCCGGCTCGACTGCGGCATGCGCCTGGTGCTGCTGGTCGAGGACCGCGCCGGCTATTCGCAGCTGTGCCGGGTCATCACCACCGCGCGCCGCGCCGCGGTGAAGGGCCAGTACCGGCTGGACCGCGCCACCCTGGCACGCGATGCCTTCGATGCCGGCCGTACCGGCCTGTTCGCCCTGTGGCTGCCGGGTGCCACCCCCGACGCGGGGGAAGGCGCCTGGCTGCGCGCGCTGTTCGGGGATCGTGCGCACCTCGCGGTGGAACTGCACCGCGAACGCGACGACGCCGTGCGCCTGGCGACCCTGCTCGAACTCGCACGCACGCTCGGCATCACCCCGCTGGCCAGTGGCGACGTGCACATGGCCACGCGCCGGCAGCGCATCCTGCAGGACACGCTCACCGCCATCCGCCACAACCTGCCGCTGGCCGAGTGCGGCGCGCACCTGTTCCGCAACGGCGAGCGCCACCTGCGTGCGCGCCGCGCGCTGGGCAACATCCATCCGCATGTCCTGCTGGAGAATGCCGTCGCGCTGGCGCGGCGCTGCACGTTCTCGCTCGACGAGGTGAAGTACCGCTATCCGGCCGAGCTCGTGCCCGAGGGCGAGACGCCCACCAGCCACCTGCGCGCGCTGACCCGCGCCGGCATGCGCAAGCGCTGGCCCGATGGCGTGCCGGCGAAGGTCGAGCGGCAGATAGAAGACGAGCTCGCGCTCATCGCCGAGCTGGGCTACGAGGCCTTTTTCCTCACCGTGGAGGACATCGTGCGCTTCGCGCGTGGCCGCGGGATCCTCTGCCAGGGGCGCGGTTCGGCGGCCAATTCGGCGGTCTGCTACGCACTCGGCATCACCGCGGTGGATCCGGCCGAAAGCCGGCTGCTGATGGCGCGCTTCCTGTCCAAAGCGCGCAATGAACCACCCGATATCGACGTCGACTTCGAGCACGAGCGGCGCGAGGAGGTGATCCAGTACGTCTACGCCAAGTACGGGCGCACGCGCGCGGCACTGGCGGCGACGGTGATCCGCTACCGTGGCAAGAGCGCGGTGCGCGATGTCGCCCGCGTCTTCGGCCTGCCGCCCGACCAGGTCACGCTGCTGGCCGGTTGCTTCGGCTGGGGCAATGGCGAGACGCCGATGGAACAACGCCTGGCCGATGCCGGCTTCGACATCGGCAACCCGCTCATCGCGCGCATCCTGGCGGTGACCGCGATGCTGCGCGGCCACCCGCGGCACCTGTCGCAGCACGTGGGTGGATTCGTGGTCTCGGATGCGCCGCTGTGGGAGCTGGTGCCGGTGGAGAACGCGGCCATGGACGAGCGCACCATCATCCAGTGGGAGAAGGACGACCTGGAATCGATGGGCCTGCTGAAGGTCGACTGCCTCGCGCTCGGCATGCTGACCTGCATCCGCAAGGCGCTGGACCTGGTGCGCGACCACCACGGCCGCGACCTGGAACTGGCCACCATCCCGAACGAGGACCGGGCCACCTACGAGATGATCCAGCGCGCCGACACCGTGGGCGTGTTCCAGATCGAATCGCGCGCGCAGATGGCGATGCTGCCGCGGCTGAAGCCCACGACCTTCTACGACCTGGTGGTGGAAGTGGCGATCGTGCGCCCGGGGCCGATCCAGGGCGACATGGTGCATCCCTACCTGCGACGGCGCATGGGCCATGAGCAGGTGACGTATCCCTCGCCGGGCATCGAGGAAATCCTCGGCCCCACGCTGGGCGTGCCGCTGTTCCAGGAACAGGTGATGGAGCTGGTGATCCACGCCGGCTACACGCCGGAGGAGGCCGACCACCTGCGCCGGTCGATGGCCGCCTGGCGCCATGGCGGCGACATGGAGCCGCACCGCCTGCGCATCCGCGAGCTGATGGAAGGGCAGGGCTATGCGTCGGCGTTCATCGACCAGATCTTCGAGCAGATCAAGGGCTTCGGCTCCTACGGTTTCCCGCAGAGCCACGCGGCCTCGTTCGCCAAGCTGGTGTATGCGAGCTGCTGGCTGAAGCGCCATGCGCCCGCGGCCTTCGCCTGCGCGCTGCTGAATTCGCAGCCGATGGGCTTCTATTCGCCCAGCCAGATCGTGCAGGACGCCCGCCGCGGCAAGGCCGCGCGTCCCGGCGTGGAGGTGCTGCCGGTGGACGTGTCCTGCAGCGACTGGGACAGCACGCTGGAAGAATCCCCCCCAACCCCACCCCGCATACCCACCTGTAGGAGCGGCTATAGCCGCGATCAAGACTTCGCGGAGGTCGGGTATCGCGGCTATAGCCGCTCCTACAGTGGAAGTCCGGAGCGCGGCCATGCGGACTCCAATCCGGCGATCCGCCTCGGCCTGCGGCAGATCTCCGGCCTTTCCGAGACCATGGGCGCGGCCATCGTCGCGGCCCGCGCCCAACGCCCCTTCCGCGATGTCGCCGACCTCTGCCGCCGTGCCGGTCTCGACGAGCGCGCCCGCGGCCTGCTGGCCGAGGCCGGCGCGCTGCAGTCCATCGCCGGGCATCGCCACGACGCGCGCTGGCAGGTCGCGGGCATCGAGCGCCAGCGCCCGCTGCTGCCCGGAAGTCCCGAGGAGGCCGAGGTGGCGCTGCCGGCACCGTCCACCGGCGAGGACGTGCTGTCCGACTACCGCAGCCTGGGCCTGAGCCTGCGCGCGCATCCGCTGGCCCTGCTGCGCGACGGCCTGCGCGCGCGCCGCTGGCTGGCATCGCGCGAGGTGCGGGGCCGGCGGCACGGCAGCCATGTCGCCATCGCCGGCATCGTCACCCAGCGCCAGAAGCCGCAGACCGCCAGCGGCACCATCTTCGTCACCCTGGAGGACGAGGCCGGCATGGTGAACGTGGTGGTCTGGCCGCGCGTGGCCGAGCGCTGGCGCAAGGCGCTGCTGGGCGCGACCCTGCTCGGCGTGCGCGGGCGCTGGGAGCGGGTGGACGGCGTGGAGCACCTCATCGCCGGCGGGCTGGAAGACCTGTCCGGGCTGCTCGGCGGCTTGCCCGCGGAGTCCCGCGACTTCCGCTGATTGCGGTCCGGTCCACATCACGGGGGAGGGTTCATCCTGCGTTGAGACCCCTGTCATGGGCAGGCCATAGACTGTGGCCACATGTCCCCACCGCGCCCGCCCATGCCGCCCCTGTTCCGCGTCCTCGCGTTATCCGCCCTGATCGCCGGCTGCAGCGCGCAGCCGCAGGCGCCGGTGGAGCCCGAGATGGACACGGTCACCGAGGCGGACGGCGCCGGCGAGTTCATCTCGGCGCCGGTGGAAGCCGCGCCAAAGCCCTATGACGTGCGCACCGGCACCGACTGGCCCGAGGCCGCGCTGGCGGACGGCAGCGCCGCGATCAGTTGCGAGCTCGACTACGCCGCCGCTGGCGACGGCGAGCCCCTGGCCGACCTGGCGTTCGAAAGCGTCCAGACGGCGCTCGAGCCATGCCGCGACGTGGGCCTGCTGCGCCTGCGCTACGAGGGCAAGATCAATGCCGGCTTCCATGCCCTGGTCGAGCGCGTGGCCGCGGTCGCCGACCGCATGGACATCGGCAAGCGCGTGCTCGACATCGATTCCAGCGGCGGCCAGGTGGAAGACGCGATCAAGGCCGGTGACGCCATCGGTGCGTCCGGCTGGACGATCTGGGTGCGCGAGGGCGCGAGCTGCCACAGCGCCTGCGTGCTGATCCTCGGCGCGGGCGACGTGCGCATGATCTCGGGGCCGGTCGGCATCCATCGCATCATCCGCATGAGCTCCACGGCCACCACCCGCGGGCAGCTCAACGAAGAGCTGCAGGCGGTGTACGGCCGGGTCAAGGAATACCTCGCGCGCAACGGCGTGGCGGTGGCCGTGGCCGACATGATGATGGCCGTGCCCAACCGCAACCTGCGCCTGCTGACCGCCGAGGAGCTGCTGGAATACGGCCTGGACGGCACCAATCCGGCGCAGGACGATCTCGACCGGCTGCAGCTGATGCGCAAGTGCGGCGAGGACTTCGTGCGCCGCCGCGACGCGTTCCAGCGCAGCTTCGACCGCCAGTGCAAGCTGGCCGATCGCGAGATCGAAGAACTCAACGACTGTGGCCTGGCGCTGCGCGAGGAGTTCGGTTTCCCCGACACCACCTGTCCCGACGACAGCCCGATGAGCGAGTTCGACGTGGTGCGCAGCGCGTTCTTCCAGCGCAGCACGCCATCGCCGGAAGCGCCGGAAGTGTCCATGGAGACGCGCCGGGGCCACGAGTCGGCATCGACCGAAGACCCCACCGCATCCTACCCGGGCAGCAGCGGCTCCCCGTAGGACCCGCCCCTCCCCCCTGTAGGAGCAGGTTGCCGGGGCTAGGGTGCTTCGGCCAGGAAGCCGCCGGACTGGCGGCGCCAGAGCTGCGCGTAGATGCCGCCGCGTGCCACCAGCTCCTCGTGCGTGCCTTCCTCCACGATCGCGCCCTGGTCCATCACCACCAGCCGATCCATCGCCGCGATGGTCGACAGGCGGTGCGCGATGGCGATCACCGTCTTGCCCTCCATCAGGCGATACAGGTTGCCCTGGATGGCCGCCTCGACTTCCGAATCGAGCGCCGACGTGGCCTCGTCCAGCACCAGGATCGGCGCGTCCTTCAGCAGCACGCGGGCGATGGCGATGCGCTGGCGCTGGCCGCCGGAGAGCTTGACCCCGCGCTCGCCCACCTGGGCGTCATAGCCGCGGCGGCCGGCGGAATCCGACAGTTCGAGGATGAAGTCGTGGGCCTCGGCCTGGCGCGCGGCTTCCACCATCTCGGCCTCGCTCGCGTCGGGGCGGCCATAGAGGATGTTGTCGCGCACCGACCGGTGCAGCAGCGAGGTGTCCTGGGTGACGACGCCGATGCGCGCGCGCAGGCTGTCCTGCTGCACGCTGGCGATGTCGACGCCGTCGACCAGGATGCGCCCGCGCTCGACGTCGTGGAAACGCAGCAGCAGGTTGACCAGCGTCGACTTGCCGGCCCCCGAGCGGCCGATCACGCCGATGCGTTCGCCCGGACGCACGTGCAGGTCCAGGTGCTCGATGACGCCCGAGCCCTTGCCGTAATGGAAGCCGACGCCTTCGAAGCGGATGTCGCCGGCCACGTTGGCGAGCTCCGGCGCACCCGGCGCATCGTCCACCGTCGGCGGCAGCGAGATCGAATTGATGCCGTCCTGCACGGTGCCGATGTTCTCGAACAGCGCCGACAGCTCCCACATGATCCACTGGCTCATGCCGACCAGACGCAGCGCCAGCGCGATGCCGACCGCCACCGCACCGGCGCTGATGGCGTCGTCCAGCCACAGCCACAGGCCGATGGCCGAGACCGAGAACACCAGCGCCATGTTGAGCGCGTAGTTGCCCGCGCCCACGCCCGTGGCCAGGCGCATCTGGCGGTAGACGGTACCGAGGAAGCCGTCCATCGCCTGGCGGGCGTAGGCCTGCTCGCGGCGCGAGTGCGAGAACAGCTTTACCGTGGCGATGTTGGTATAGCTGTCGACGATGCGCCCGGTCATGTCCGAGCGCGCATCGGCCTGTTCGCGCGAGACGCGCTCCATGCGCGGCACGAAATACACCATCAGCAGCACGTAGCCGGCGAGCCAGCCGGCGAACGGCAGCATCAGCCGCCAATCGGTGGCCAGCATCGCCGCCATCGCGCCGACCACGTAGACGCTGACGTACACGCCTACGTCGAGCAGCTTCACCACCGTCTCGCGCACCGCCAGCGAGGTCTGCATCAGCTTGGTGGCGATGCGCCCGGCGAACTCGTCCTGGAAATAGCCCATCGACTGCCGCAGCAGGTAACGGTGCACGTTCCAGCGGATGCGCATGGGGAAGTTGCCCAGCAGCACCTGCATCTGGATCAGGTTGTCCAGCCACACGATGAGCGGCAGGCCCACCGCCACGAGCAACGCCATCCAGGCCAGGCGCGTGCCCTCGGCGGCGATGAAGGTCTCGGGTGTGTACTGGCCGAGCCGGTCGACCAGCGCGCCCAGGTAGACGTACAGCCCGAGCTCCGCCGTCGCGATCAGCGCACCCGTCACGGCCATCAGCACCAGCCAGAGGCCGGCACCACGGGTGTAATGCAAGCAGAAGGCGACCAGGCCGCGTGGCGGCTGCTTCGGCGGTGCTTCGGGAAACGGCTCGAGGCGCGACTCGAACCAGCCGAAAAGGCCGCGCCTGCGCGGGTCTTCAGCGGCCACCGCCACCTCCTCCGCCACCGCCGCCGCCGGAGAAACCACCGCCGCCGCTTCCGGAACTGCTGCCCGGCGGTGTCGACGACGAGGCGATCTGCGCACTCAGCGCCTTGCCGATGGAGTTGGTGAAGCCGGCGACATTGGCCGTGCCGCTGCCGTGGTACCAGGCGATGCCCGCGGTCGCGGCCGTGGCCGCCGCGGTGCCGACGGCGGCGGTGAACTTCTCGGTCCAGGCCTTTTCGACGTCCAGCGCCACCGCATAGGGCAGGAGGGCCTCGTAACGCGCGGCATCGAGTGGCGGCGCGGCTCCGGACGGTCCTTCCAGCCGCGCAAGCTCGTCCTGTTCGGCCACCGAGAGATAGCGCTTGAAGCCTTCGATCTCGTCGAGCAGGCGGCGGCCCTCGGGCGTGGGCGCGGCCACCAGGAAGGCGAACCCGATCGCCGTCGCGAAGGCCAGGCCCAGCGGCAGCAGGGCCCAGAGGAACCCGCCCCCATCGCTGACGATGGCGAACATCACGGTCACCAGGAACGTGACCGCGAGGATCGCGAAGGCGATGGCGACGCTGCGGCCGTTGCGCCGGAACATCGCCGGCTGGAAGCGCTTGCGCAGGCCGGCTTCGTGCGCGGAGATCGCCGCCTGCACGCGCGTGGCCTTGGCCTTGCCGAGTTTCAGCTCCGGCTTGTTGGCCGGCAACAGGGCGTCGAGCAGGCGCTGCCCGTCGTCACTGGCCGTGCCGCGCGCATCGGGCTGGCGGCGAAGCGTCCAGCGGTCGCCCAGCCGGCGCTCTTCGTGGTCGATATGGACACTGCCGGCCACCGCGCAGGCCAGCAACTCGGACGACATGCAGGTGTCGTCGTAGGCGCGGTGGAGCATATAGCGCAGTCCCGAGGGCGATTCGCCACGTGGCGGCTCGTAGCGCACGACGACCACGCCGGGCGCGGGGTCGCGGCCCACGCGGTGCCAGCGCTTCAGGCAGAAGGCGAGCAGCACCAGCAGGCCGGCGACCGCGGCCAGCAGCGCACTGTTGTCGCGCAGCAGCCAGCCGGTGGTGTCGGCGCGCGTGGGGGCAGTGACCAGGCCTTTCGGGAAGGTCAGGAGGACGGTGAGGCCTTCGCCCGGTTGCAGCGGGCCCCTGAGCGTCCAGCGCGCCACGCCCGGCTCGACGATGGCGGCCTCGAAGTCGCGGCCGCGCGCGCCGTGCGGGCCGGTCCAGCCATCGACCGCCAGGGCGTCCGCGGCGACCGGCGCCGGCAACCGCACCTCCACGCGTCCGGACTCGATCGGGAACGCCCAGCCGTGGCCGATCGCGTTCCAGTACAGCTCGTCGTGCGCGTCGAAGAAGCCGAGCTGGCGCGTCGTGCGGTAGCGCAGGGTGTAGGTGGTCTGGAGTGGCACCGGCAGCAGGTCGTCGTTGCCGGTGTTCACGCGCACGCCGTTGCCGCGGCGCTCGGTGAACCAGGGCTCGGGCGTGCCATCGCGCTCCGCGCCCACGACCTCGAAGGCCACCACCACGTTGTTGCCGTGGCGGTCCTTGTAGCGGGTGGGGAAGTCGCGATAGATGCCGCGGCGGATCGACCGGCCCTCGGCCCGCACGCGGATGCGCTCGGTCACGTCCAGCGAACCATCGGCATGGATCTCGACCACGCTGTCGTAGGCGAGGATGCGCTCCTGCGCGAATGCCGGGAGCGCGGCGAGCAGCAGCGCGATCGCGAGCAGCCAGGCCGGCAGCGGCGGGCGGTCGCGGCTCATCGCGCGAAGTCCAGCGCCGGCGCCTCGCGCGTGTCCGCCGCCGCCTGGAAGAACGCGCCCTCACTGAAGCCGAAGGTGCGCGCGACCAGCACATCGGGCACCCGCTGCACGCCATCATTCAGGTCGCGCACGGCGCCGTTGTAGAAGCGGCGTGCGTACTGCAGCTGCTCCTCGACATCGACCAGGTCGCGCTGCAGCGCGGCGAAGTTCTCGCTGGCCTTGAGATCCGGGTAGGCCTCGCGCAGCAGCAGCAGGTGGCCGAGCGCCTGTTCCAGCTCGGTTTCCACCTGGCCGAGCTCCGCCGGGTCGCGCAACGCCAGCGCGCGCGTGCGCAGCGCGGTGACCGCTTCCAGCACCGCACTCTCGTGGCTGACGTAGCCCTGCACGGCCGCCACCAGTTGTGGCACCAAGTCGTGCCGGCGCTGCAGCTGCACGTCGATGTCCGACCATGCGGTGGCGGCCTGGTTGCGCAGCCGCACCAGGCGGTTGTAGGCCGCGATCGCCCAGGCGGCCAGCGCCGCCACCAGCACCAGCGCGACCATCACGGCGGTCACTGCGTGGGTCCTGCGTGGACGCGCACCTCGACGTCGCCCAGCACGACCACCTGGCCGGCGCGGATCTTCGCGGTCTTGCGCAGCTCCACCGCGCCGTCCACGCGGACGACGCCGGAGGCCACCAGGGCCTTGCCCGCGCCGCCGCTGTCGCAGAGCCCGCAGAGCTTCAGGAGCTGGTTGAGTTCGACGTGGTCGCCCTCGAGTTCGAAATCGATGTGTTGCATGGGGGCCGTCACGGGTTCCGGCAGGGGAGCGTAACGCAAGCACGACGCACGGAGCGCGTACGCTGCGGGCCAGCGCCCCGCCGGGGCATGGAGGTGACGCGATGGAGACCGAACTGCAGATGCTGGTCTGGGCGATCGTGCTGGGCCTGGTCCACCTGATGCTCGACGCCGGCATGAAAACGTCCGAGCGCGGCCTGGCCTGGAATGCGAGCGCGCGCGATGGCGAGGCGAAGCCGCTGGGTCCCGTGGCCGGCCGGGTCAACCGCAGCTGGTCGAACTTCCTCGAGACCTTCCCGATGTTCACCGCCGCCGTGCTGGCGGTGGTGCTGGCCGAGCGCACCGGCGACCGTACCGTGCTCGGTGCCCAGCTCTACTTCTGGGCGCGCCTGGCCTACATCCCGGCCTATGCCGCCGGCATCCCCTATGTGCGGAGCCTGATCTGGGGCGTGTCGCTCCTGGGCATCGTGCTGGTGCTGAGCGGCCTGTTCTGATTCAGGCGCGTTCGAACTCCGCCAGTTCGGCGAGGATGCGCTGGCTGCGGCGGATGCCGTCGCCGCCGTCGCAGCGTGTTGCCGCTGGATCGATCGGGCGTGGCCTGCGCAGCCAGGCATACAGGCCGGTGGCGGCGAGACCGGCCACGCCAACCGCGAGGCTGAGGGTGATCCAGCCCGGAGTGCCGCCCGTGGCGGGAATGCCGCGCAGGCTGGCGACGGCCACTACCACCAGCACCCACATGATCCACCAGGGCATTCCGCAGATGGCGGCGTTGAGGCCGTAAAAGCGCAACAGGCGCGCCAGCCGGCGCTGGATGTCCAGCACTGGCGCGCCATGGTCGATGGTGGTGGCGAGGCCGATGGTCATTGCAGCGAACACGATGTTCACCAGGCCGAAGCCATGCAGGATGAGCCCGGTGGCGAGCAGCGCCGGGACCTCGGTGTTGCGCGTCCAGCAGGCCAGTCCCAGCAGCAGCAGGGCGATGCCGAAGAGGATCTGCAGGGTCTGTCCCAGGAGGAGTGGGCGCAGCCCGCGGCGCGCGGCATCGAGCCGGTTGCTGCGGTAGAGGCGCAGTTGCAACGCATCGTGGCGTTCGAGCTGGCGACCCAGGGCCTGCCAGGCGTTGCGGAGTTCGTCGAGTTCCATGGACGTGTTCCTCAGGCGTGCGGTGATGGGGCGACGTGGTCGCGGATGCGCTGCTTCAGGCGGCCGATGCGGGTGGTGACGTTGCTTGGCGAGATGCCCAGCACGTCGCCGATCTCGCGCGCGCTGCGGTCTTCGAGGTAGAGCAGGAGCAGGGCGCGGTCGAGCGGGGCGAGCGTGGCCATCACGCCCCGCAGCAGGCGCAGGTGCTGGTCGTATTCGTGGTCGTCGCTGGCGGCGGCGACATCGTGCAGGGCCTCATCCAGGGGCACCACGTGGCTGCGCCGGCGGCCATCGCCGCGCAGGTGCGAGATGCCGGTGTTGAGCGCGACCCGGTACATCCAGGTGGAGAAACTGCGTGCGGGGTCATAGCGCGGCCAGGCACGCCAGAGCGCGGCGGCGATGTCCTGCGCGAGGTCCTCGCGGTCCTCTGCGCCGCGTGCGTACATGCCGGCGACCTTGTAGACGATGCCGCGGTGCCGCTGGAGCAGTGCGGCGAAGTCCCCGGCATCCTCGTGCTGGTGCTGGCTGGCGATGGCATCCATCCCGGTGGCCGTCCCTTGATTGTGCGTGACGGACCGTGGTTCGCGGCGCAGCGCGGTTTGTCACGCCAGCGGCGTCAGGGCAGCGGCAGGCGCACCAGCTGGCCTTCCAGATCGAGCAGCACACCGTCGCGGTCGATGGCCAAGATGGTGGCTTCGCCGAGGCGGTCGCCCTCGATGCGGCGCTGGCCGTCGATCACCGCGAAGCGGCGCGCCGGATCCTCGTTCCACATGTGCAGGCTGAGGCGGGCTTCGGGCAGGCGTTCGCGCTGGCTGGACGGGAGGCCGGTGATGCGGATGGCGGTGTCGCCGGACAGCGGTGCCGTTGGAGTCGCGGCGTCCGGCCTGGTGGTGGGTGCCTGCGCAAGCGGTCGTGCCGGTGCCGGGTCCCGTCCCGGCGGCGGGACCGACACCGATGCCGATACGGGCGGCGATGCCTCTGGCGTGGCTGCCTGTGCTTGCGCCGCCTCTTGGGCCTGCGCGGCCTCCTCCGCCGCGCGCGCGGCCATGGGCGGCGGGGCGAGCGGCATGTCCGGCGCCGGCTCCGGCGCCACGGTGCCACCCGGCACCTCGATGCGTTCGACAGCCGGGAAGCCGGCACGGGTGTCGTCGCCGTCCATGGGGCCGCGGCGGCCGGCGACGTCCGCATCGCGACGCCCGCCGCGAGCGGGCATGTCCTGCAGCCCGTCCGCGTCGTCTCCTTCGCGGATGACAACGGCCTGGTCGGCCCGCGTGCGGCGGGAATCGCCATCGGCGGCGACTCCGCCCTGTTCATTGCGCGGCCAGAGCCACGCCACGAGCAGGGCCAGCGCCAGGCCACCGGCAAGCCATGCGGCCAATGGCACGTGCCGTTTCGGGGGCGGTGGCGGCGGCAGCTCCACGCGCAGGTCAGGCGCTTCGCCACGCCGGCGTTCGGCTTCGGACTTGCGCAGGGCTTCGAGGATCAGGGACATGCGGGCCTCAGTGCAGCGTCCGGGCAAGCCGCGGGCCGGGGTCGCCGGCGGCCAGTGCGAACAGGGTTTCCGCCCCGACCACGCCGTCGACCGCGAGGCCACGCGCGCGCTGGAAGCGGCGCACGGAGTCGGTCAGCGCGTCGTCGAAAGTCGCGCCCGGAGGCGCCGGATCGGCCACGCCTTCGCGCACCAGGCGCTCGCGCAGCCAGTCGACGGCGCTGCCCGACATGCCGGGCGCCGGCGGCGGTGCCAGTGGCACGGCCGAGCGCCATACCGCGGCATAGCGTCCGGACCACACGCCCTGGAGCGCGGCCCGGTCGACATCGACCTGTTCGCCACCGAGCAGTAGCCGCGCGCGGTTGCCGTCGCTGCCCTGCAACAGGGCCCACGCGGTGGCGCCGCCGGACGCCAGTTGCAGCAGCGCGGGACGTCCCATGGCCGACAGGCGCTCGAGGTGTGCCGTGCCGCGCACGCAATGGGTGCCGGCCGCGAGCAGAGGCGCGCAGGTGCTGGCGGCACGAGCGTCTTCGGGGGTATGCGGCAGGCCCCAGGATTCGAGCATCGCCTGCCAGGGGGCCACGCGCGCGGCCGTGTCCGATGCTTCGGAGATCAGGGCCGCGAGGTCGCTGCCGTCCACGTCGACGACCGCGGTGGTGCTGGCACCGGCGGCAGCACTGCCCTGGACGCCGCGGTGGATGTCGTCGCTCCCGGCGGCGGAATGGTCCGTGCCCTGCGGGCGTTCCGTCGCGCCGACCCGGCTGGCTGGGGCTGCAGCCGCCTCCGCCGCGGGCCCGATGGCGGATGCCGCCGCATCCTCGTGCTCGCGCGCCGGCCACCGTGCGGCCAAGGCCACCAGCACGGCGGCAAGCACCACGGCTCCCGCGACGACGCCGAGCCAGCGCCTGCCGCGCGGATCCGAGCCCGCAACCGGCGGAAGCGCCTCGCGCGCGGCCTCTTCCACGAGTGCGGCATCGATGGTGCCGCGGTCGCGCGCATAGCCCGCCAGCAGGGCGCGCTCGGCGATGACGTTCACCAGCCGCGGAATGCCACCGCTGCGGAGGTGGATGCGCTGCACGGCGGCATCATCGAAGGGAAAGCGCTGCCCACCGGCCACGCGGAAGCGATGGCGCAGATAGGCCGCAGTGCCGGCGGCATCCAGCGGCACCAGGTGGAAGCGGGCGGTGATGCGCTGGGCAAGCTGCCGCAGCCCGGGCTGGGCCAGCATGTCGCGCAGCTCGGGTTGCCCGACCAGGATGATCTGCAGCAGCTTCTGGGTATCGGTCTCGAGGTTGGTCAACAGCCGCACCTGCTCCAGTGTCTCCACCGGCAGCGCCTGCGCCTCGTCGATCAGCAACACCACGCGGAGGCCCTTGGCATAGGCGTCCAGCAGGTGCGCGTTCAGCGCATCGACCAGGGCCTTGGCATTGCCGCGGCGGCGCCCGAGGTCGATGCGCAGCTCCTCGCACACGGTCTCGAGCAGCTGCACGGGATCCTGGCGGGGGTTGAGCACCAGGGCCACGCGCACGTTGTCCGGCAGCTGGCCCAGCAGCAGGCGGCTCAGCGTGGTCTTGCCGGTCCCGACCTCGCCGGTGAGTTGCACGAAGCCGCCGCCACCGCCCTGGGTGATGCCGAACATGAGGTGCGCGAGGGCGTCGCGGTGGCGCTCGCCAAGGAAGACGAAGCGCGGATCCGGTGTGATCGAGAACGGCGGCTCGGCTAGGCCGTAGTGCTCCAGGTACATGGCGTCAGTCTGTCACGTCGCGGGATTCGCCCACCGCCAGCGCCTCCGGGTGGGAGATCCTGCGCGGCCGCGACAGCACCGGATGCACGAGCACCGCTGCCAGGATGATGACCACGCCCAGGTAGAAGGGCAGGCTCAGCTCCTGCTGCTCGGACAGCAGCGCGATGGCCAGCACGATGGCGTAGACCGGTTCCAGGTTCACCGCAAGCTGCGCCGAGAACGCGCTCATGTGCCGCAGCGCCACCAGCGAGAGCGCGAAGGGAAACAGCGTGCAGGCGAACGCGAGCAGGAGCAGGTAGCCCGCGTCGGCGGCGCCCGGCAGGACGAACAGCGGACCGGCAAGGGCCGGGAAGACCAGGGGCATCACCGGCGCAAGCAGTGTCAGCGCGGCCGCGCCCGCACCCAGTTCCAGGGCGGTGACGACCAGTGGATCGGCCTGTTCGACCAGGCGCTTGTTGAGCGAGCCGAACAGCGCCACGAAGAAGGCCGACAGCGCGCCCACGGCCACGCCGATGCGCATGCCATCGGGGATGCCGCCGACCACCAGGGCGACGCCGGGCAGCACCGCCATGCCCAGCGCCAGTTCCGCGCGCGAGAAGCGGCGGCCCGCGAGCTTCGGCTCCACCATCGCCACGAACACCGTGGCCAGGGCCATGCAGGTCGCGGCCACCGAGGCATTGGCGAGCTTCACCGCGCCATAGAAGGTCAACCAGTGCAGGGCCACCAGCACGCCCACGCCGGCATACGCCATCAGCAGCCGCCCCGGCATCGCGCGGACGCCGCGCCAGACGCGCGGCACCAGGGCGAGCGCCGCCGCCACCAGCAGCATCCGCCACCACACCAGCGGCAGTGCCGGCAGCGTGATCAGCTTCCCGAGAATGGCGGTGAAGCCCCACAGCAGCACGCACAGGTGGATCTGCAGCTGGGCGCGGGTGCTGGGCGTCATGGCGGGAAGTCGGCGGACGGCCGGCGATTATCGCCGGCTGGCGGGGTGTCCGGACGCCCGCGACGGCCGCGGCGGCCCGCGGGTCGGTCCGGGCGCCACGCTCAGTCCGGCAACGCGCCGAGCCGACGTTGCGCGCGCCCCAGCCAGGCACCGTTCGCGGCCCAGGCCACGGCCAGTCCCGTGCCGACCACCATCGCCACCGCCGGCTGCTGCGCGACCATGTCGATACCCGCCTTGACCCAGCCGCTGACCGCGTCGGCGCCACGGTAGACCACGGTATCGTTGAAGTTCTTGGCCTTGTACTTGGCCTCGGCCGGGACCACGGTGTAGAGCATCTCGCGGCCCGGGCGCACGAAGGCGTACTCGCCCGCGCGGCGCGCCACCATCACCACCACCAGCACCGCGAACACCGGCGCGAAGGCCAGCCACAGGAAGCCGGCAGCCATCACCAGGGGTACCGCCACCAGCAGCACGCCGACGCCGAGCGACTTCGCCACCCGGCCGGTGATGAACAGTTGCGACAGGATCGCCAGTGCCTGCACCATGGTGTCGATCAGGCCGAACACGCGGGTCTGGTCCTCGCGGCGCGGGAACCGCGCCTCCACCAGGGCGGCCTGCTCGAAGTAGAGGAAGGTGCTGACGCTGGCCAGCAGCAGCACGAACGTGGCGATGCCGAAGAGGTAGGGCGAGCGCAGCACCTCGGTCGCGCCGGCGAACGGGCTGCCACCCAGCGCGTGCCGGGGCGGCGTGTCCGCTCCCTCGGGCAGGGGGCGCGCGTCGCGCCAGCGATGCACCTGGCGCGCCGCAAGCGCCGCGCCGGCCAGCAGGGCCGCACTCAGCAGCGACAGGCCGGGATAGCCCAGTGGCTCGACCAGCACCACGCCCATGAGAGGCCCGACCAGCCCGCCCAGGCTGGCACCCGCCGCCATCAACGCGAACAGGCGCTTGGCCTGCGGCGTGGTGAAGGCGTCGACCAGCACGCTCCACGCGACCGAGATCGCCATCAGGTTGAACACCGACAGCCAGATGTAGAAGGCACGCGCGATCCACGGATCATCGGGGCGCAGCGCGAAGCAGGCCGCGAACACGACCAGGTTGGCGACGAAGAAGCCGTACACCCAGTACAGGATGTGGCGCCGGCGCACGCGACCGGCGATCCAGCCGAACAGGGGCATCGCCGCGAGCGTTGCGAGGAAGGTGCCGGTGAACAGCCATTGCAGGTTGTCGACGCCACCGGCGATGCCCATGGTCTCGCGCACCGGGCGCAACATGAAGTAACCGGCGAAGAGCAGGAAGAACATGGTGAAACCGGCGATGACGGCGCCGATCTCGTCGGGGTCGACGTCGAACGCCCGCTGCAGCCAGCGGGCGGGTGCGGAGTGGGTGGTCGCCATGCGCAGGCCTCAGCCGGCCGCGTCGCGCGCAAGGCGCGCGTGCAATGCCATCGCGGCGGAGGGATTGCGTTCCTTCGCCGCCGAGATGAAGAACACGAACACGTCGCGATTGCCTGCCTTTGCCTTGTCCGGCGGGGCGATGCGCGGGAGGCCCGCGGGCTCGCCGCCTTCGGCCCAGGTGCGCGCGCGCGCCGCCCAACGCGCCAGCTCGCGCGGCGGGTAGCCGGTGGCGACCTCGCCGCGCGCCCGCATCAGCCGCGCGTAGACGAAATCCGCGGTGACGTCGGCGAAGGACGGATGCTCGTCCGAATCGGTGAACACGGTCGCCACCCCGTGCCTGCGAGCCATCGCGATGTAATCGGCATCGACCATGGCGCCATCGCGCATGTCGACGATATGGCGCAGCGGGCGCGTGCCCGCCTTGCGCGGCAACAGGGCGAGGAATTCGTCGAAGCCATCGCGGTCGACGCGGGTCCCGGCATCGAACTGCCAGACCAGCGGGCCCAGGCGGTCCCCGAGTTCGGCGATGCCGCCCACGAAGTCCTCGACCTGGCCGGCCGTCTTCGCGAGCGCGCGCGTGTGGGTGATGCGTCGGGGCGCCTTGGCGGAGAACACGAATCCGGGAGGTGTCGCATCGCGCCAGGCGGCGTACACCGCGGGCTTCTGCGCCCGGTAGTAGGTGCCGTTGATCTCGATCGCGGACAGGTGGCGGCTGGCGTATTCGAGCTCGCAGCGCTGCGGCAGCCCCTTCGGATAGAAGTTGTCGCGCCAGGGCGCGTAGACCCAGCCGCCCACTCCGGTGCGGATGCCATCGACCACGGGGACCGCGGCGTCCGCCTGCGCACCGGCCGGATGCATGTCAGGCCTCCGCCTTCCAGGGGTCGTAGCTGCCGAACCACCACAGGTGGCCTTCCGGGTCACGGCAGGAATAGCCGCGGCCACCGTAGTCCTGGTCGGCGATGTCCTGCACCAGCTCGGCGCCCGCCGCGACCGCGCGCGCGTAATGCGCGTCGACATCGGCGACCACCACGCAGGGACTCTGCGTCTCCAGTCCGCCGATGTCACCAGGCTGTGCGATGCGGCGCCCCCATTCGCTCGCCGTGTCGGCCGAGCCCAGCATCACCATGCCGTTGCCGAACACGAGCTGGGCGTGGTGGACGGTATCGCCTTCGGCGTACACCGCATGGCGTTCGAAGCCGAAGGCGCGGCAGAGCCAGTCGATGGCGGCGGGGGCATCCCGGTAGCGCAGGCAGGGGATGATGGTGGCGGTGGTGTCGGCGGGACCTGCCATGGCGCTGCTCCTCGGGGAACGGGCTGTTGGCAGGGTATTCCAGCCGGCATGCATGCGCACGCTTGGCGCGCGCCGTGGCGACCTCGATACTGGGGCCCAGTCCAACCGGGGATCCCAGACATGTCGAAGCCGTTCGTGGCCGCCGTTTCCGTTCTGCTGCTGGCGCTGGGGGCGCGCGCCGAGGCGCAGCCGGCCGCGCCGCCGGAGCTGGCCCGGCTGGATGCGCAGGTCGAGGCGGTGCGCGACACCTTCAAGGTGCCCGGCATCGCCGTGGCCGTGGTCAAGGATGGCGAGCTGGTGTTCTCCGGCGGCTGGGGCGAACGCGAAGTCGGCAAGCCGGGCCGGGTCGATGGCGACACGCTGTTCTCGATCGCGTCGATCACCAAGGCGTTCACCTCTGCGTCCCTGTCGATCCTTGCCGACGAGGGCCGGCTCGACATGGACGACCGCGTCATCGACCACCTGCCGTGGTTCCGCATGTCCGACGCGTACGTGACCCGCGAAATGCGCATCCGCGACCTGCTGGTGCATCGCAGCGGCCTGGGGCTCGGCGCGGGCGACCTGCTGTTCTGGCCGCCGACCGATTACGACACCCGCGAGGTGGTCGAGCGCCTGGCGCAGGTGCCGATCGAAGGCGGCTTCCGCGAGCGCTATGCCTACGACAACGTGCTGTATGCCGTGGCCCAGCTGGTGATCGAGGAGGTGTCGGGCCGCCCCTACGCCGACTTCGTACGCGAGCGCCTGTTCGCGCCCGTCGGTATGACGTCCACCCGCATCGACAGCAATTCCCTGCTCCCCACCGATACCAATGTCGCCACCGGCCATGCGCGCCCGGGCTTCACCGGCGACCCGGTGCCGGTGCCGGCGATGTCCTGGTCGAACAACACCGCCGCCGGCGGCATCTATTCCAGCGTCAACGACATGGCGAAGTGGATGCGCGTGCAGCTGGACGGTGGCGTGCTGGAAGGCGAGGGCGAGGACGCGGAGCGGCTGTTCAGCGCGAAGCGGCACGAAGCGATGTGGACGCTGGTGACGCCGATCCCGATCCGCGAGCCGGCGGTGCCGGAACTCGCGGCGACCAGGCCCAATTTCGCCGGCTACGGCGAGGCCTGGAGCCTGAGCGACTACCGCGGCCGCCGGCTGGTGTGGCACACCGGTGGCTGGCCGGGCATGGTCTCGCGCCTGACCCTGGTGCCGGAGCTCGACCTGGGCGTGGTGGTGCTGACCAACCAGGAAGCGGGCGCGGCCTTCAACGCGGTCACCATGACCGTGCTGGACGCCTACATGGATGCGCCTGACACGGACTGGGTCGCCGCCTATGCCGCGGCGGTGGGCAAGGGCAGCGATCGCGAAGCCGAGGACTGGGCGAAGCACGTGGCCGCACGCGACGCGGATTCCAGGCCCTCGCTGCCGCTGCGTGGCTACGCCGCGACCTACGTCGACCCCTGGTACGGCGAGGTGGTGGTCGCCCGGCGTGGCAAGGGCCTGGAGCTGCGTTTCAGCCGCACGCCGCAGCTGGTCGGCGACCTCGAACACTGGCAGCACGACAGCTTCATCGTGCGCTGGCGCGACCGCACGCTCAACGCCGACGCCTTCGTGAACTTCATGCTCGACCACGACGGCAAGGTGCAGGCGGCGCGGATGGAAGCGGTGTCGCCCTTGACCGACTTCAGCTTCGATTTCCACGACCTGCGGCTGGTGCCCGCAGGCGACAGGTAGCAGGACGGAGCACGGGGATGCGCATGGGGAAGTGGGGCGGGACGTGGCGGCGGGCCTTGGCGCTGGCCGCGGCGTTGCATGCCGGGCCGGCGCCGGCGGCGCCACCGACGGTCGAGGAGCTTTTGCGCCCGGCGGAGTTCGAGGACGTGCAGATCTCTCCGCGGGGCGACTACCTCGCGCTGCGGATGCAGTCGGATGGCAGGACCGTGATGGCGGTGATGCGGCGTGCGGACGGAGCGATCACGGCGACCATGGGCGCTGGCGAGGACGGCTTCATCGACGACGTGGCCTGGATCGGCGACGAGCGCCTGCTTGCTTCCTGGTCAAAGCGGGTCGGACTCACGGCGCAGCCTTACACCATGCCGACCCTGCAGGTGGTGGATGTCGATGGCGGCAATCGGCGCGCGTTCGATGGGTGGGTCGCCGACCCGATGACCGAGGACGGCGACCGGGTGATGGTGGTGGAGTGCATGCGCGAGACGCGACGCGGTTGCCTCACGCGCCTGCGCGAGATCGGCGTGCTCTCGCGGGGGACGCCGCGCAGCATCGCCGATGGTCCCGTGCCCAACGCACGCTTCATGGTCGACCGCATGCGCCGGCCGGTCTTCAGCTGGGCGGCCGACCCGGACGGCTATCTGCAGACCTTCCTGCGCACGGGCGACGACTGGCTGGAGATCAACAACGAGCGCTACAGCGGGGTGGCGGTCTATCCCCAGGGCGTGGAATACGACATGCGACATGGCCATCTGTGGTCCGAGCAGACGTCGGGGCCGGATGTCATCGAGCGGATCGACCTGGCGACCGGCGAGCGCACCGTGGTCGCCAGCGACGGGGACATGGATCCGTCGGGACTCGTCCTGTCGTTCGACCAGCGCGAGGTGATCGGCGCACGGTACGGGCGCGGCGCCCCGGTGACCCGCTACTTCAGCGACGCCCATCCGCATGTCACCCTGGCGCGGGAACTGGAGCGCGAATTCGCCGGCGAGCGCGTGCTGGTGACCAGCTCCACGCGGGATGGCCGGCTGGTCGTGGTGTTTGTCGACTCGGACCGCGAGCCGGGACGCTATTACCTGCTGGACGTGGTCACCGGCGACCTGCAGCGCCTCCTCCACCATCGCGAATGGATCGACCGCGGCGCCCTGGCGGCCCGCCAGCCGGTCGAGTTCAGCGCACGGGACGGCCGCACGCTGGAGGGCTATCTGACCCGACCCGTGGCCGAGGTGCCCGGTGGCGCCCCACTCGTGGTCCTGGTGCACGGCGGACCGCATGGCGTACGCGACCACTGGGGCTTCGATTCCGAGGTGCAGATGCTCGCCGCACGCGGCTTCGCCGTCATGCAGGTGAACTTCCGCGGCTCGGGCGGCCGCGGGCGGGCCTTCATGGAGTCGGGCTACCTGCAATGGGGCACGGGGATGATCGCCGACATCGTCGACGGCACCCGGTGGGCACAGGCGCAGGACGGCGTCTCGGCCAGCGCGCCCTGCATCTGGGGTGCCAGTTATGGCGGCTATGCGGCGCTGATGGCCAGCGTCCGGGAGCCGGAGCTGTTCGGTTGCGTGGTCGGCGTCTCGGGGCCTTACGACCTGGCCACCATGCACCGGCTGGGCGACGTGCAGGAGAGCCGGACGGGCAAGACCAGCCTTGCCCGCTATGTTGGCACCGACGTGGCAAACCTGCGCGAGCAGTCGCCCACCCACCACGCCGGGGCCATCCGCGCGGCGCTGATGCTCGTGCATGGCGGACGCGACCGCCGCGTGCCGCAGGAGCATGCGATGTCGATGAGGCGGGCGCTTGACCGCGCGGGCAAGCCCTACGAATGGTTCCTCGCCAAGGAGGAGACCCATGGCTTCCATGACCGGGAGAACGAGCACGCGTATTACGCGCGCGTGCTCGGGTTCCTGGAGCGGCACCTGAAGCCCGGGGCCGGCGTCCGCGCCCCCGCGGGCGCCGCGCCCTGACGGCCGGGGCGCGCCTTACCGGATCGGCTCGTCCAGCAGCAACTGCCGCGCGAAGCGCACCGGGGGAGCGCCCTGCGCCAGCACGCTGTCGTGGTAGCGCTTCAGGTCGAAGTCCTCGCCCTGCCGTTCCTCGGCCGCGCGGCGCATGTCGAAGTGCTCCTGCGCGCCGACGAAGTAGGTCGCCAGCTGCGTCGATGACAGTTGCGCGCGGATCCACTTGCCCTCGGCCTCGCTCTGCTGCTGGAACGTCTGGCGGACCATGAGGTCCATGGCCTGTTCCTTCGTCCAGTTGTCGACGTGGATGCCCTGGTCGAGGATCGCGTTGCCCACCGATCGGGCATAGAACTTCAGTTGCATCAGCCGGAACAGCGGGTCGTTGTCGAGGTAGCCGGCGTCGGCCAGCACGCGCTCGGTGTACACCGCCCAGCCCTCGGCGAACGGGCCCGAGCGCAGCGCCGCGCGCAGGGTGGACGGATGGTTGGCCGAATGCGCGCCCTCGAGGTAATGCCCGGGCATCGCCTCGTGGATGCTGAGCACGTGGATCATGCGCTTGTTGTACTCGCGCAGGAACGAGGTGACCTGGTCGTCGTTCCAGTCGTCCGGGATCGGCGAGATGGCGTAGTAGGTATCCAGGCCCTTGTCGAGCGGCCCGGGCGAATCGCAGTAGGCGACCGAGAAGCCACGCTGGAACTCCGGCATCAGGATGATCTTCACCGGGTCGTCGGGCACGGTGACGATGTCGTGCTCGCGGACGAACGCGGTCGCGACGTCCAGCGTGTGCCTGGCGAAGTCCACGACCTCGTCGCGGCCGGGGCGGTCCTCGTTGGCGAGTTCCATCGCGGCCTCGATCGCGGCCTGGCGCTGGGCTTCGGTGGGCTGCCCGGGCGTTTCCGGCGCGCCTTCCAGGTCCTTCAGCACCACCTTCGCCACGTCGTACATCTCGTCGCGCACCCGTGCCAGTTCGGCCTCGGCGCGGCTGCGGATCTCCTGCCGGGTCAGCGAGGAATTGAGCGAGAACCGGAGCTTCTGGTCATAGCGCTCGGCGCCGACGCGGAAGTCACCCTTCGCATTCGGCACCAGGGTGCCGTCGAGCCAGGCCTGGTGTTCCTCGACCGCCGGGGCCAGCGCTGCGATCGCGGCGTCCAGGCGCTCGCGATCGGCGCCCTGCAGCTGGTCCAGGTTGGGGGTGATGAAGGTCTCGATCAGGTTGAAGATGCCGCGGTTCTGCCGTGCCACGGTTTCGGCGTGCGTCTTCGGCACGCGCGCCGGGTCGAGGTTCTCGCGCGCCTGCGCCAGCAGACGGGGAATCTTCTCCATCCGCGCGGCGGCGGACTTCAAGCGCTCGGGCAGGGGTGCGAAATCACGCGCCATCAGGCTGTAGATGGCGCCGCCGGCCAGGCCGCTGTAGGCCTGCGGATCCCAGGCCCAGGACTGCATGGTCTCGAGGTCCCACAGCGAGCCTTCGAGCTGGTTGCGCAGGATCAGCGCATCGACCTGGTTCTCGCGCGACAGCGCCGCGGCGTCGATGGCGTCGAGCTCCGCCAGCATGGTCCGCGTCCACTCCGCCGACGCCCTGCGGCCCTCGGCACCCAGGTCGTCGAGCTCGGCGTCGAAGCGGTGGTCGCCGATCTGGGTGGCGGCGACGGGCGAGAGTGCCAGGCCCTCGTCGAGGAAGCGCGCCGCCAGCGCGTCGAAGGCCTGGTCCTGCGCGCTCTCGGTGGCGGCGGTTGCGGTGCTGCCGTCAGCGGCGACGGCGGCGGGCACGGGGGCCTGGCCCTGGCAGGCCGCCAGGGCAAGCGCCAGCAGGGAGACGGTGAACAGCGGTCGGGTCATGCGGGCGCTCGGATGGAAGGCAGCCCGCAGCATAGTCGCGGCCCGGGCGCCGTGCCCGGGCCGATGGTTTACCGGCGCCGGTCAGCGCGCCACCCAGTCCTCGTCGCCCTCGGCGTCGAACTCGACCAGGGCGTCCAGGTCGAAGGCCAGTGCCTCGACCGCCTCGCGCACGCGCCGCGCCGTATTCGCGTTGGGCGCGTCGATCTCGATGGTGTGGCCCTGCGGCCCGCCGACGTCGCTCAGGCCGGCCGAACTGGAATCGGCGTCGTCGAGCTGCGGCATCAGGTCGTCGATCTCCTCCACATGCTCGATCCCGTCGAGGCTCTGCAGCAGGTTCATGACAGCGCGGGCAGTGTCGTCGCTGCCGGTAAGACGGATGCGGAGCAGGGCCATCGCGGGGGTTCCTCTGGTGCGTTGTGGAGTGGGGTTGGCCGCAGGCTAGGAAGGCTCCGGCCAAGGTGGCGTGACGAGCCCGCGCTCAGTCGGCCACCCGCACCGGAACCGTGATGTTGCACAGGTCGATATGCCCCGCGGGCTGCACGTACCAGCCGTCGCGCCGGTTGCGCCGGGACTCGACCACGGCATCGAACAGCGGCGTGTCCGTGCGCAGCACCTGCAGGTCGGTGCGCTCCGACGCCGGCACCTCCGACGCCAGCCGCAGCGCCCGGATCGGCACGCGCAGGGCCGCGTCCTCGTGGAAGCCGAGTGGACCGGTGCCGCGCGGCACCACGCTCAGCAGCTCCATGCCGTGCAGGACCCGTCCGACCTGGGTGATGTTGCGGTCGAGCTGGCGGGGTGCCTGGCCGATGACCACATAGAGTTCGGCGCCGGTGCTGGAGTCGGGCGCTGCATCGCGGCCCGCACCGACGGTGCCGTAGCAGTGCGCCATCCACGCCTGGCCCGTGGCCGGGTCGCGCGCCGCCGGGAAGCCGGCCCCGAAGCCGGTTTCCGGTGCCCAGCCATCGCGGTCGGGCAGGCGGTGGAAGCCAAGGCCGTCGGAAGGCCGGGCGAACTCCGCCGGCAGCGCGGCCTTCGCTTCGCCCAGCGGTTTCGGCGTCCCGCCTTCGTCGGTGAGGTCGCCGAACTGCACCACGAAATTGTCCTGGGAGCGGTAGATGGACAGCCCGTCCCAGAAACCCGCCCTGGCCAGCGTGCGGATGTTGTCCACGTGCGCCGGAGCGAAGTCGGGGGCGAGTTCGATCACCACGCGGCCGGCGGGAAACTCCATGTAGAGCGTGTTGGCGGGGTCCGGCCTGCGCCAGTCGGTGGGCAACGATGCGTCGAGCAGTTCCTGCGTGGTCCTGGGGCGGTCGGCTTCGCCCGTGGCGACGGGCTCCGCCGCCGCGCAGGGCCAGGCCAGGAGCAGGGCGGCAAGCAGGGACAGGGTGCGCATTTCGCGGACGGGTTGCATGCGTCGGGCTCCGGTGGTGGTCGCCGGATTGTTGCCGATCCCGTGCCCGGACTGACTATCGGCACATTCGCTATATGGAAGTTCGCAATAGCATGCCGCCATGGTCCAGCCACTGCCCCCGCCGGAGATCGAAGCCGCCCTGCGCAAGTTCCAGCGCGAACTGAGCTCGGGCGTGGTCGCCCTCGCCCTGCTGGCGGTGCTCTCGCGCGCCACCGAGCCGATGTACGGCTACCAGATCGCCAAGACGCTCGAGCGTTTCGGCGAAGGCGTGCTGAGTGGCAAGCAGAGCGCGCTGTACCCGGTGCTGCGCAACCTCGAAGCCGCCGCCTTCCTTGCCAGCCACGTCGGGCCGTCGGATGCAGGGCCGCCGCGGCGCTACTACCGCATCACTGCCGCGGGGCGCGAGGCCCTGCGCGCATGGGCCGCCGCATGGCGCGCGACCCGCGACTCCGTCGATACCGTCCTGGAGGGGACCCCCTGATGAACACGCTGCCCCGCACCATCCCCGAATACCTCGAACAGCTGCGGCGCGCGCTGGCCGGCGCCGACCCGGCGATGATCCAGGACGCGCTGTACGACGCCGAGGAGTACCTGCGTTCGGAACTGGCCGAGAACCCCGGAAAGTCGGAGGCCGAGGTGATCGCCGCGGTCGCATCGAGCTATGGCGCGCCCGACGAGGTGGCGGACATCTACCGCGACACCGAGGCCACGGTGCAGACCGCGCTGCGTTCGCCGGCGCCACGTCCGCGCACGTCGCTGGCCGGCCGGTTCTTCGGCGTCGTCGCCGATCCGCGCACCTACGCGTCGCTGTTCTACATGGTGCTGGCCCTGGCCACCGGCATCTTCTATTTCACCTGGGTGGTCGCCGGCTTCTCCACCGCCGCGGGGCTTTCGGTGACGATCGTCGGCATCCCGCTGCTGATCCTGTTCTTCGGCTCGGTGCGGGTGCTCTCCCTGGTCGAGGGCCGGATCGTGGAGGTGATGCTGGGCGAACGCATGCCGCGCAGGCCCCTGTACCAGGCACGCGGACGCAGCATCTGGCAGCGGATCGTCGACATGTTCACCGACCCGCGCACCTGGAGCACGATGCTCTACATGTTGCTGATGCTGCCGCTCGGCATCGCCTACTTCACCGTGGCCACCACGCTGCTCGCGGTGGGCCTGGGCTTCGTGCTGGCGCCGATCGCGGTGTGGACCGGCCTGGCGGAGAGGTGGTTCGACCTGCCGGACACCGTGCTGGTCGGCATCGATGGCGTGATGCTGCAGGGCTGGGAACTGGTGCTGATGCTGCTGGCCGGCGTGCTGCTGCTGTTCGCCACCCTGCACCTGGCGCGCGCCATCGGCCGCGGCCATGGGCTGCTGGCCAAGCACCTGCTGGTGAAGACTGCGCAGTACTCCTGAGCGGCCCGGGCGTCCGGGCCCCGCGCTGGCCGTCAGGCCGTGCGCTGGTCGTGGCGGGCGATGAAGTCGCGCACCTTCGGATACACCTTCGTGCGCCAGCGTCGGCCGCTGAAGATGCCGTAGTGGCCGGCGCCCTCCACGGTCAGGTGCTCGCGGTCATCCTCGGCGACCCCGGTGCACAGCGCATGGGCGGCGCGGGTCTGGCCGAGGCCGGAGATGTCGTCGAGTTCGCCCTCGATGCTCATCAGCGCACAGTCGCGGATGGCCGAAGGGTCCACGCGCTCGCCGGCCACGAACCACTCGCCGCGCGGCAGCAGGTGCTCCTGGAACACCACGCGGATGGTGTCGAGGTAGTACTCGGCCGGCATGTCGAGCACGGCGTTGTATTCGTCGTAGAACCTGCGGTGCGACTGCGCGTCCTCCAGGTCGCCCTTGACCAGGTCCTGGTAGAAATCCCAGTGCGACATGAAGTGCCGCTCCGGATTCATGGCCACGAAGCCCGTGTGCTGCAGGAAGCCCGGATACACGCGGCGGCCGCGGCCCGGGTAGTTGGCCGGCACCACGTGGATGACGTTGTTCTCGAACCACCACAGCGGACGCGTGACCGCCAGGTTGTTGACCGCTGTCGGCGAGCTGCGCGTATCGATCGGCCCGCCCATCATCACCAGCGAACGCGGCAGCGCCTCGCCGCGCGCGGCCATGAGCGAGACCGCGGCCAGCACCGGGACCGTCGGCTGGCAGACGCTGACCACGTGCAGGCGCCCGCTGCCGATGTGGCGGATGAATTCCTGGATGTAGCCGACGTAGTCATCGAGCGTGAACGCACCGGCTTCGGCCGGGACCATGCGCGCATCGACCCAGTCGGTGATGTAGACCTTGTGGTCCGGCAGCAGGGTACGGACCGTGTCACGCAGCAGCGTGGCGTGGTGGCCCGAGAGCGGCGCCACCACCAGCACGGTGGGCTGGTCCTTCATGCCGAGGATGTTTTCGGCATCGTCGGTATAGCGCTTGAAGCGCAGCAGCCGGCAGAAGGGCTTGTCCAGCGCCACCTTCTCCACCACCGGCACGTCGTGGCCGTCCTTCACCACCTGGTGGATGCCGAAGGCCGGCTTCTCGTAATCCTTGCCGATGCGGTGCAGCAGTTCATTGGCGGCGGCCACGCGCGTCGCGCCCGGCAGCGAGGACAGCCAGGTGCCGTCGTTGCCGAAGATCCTGGCGTTGGCCTGCGCGAGCTCGGTGAACGGCGCGAGCAGCTGGCGGTTGAATTCGTGGAGCTGGTAGATCATTGGCGCCGGACCCCTGTCTGGTGCGTCGCAGCATAACGCAGGGGCGCGGGCCGGAACGTGAGACCGCGCGCGGGACGCCGGAGCCGCCGTTCAGGCCAGTTCGAGCGCCGTGGCTCCCGGCACGAGCGCCGGCGAAAGCCAGCAGTGCGAGCCGAGGGCGCGGAAGCCGGCGGCCTCGAAGCGCCGGCGGTAGAAGCTGCCCGGCCGGGCGATGAAGCCGTCCTCGTCGCCTTCCGCGGCGTCCTCGCGTGCGAAGGCTTCGAGGAAGGCGACGCCACCGCACAGTTCGGCCAGGCCCGGCAGGCCGCGGTCGATCTCGCGCGCGGAGAGGTAATGCAGCACGTCCGCGCACACCACGAGGTCGGCGGGCGGGCAGGGGCGCAGGTGTTCGAAGTCGGCAAAGCGCGCAAGGTGCAGGTTGCGACGCGCACCGTGGCGCGCGACCGCGTACTCGCTGCTGTCGAAGCCGATGTAGCGCGCCTTCGGCCGCAGCTTCAGCAGGGGTGCGCGCCACGCGCCCTCGCCGCAGCCGATGTCGAGCACGCTCTTCAGCGGGCGCTCGAGGTGGTACTCGGCGGTGGCCACGGCCATGGCCACCTTGCGCATCAGCCGCTGCGGCCCACCAATGCCGCCACGACGGTACCAGCGGTCGAAGTAGGCCTGGTCATAGGTCTTGTCCATGGGGCGGCACGATACCGGCTGGCGTGCACCGCGTGCGATCCTTGTGGCCATTCCACACCGGTGAACACGCGCCATGCAGAGCTACTTCTGGATCAAGTCCGCCCACGTCGTGCTGGTCATGGCCTTCGTGGCCTCGGCCTTCTACCTGCCGCGCATCCTGATCAACATCGTCGAGGACGGCGTGCCCGGGGCGGTGCGCGAGCGGCTGCTGGTGATGGGGCGGCGCCTGTACCGCTTCGGCCACGTCATGTTCGGCCTGGCGCTGGTGGCCGGTGCGGTGCTGGTGATGGGCTATGGCCTCATGGGCGGCTGGCTGCACGCGAAGCTGCTGCTGGTGGCGGTGATGTATGCGCTGTACATCTTCGACGGCCGCAAGCTCAAGGCCATCGCCGCCGGTGGCGCGCTGCCCTCGTCGAAGGCGTTGCGCGTCCGCAACGAGCTGCCCGTGCTGCTCCTGCTGGTGATCGTGTGGCTGGTGCTGGCAAAGCCGTTCTGAGCGTGCCCCCCGGCGAGCCCGCGGACCCCGGGGTCCGCGGGCGGGCAGTCAAGGCGAGACGACCGGCAGCTCCACGGGGATTCCGGAGGCATCGCAGCGGCCCGCATCGCACAGTCGCGCGCGCAGCTTCGGCGTGGCCTGGACGATGACGTGATAGATGGCGTGCTGCTCCATGGTGCCGCGGAAGGCGGCACTGCCCGGGCCGCGGGCCCAGATGCCGACGTCCTCGCCGCCATGGGTTTCCGAGCCCAGGGGCACCATCGCTTCCTGCATGTAGTCGGGCGCGGTCGTGTCGACCGCTGACAGGTCCGGACGGCCGGCAGCGGGGTGTACGCCGCGGGCCACGTGGGGATGGCGTTTCGGGCCGTCCGCCTGCGTGCTGCTGCGGCCCACGTAGCCGGGTCCGTTCGCATAGCTGAGGGTGGTGTAGGGCAGGCCCAGCGCGTCGCGGGCATACGCGTCGCCTGCCGCATCCGCGTCGTCCTCGCCGGGGCCCTGCACCTTGCCCAGGATCGGATTGCCGCGCCGCGGGTAGCCGACGAAGTTCAGGACATGCGAATGGTCGGCGGTGACCACGACCAGGGTGTCCTCGGCCGAGGTCATGTCCACCGCCGCCTGCACCGCACGCGACATGGCGACGGTCTCGTCCAGCGCACGGTAGGCGTTGCCCTCGTGGTTCGCATGGTCGATCCGTCCGCTTTCGACCAGCAGCACATAGCCCTGGTCGTTGCGCGACAGCGACTCGATCGCGAAGCGGGTCATGGCCTCAAGGTCGGGTTCGCCGTCGGGCCCGCGGTCGCGGTCGTGCTCGTACTGCATGTGCCCAGGCTCGAACAGGCCCAGGACCGCGGGCGCGCCACGCGCGGCCTCGAACTGCGCGCTGGTATGCACGAAACGGCCATCCGGGTTCAGCGCCTGCCACTCCTCGACCAGGTTGCGGCCATCGGTGCGCTTGCCGCGGACCCCGGGCAGGACCTCCGCGTCGGGCAGGAACTGCGCGGCACCGCCGGCCAGCACCACCTGCGGCGCGCCGTGCCGGCGCGAGAAGTCGATGAACTGGCTGGCGATGTCGCGGCAGCCGGCTGCGCGGGCGGCCTCCGGCATCGACGCGTCGGCTTCCCAGTTGCGGTCCGGCACATGCGCGTAGGTCGCCGCCGGGGTCGCGTGGGTCAGGCGCGCGGTGGTGACGATGCCGGTGCCCATCCCGGCACCCGCGGCCAGGTCGAGCCAGCTCTGGACCTTGTTGCCGAGCGACTGCGCGCAATCGCGCCGGTCGCCCGCGCTGACGCCGATGGCGCCCATGTGGGTCTTCACGCCGGATGCGATCGCGGTCATCGTGCCGGCGGAATCCGGCGTCTGCGCATCGGTGTTATAGGTCTTGGAGAAAGCGGTGGCCGGGAAGCGCTCCCAGGACAGCAGGTGTTCCTCGCCCGGACCGCCGGCGCGCTGGCCGGCGAGGATCCGGGCCGCGGCCACGGTGGTCAGGCTCATGCCGTCGCCCAGGAAGACGATCACGTTCTTCGCGCGGCCGGACATGGCGCCATTGGCCGCCGCGTGCGCCGCGCCGCTGCGATACCACCAGGCCGGGGTCTCGCCGGCCGGCCGTTCGATCGCCGGGACGTCCACGGACACGGGGGTGGACACCGGTGCGGCAACCTTGCCCGGCGTGGCGGGCGTGGCGCAGCCGGTTGCGAGGGCGGCGCACAGGGTAGGCAGGAGCAGGCGGGACGGACGGGTCATCAGGCAGGGCTCGGACATGGAAGCGGGCGATTATGACCGCGGCGTGATGTCCCGCCGATGACACCTGGCGTTCCGCGGCCGCTGTCGCCGCCTGCGGAGGCATCGGCTAAGGTGCCGGATTGCCGCTGTTCCGGACACCGATGAAGCTCGTCACCGCCTGGTTGGGGATCCCGTTCTGGCAGCGCGTGGCCGCCGGCTTCGTGCTCGGCGCACTTGCCGGCTGGGCGATGGGTCCGGCGGCCGGCGTCTGGTTCAAGCCGCTGGGCGATATCTACGTCAACCTGATCCGGATGATCGCGACGCCGCTGGTGTTTTTCGCCGTGGCCAGCGCGATCTCCAGCCTGCACGGGCAGAAATCGATGGTTTCGCTGGGCGGGCGCACCTTCGCCTGGTTCGCGATCACGGCGGTGCTGGCCGTGGGCGTCGGGCTGGGCGTGGGCCTGGTGATGCAGCCAGGCGCGGGCGTGGGCGGGCTGGTGGTCGCGCCCGACTACGTGGTGCGGGAAGTGCCCGGCCCGGTGCAGGTGCTGGTGGACGTGGTGCCCACCAATCCCTTCCGCGCGCTGGCCGAAGGCCGGATCCTGCAGGTCATCTTCTTCGCCGCGCTGCTGGGCTTCGCCCTCGTCAAACTCGGCGAGCGCACGCAGCGGCTGCGCGCCCTGATGGCCGAGGGCAGCGAGGCGATGGTCCAGGTCACCCGTTTCGTGCTCGAGTTCACGCCGCTGGGCACCTTCGGCCTCATCGCGGCGCTGGTGGGCACCTACGGCTTCGAGAAGCTGCTGCCGCTGGGCAGTTACATCGGCGCGCTGTACCTGGCCTGCGCCATCCAGATCGTGGTTGTGTACAGCAGCCTGCTCATGGCGCACGGGCTCAGCCCGCTGAAGTTCTTCCGGGGCGCGGCACCGGCGATGCAGGTCGCGTTCGCGGCCTCGTCGAGTTTCGCGGCGCTGCCTGCAAGCCTGCGCAGCGCGACCCACAACCTGGGCGTCGACAAGGATTACGCGGCCTTCGCCGTGCCGCTGGGCGCCAGCGTCAAGATGGACGGTTGCGGCGCGATCTACCCGGCGCTGACCGCGGTGTTCGTGGCCCAGTACTTCGGCATCGACCTGAGCCTGCCGCAGTACTTCATCATCCTGCTGGCCTCGGTGCTGGGCAGCTTCGGTACCGCGGGTGTGCCGGGCACGGCCATCGTCATGGTGACCCTGGTGCTCAGCGCCGCCGGCCTGCCCCTGGAAGGCATCGGCTACCTCGTCGCCATCGATCGCATCCTCGACATGATGCGCACGATGACCAACGTGACCGGCCAGGTGCTGGTGCCGGTGCTGGTGTCGAAGCAGACCGGCCTGCTGGACCGCGAGGTCTACGACCGGGCATCCAGCAATGTCGGGGTGGAACCGGAGGCGTAGCCGGCGTCAGCCACCGGCGTCGGGCCGTGCGCGTCGCTCCGCCTCGAGCTGTGCGTCGAATGCGCGCTCGGCGCGGTCGGCGTAGGTCGTGCAGTCGATCGGCTCCGACGCCGCCGGATCGGCGAAGTCGTGGCCACTGGCGCCGGGATGGGGTGTGAGCAGGAGGTCGCAGGGCAGGCCGCGCACCACGTCGAAGCTGCGGCGGAAGTCGTCGACGATGCGCGGGTAACGCGGGTTTTTGACCAGCTGGTAACCCGGCGCGGTCAGGCTGTCGACATAGGCGATGCGCACATCGGCGCCGTCGCGGCGGTCGGTCCAGGTCCAGGCCATGCTGCCGGGCGTGTGCCCCGGCATGAAGTGCACGGTCAGCTGGGTGCCGCCAAGCGCCACCGTTTCCCCGTCCATCACCAGGCGGTCGACCTGGACCGGCGCATAGGTAATGGCGTCGCCGAAGTGGATGTCGTCGCTGCCGCCGCGCGCCAGCAGCACCGCCGACTCCGCGTTGGCGGCCACCCGGGCGCCGGTCCGCCTGCGGAGTTCCGCCAGCGGGCCGGCGTGGTCGGCATGCGCCTGGCTGAGCAGGATCAGCCGCAGGTCACCGGGCGCGACCCCGAGCCTGGCCATGTTCCGGAGCAGCAGCTCGGCGGCCTGTGGCATGCCGCCATCGATGAGGACCGCGCCTCCGGATGTCCGGATCAGCGTCGCGCCGAGGTTGGCGGTGCCGATGTGCCAGGTGTTGTCGGCGATGCGCACCGGATCCACCGGCTGTCGCCAGCTCTCCTGCACGGTATAGGCCTCGAGCTGTGGCAGCGGCGGCTCCGCGGCGGACGCCGGCAGGGCAGCGGCGAGGCCAGTCAGGAGAGGCGCGATCCGAAAGGCGGGGTGGCCAGGCATGCGGTTCGCTCGTTCGGATGGCTTCCGAGTATCCCCCGACGGCCGCCGCGGGTGCACCCGGCATGACTTCCGGCCGGCCTGTGCGGCCCGGACCTCGCGCTAATGTCGGACCCTGTCCACACAGGGAGATGGGGGACTCATGAAACTGCCAGGGTATACGGCGTGGCTGTCCACGCTGCTGATGTTCTCGCCGGCATTCGCCGCCGACACCGACCGCTGGGACATCCCGGTCGCCACCAGGACGCTCGACAACGGACTGACGGTGGTGGTGTCGGAAGACCGGAGCGCGCCGGTGGTCGGCGTGAGCGTGGTCTACGGCATCGGCATGCGGCTCGAGCCGCACAACCGCACCGGCTTCGCGCACCTGTTCGAGCACCTGATGTTCGAGGGTTCGGCCAATGCGCCCGAAGGCGTGTTCGACCGCGTGATCACCGGCGGCGGGGGACGCAACAACGGGTCCACCCGCGCCGACTTCACCAACTACATCGAGATCGCGCCCTCGTCGGCGATCGAGCCCATCCTGTGGCTCGAGGCCGACCGCATGCGGATGCTGGATTTCAGCGAGTCGACGCTTGCCAACCAGCAGGACGTGGTCAAGGAGGAGATCCGCAACAACGTGCAGAACCAGCCCTACGGCGGGTTCATGTGGATCGACATCGGCCAGCACGCCTTCCAGAAGTGGGAAAACAACCACGATGGCTACGGCAGCTTCGAGGACCTCGAGGCGGCATCGCTGGACGACGTCAGGGCCTTCCATCGCGACTACTACGGCCCCAACAACGCCGTGCTGTCGCTGGCCGGCGATGTCTCGCCGGAGGAGGGCTTCGCGCTGGCCGAGAAGTATTTCGGCGATATCCCCGCGCGCCCGACGCCGCCGGCCCCCGATTTCAGCGAGGGCCTCAACACGCAGGAGAAGCGCATCCAGCAGTCCGACAGGCTGGCGCAGGTGCCGGCGATCGCCGCGGCCTGGAAGATGCCCGAGCGCGGTAGTCGCGACCAGGCACCGATGGCGGTGCTGGGGGCGCTGCTGGCCGGGGGCGATGCCTCGCGCCTGTACCAGGGCCTGGTCAAGGGACGCGAGCTGGCGCTGAACGTCGAGTCGCTCTATGGGCTGACCAGCGAATGGGAGTACGACGGCCCGACGCTGTTCACCGTGTTCGCGCTGTACAAGCCGACCACCGATGCCGACGCCGTGCTGGCCGCCATCGACGAGGAGATCGCCACCATCGTCGACGAGGGCGTCGACGAGGCCACGCTCGCGCGGGTCAAGACCCGGATGCTGGCCGACTGGTACAACGGGCTCGAGTCCTTCATCTCGCGCGCCGATGCGCTGGCCAAGCTGCAGCTGATGTGGGACGACGCGAACGTGGTCAACCGCATCCCGGGCTGGATCGATGCGGTGACCTCGGCCGACGTGCAGCGCGCCGCGCGCACCTACCTGGTGCGTGACAACCGCACCGTCATCGACCGCAAGCCGGAGGCGATGCTGCAGGGCGCGCCGGCCGCCGCCGCCACGACCACCAGTGGCCAGGACTGAGGAGACGACCATGCACAGCTTCTTCAAGCACTCGCTTCTGGCCTTGGCGGTGACCGCGCTGGCCACGGGTGCGGCGATCGCCGGCCCCGCGGCCGAGCTGCCCAAGGACCTGCCGCCCTATGCCGCCGACAAGCCACTCCCGGTGCCGGACATCGCCCGCACGACGTTGGCCAACGGCCTGGAGGTCTGGGTGGTGCCGCGCGACGGCATCCCGCGCGTTGACTATGTGCTGGCCGTGCGCAATGCCGGCCATGTCGCCGATCCCGCCGACGCGCCCGGCTTCGCCTCGCTGCTGGCGGGCCTGCTGTCCGAAGGCACCTCCGCTCGCGACTCGCGCGACATCGCGGAGTTCGCCCAGGCCCAGGGCGGCAGCGTCGGCGCCTCGGTGACCAGCGACGGTGCCCTGGTCCACGCCAATGCACTGGCGGCCAATGCCGGCCCGATGCTGTCGCTGCTGGCCGAAGTCGCGCGCACGCCCTCCTTCCCGGACAACGAGGTGCGCCTGGCCCAGGCCAATGCGCTGCAGGCGCTCAAGGCGGCCGAGGCCCAGCCGGCCTTCCGCGCCAACCGTGCGCTGCTGTCGGCCGTCTACGGCGACCATCCGTATGCGCGGACGCAGCCTACGGAAGCCTCGATCATGGCGGTGACGCCGGAGGGGCTGCGCCGCGAGCACCAGCGGCGCTTCCACCCGGACCGCAGCCTGCTGGTGGTCGCAGGGCGCATCGATGCCGAAGAGGCGTTCCGCCTCGCAGAACAGGCCTTCGGCGACTGGACCGCTTCGGGCGGGGACGTGGCCCCGGTGCCGGCGCCGCCGGCCAGGGCGGAGCCGCAACGCCTGCTCCTGCAGCGCGACGGCAGCGTGCAGTCGACCCTGCGCCTGGCGAGCCCGGCGGTCGCGGCCACCGACCCGGACGCGATCCCGCTGCAGCTGGCCGGCACCGTGCTGGGCGGCAGCTTTTCCAGCCGGGTCATGCAGAACCTGCGCGAGGAGAAGGGCTATACCTACGGTGCCCGTGCCGGTGCCAGCACTTCGGCCCGCGGCGGCCATGTCAGTGGCGCGGCCGACGTGCGCAACGAGGTCACCGGCGCTTCGCTCACGGAGTTCTTCCGCGAGTACGAGCGCATCGGCAAGGAGCCGGTGCCTGCGGCCGAGCTCGACGACACCAAGCGCTACGTGGCGGGCGGCTACCTGATCGGCAACCAGATGCAGGCCTCGGTGGCGGCCACCCTGGCCAGCAACTGGCTCGTGGGCCTGCCGCCCGAATACCTGGGCGAGTTCGTGCCCAGGGTGCGCGCGGTCGATGCCGGACAGGTGCAGGCGATGGCGGCGAAGTACTTCGCGCCGGAGCGGCAGAGCATCATCGTGGTCGGCGATGGCGCTGCGATCTCCGACCAGCTGTCCGGCTGGGGCGAATTCCGCACGGTCGAGTGAAGCGGACGGGCCCGGGCGCAACCCCGGGCCCGGGAAGCAGGAAGGCCGCCCCTTGGGCGGCCTTCGCGTTCACGCTCTTGCCCGTCCCGGGCGGGGGAGTCAGCTCCCCAGGCCCTCGACGCGGCGCGCCTGCAGGAAACGGTTGGCCCAGTAACCGGTGTCGAGGCTGGACACGGTGACGTCGCGCCCGGTGCGCGGGGCGTGCACGAACTGGCCGTTGCCGACATAGATGCCGACATGGTCGACGCGGGAGCCGCGGCGGCCGAAGAAGACCAGGTCGCCAGCGGTCAGCGCGGCGCGCTCGACCTTCTCGCCATTGCTGGCCATCTCGCGCGAGACGCGCGGGAGCTCGATGCCCAGCGCGGTCCGGAACACATAGTTGACCAGGCCCGAGCAGTCGAAACCGGAGTCGGGCGAGGTGCCGCCCCAGCGGTAGGGCGTGCCCAGGAGGCCCATGGCGCGCTGGAGCAGCGCCTGGATGCGGCCGGTCGGCGCCTTCTCGCCGGCCTCGGCCGCCGCCTGGCTGGCCTCGATCAGCTGGTTGACGTCGGCGGCGCTCAGCATCGCGCGCTCCGGCGCGAAGGCGCTGCCGACCAGGGTCTGGCTGGCGGAGCCGAGCATCATCTGGTCCGCGGAGTCGGCGCCCAGGATGGGCGCCGCGAGCGCCGGAGACCCGGCAAACAGGAGCGCGGCAGCGACGACAAGGGAAGACACGCGACGGGGCGTGCGGCGGCGTTCTGTCTGTTGGGATTCGATCACGCGCTCTTCACTGTTTTGCAGCAGGGCGTGATGGTGCCGTAGAGAGGCTGGCTGGTTGTTAACTTTTCATCAGCATCATGTGAAGAAAAGTGTGATCCAGATCCCCGATTCAGCGGAGCACGCGTTTGGAGCCGCTGTAGTTCTGCCGCCAGTAGGTTCCGTCAAGATGGTCGAGCCGCACCGTGCCCCCGGAACTCGGGGCATGGACGAAGCGGCCTTCGCCCACGTAGATGCCGACGTGCGTGACGTCGCCGCCGCTGCCGAAGAACACCAGGTCGGCCGTGGCGAGTTGCTGCGGTTCGATCCGTGGCCCCTGCCAGGCCGCCAGTTCGCGCGAGGTGCGGGGCAGCCGCAGGTCGAGCATGTCGCGGTAGACATAGTTGACCAGGCCGGAGCAGTCGAAGCCGCCTTCCGGGGTGTTGCCACCGTAGCGGTAGGGCGTCCCGACCAGGCTGATCGCACGCATCAGGACGGCATTCGCCGACGCCGGGTCCGCCGGGATCACCTGGGGCCAGTCGCGCTGGGCCACCGGTTGCGCGCGGGGTGGCGTCGGACGGACGTCGCCGCGGCCGCAGCCGCTCGTGAACAGGAGCAGGACCAGGCCGACGATGGCGATGGTTGGCGCCCGGAGGCCGCTGTCTGGATAATGCATGGTCTTGCCCATCGGTCCGCATCTTGGCCGCGGGGCGACTCCCTTACAAGCGGCCGCGCGCCGCGCCACCGGATTCAAGCCCATGAAGATCGAGAAAGACCGCGTCGTCCGCTTCCACTACACCGTGTCCGAAGGCGGCCAGCCGGTGGAAAGCTCGAAGGATCGCGGCGAGCCGCTCGCCATCCTGATGGGCCACGGCAACATCATCCCGGGCCTGGAGAAGGCGATGGAAGGCCGCGAGGCCGGCGAGAGCTTCTCCGCCGACGTGCCCTCGGTCGAGGCCTACGGCGAGCGCCGCGAGGGCATGACCCAGCGCGTGCCGAAGAAGCACTTCGGCGGCCAGAAGCTGGCCGTCGGCGACCAGGTCGTGCTGCAGACCAACTTCGGGCCGCGCGCGGTCACCATCGAGAAGGTGGGCATGAGCGTGGTCGACGTCGACCTCAACCACCCGATGGCCGGCAAGGACCTGCATTTCGACATCGAGATCGTCGAGGTGCGCGAGGCGCAGCCGGTCGAGATCGAGCACGGCCACGTGCACGGCGAAGGCGGCCATGACCACGGCGACGATGGCCACGGCCACGACGACGCGGAAGAGGGCGCAGACGCCGGCAAGGCCGGCTGAGCCGACCACCACGACGCCCGGATTCCGCACGATGGACGAACGTACTGATGTGGTGGTGGTGGGCGGCGGCGTCATCGGCCTGTGCATCGCGCTCGCGCTGGTCGAGGCCGGCCGCAGCGTGCGCCTGCTGGAGGCCAAGGCCGTCGGCAGCGGCAGCTCGCACGGCAACTGCGGCACGCTGACCCCCAGCCACGCCGCTCCGCTGGCCGCGCCCGGCACCCTGCCGCGCGCGCTGCGCTGGATGCTGACTCCCGACGCGCCGTTCTACGTCGCGCCGCGGGTGGATCCGGCGCTGTGGCAGTGGCTGCTCGGCTTCGCGCGGCGCTGCAATGCGCGTGATTTCCGTACCGCGATGACGGCGCGCGCGGCCCTGCTGAAGGGTTCGATCGAGGCCTACCCGGACTGGGTGGCCCGGCATGCCCCGAACGCGGAATTCGAAGGCGGTGGTACCGACTACGTGTTCCGTGATGCGCGCGAGTTCGAGATGGCCGCGCGCGACCTCGCGCCACTTGCCGAGCTCGGCATCCGCGGCGAGGCCATTGATGGTGCCGAGTACGAGCGCCAGGATCCGGCCTTCAAGCCGGGCCTGAAGGGCGCGCTGCATTTCCCGGGCGATGCCCGCCTGCGCCCCGACCGCTACGTCAAGGGCATGGCCGAATCGCTGCGCGCGCTCGGCGGCTTGATCGAGGACGGCTGGGAAGTCAGCGCGATCGACGAGGACGACGATGGCGTCACCGTCCATGGCAGCCGCGGCAAGGTGCTGGCGCGCGAGGTCGTGCTGGCCACCGGTGCCTGGTCGACCACGCTGATGCGCTCGGCCGGCCTGCGCGCCGTCCCGGTGCAGCCGGGCAAGGGCTACTCGATCACGTACGACCGCCCGGCCCTGGTGCCGAAGCGTCCGGTCATCCTGCACGAGCCCAGCGTCTGCGTGACGGTCTGGGGCAGCGGCTACCGACTCGGCAGCACCATGGAGATGTCGGGCTACAGCACCGACCTCAATCCGCGCCGGCTGGCCGCGCTGGAACGTGGCGCGGCCGGGTTCCTGCACGACCCGGTGGGTCCGGTGAAGCACGAGGAGTGGTACGGCTGGCGCCCGCTCTCCATCGACGACGTGCCGATCATCGGCCGCGTCCCCGGCCGCCGCCGCGCCTGGGTGGCCACCGGCCACGGCATGATGGGCGTCAGCATGAGCCCGGCCACCGGCCAGCTGGTGGCCGACCTGATCTGCGGACGCGAGCCGCGGATCGATCCCCGCCCGTATTCGCCGGAGCGCTTCCGGTGAGTGCCGTCCGCCGCCTCCACGTCGATCTCGCCGTGGTCGGTGGCGGGTCCGGGGGACTGGCGGCGGCGTTTCGCGCCGCCAGCCATGGCGCACGCGTCGCGCTGCTCGAACCCGGCGAACTCGGCGGCACCTGCGTCAACGTGGGCTGCGTGCCCAAGAAGGCGATGTGGCTGGCGGCCGAGCTAAGTGCGCGGATCCGGCTGGCGGGCGCGCTCGGCTTCCCGGTGGAACCCGCCTGTCCGGACTGGGCGGAGCTCGTTGCCAGCCGCCAGGGTTATATCGCCAACATCCATGCCAGTTACCGTCGCCGCCTGGACGAAGCCGGCATCGTGCTGCTGCCCACGCGCGGACGGCTGGTGGGCCAGGGCCGGGTGGCCTGCGAGGACGGCACCGAAGTCGAGGCCGCGCACATCCTGCTGGCCACCGGCGGGCGCCCCGTGCGTCCGGACATTCCCGGCGCGGAACTGGGCATCGATTCCGACGGTTTCTTCGCGCTGACCGCGGCGCCCGCGCGGGTGGCGATCATCGGCGGCGGCTACATCGGCGTGGAGCTGGCCGGCGTCCTGCAGGGGCTGGGCAGCCAGGTCGAACTGTTCGTACGCGGCGACGGCCTGCTCAAGGGCTTCGACCCGGACGTGGTCGAGCGCCTGCAAGGCAATATGCGGCAGGCCGGCATCGCGCTGCACTTCGGCTATTCGCTGGCGGCGCTGGAGGCGGGCGAGGGTGGTGGCGTGCGCCTGCGCGAACAGGAGGGCGACGCCGGCATTCCCTTCGACGCGGTGATCTTCGCCACTGGCCGGCGCCCGGACACGGACGGCCTGGGACTCGAGGCGGCGGGCGTGCGCACCGGCCGCGACGGCCGTGTCGAGGTCGACGCCTGGCAGTCCACCAGCGCCCCGGGCATCCATGCCGTGGGTGACGTGACCGGCACGCTTGCACTGACGCCGGTGGCGATCGCCGAAGGCCGGCGGTTGATGGACCGGCTGTTCGGCGGCGAGGAGGGCGCGCGCGTGGACCACGGCCAGGTGCCGACCGTGGTGTTCTCGCACCCGCCGCTGGGCAAGGTCGGCCTGACCGAGGTGGAGGCGCGCGAGCGCTTTGGCGCCGACGCGGTTAGCTGCCACGCCACCACCTTCCGGCCGATGCTGCATGCCCTGGCCGACCTGCAGCAGCACAGCATGTTCAAGGCTGTCTGCGTGGGCGAGGAAAAGCGCGTGGTGGGCCTGCACCTGGTGGGCGAGGCTGCCGACGAGATCCTCCAGGGCTTCGCCGTGGCGGTGAAGATGGGGGCCACGCTGGCCGACTTCCACGCCACCGTCGCCATCCACCCCACCAGCGCCGAAGAGATCGTGCTGCTGCGCTGACCGGACGGGTCGCCGGACAGGTGGACCGGTAAGATCGGCGCATGGACATCTTCAGCCTCCACCGCGGCACGCTGCCGCTGCTCGTCAGCCTTCCGCACGACGGCACCCATGTTCCCGACGCGATCGCCGCGCGCCTGGCGCCTGGCGCCCGCGGCGTTCCCGATACCGACTGGCACGTGGCGCGCCTGTACGGATTCGCACGAGAACTGGGTGCCTCGGTCCTGGTGCCGACGCACTCGCGCTACGTCGTCGATCTCAACCGCAGCGAAGACGACACATCCCTGTACCCGGGCCAGAACACCACTGGCCTGTGCCCGGTGCGGCAGTTCGACGGCAGCCCGGTCTACCTGGAAGGCCAGGAGCCATCGCCGGACGAAGTGCAGGCGCGAGTCGACACGTACTGGCGCCCCTACCACCAGGCACTGGCCGGGGAGCTGGAGCGCCTGCTCGAGGCGCATGGGCGCGTGGTGCTGTGGGAGGGCCACTCGATCCGGGGCGAGCTGCCCTGGCTGTTCCCCGGGCGCTTGCCCGACCTCAACCTGGGCACGGCCGGTGGCGTGAGCTGTTCACCGGAGCTGGCCGAGCGGCTGGCGCTCGCGCTGGCGCACCAGGACAGCTACGACTGGGTCGCCAACGGCCGCTTCAAGGGCGGGCACATCACCCGCCACTACGGCCGCCCCGAGCTTGGCGTCGAGGCGGTGCAACTGGAGATCGCCCAGCGCTGCTACATGGACGAGGCCACGTTCGAGTGGGACCACGCGAAAGCCACGCAGCTGCAACCGGTGCTGCGCGCCCTGCTCGAGGCCACGCTCCGGCGCTGAGCGCCGCTGGCCGCGCCTGATCGCGCCTTGCTGGGGCGAGCCTCCGGCTCGCCTCGCTCCCCCCTGTAGGAGCGGCTATAGCCGCGACCGGCGCAGCGGCCTCTTTCGGCGGGCTCAGACCTCCAGCGTCGCCAGGTCGCCCTTTTCCTCGAGCCACGACTTGCGGTCCGAGGCGCGCTTCTTGGCCAGCAGCATGTCCATCAGGAGCCGCGTCTGTTCCGGCTCATCCACGGTCAGCTGCACCAGCCGCCGGGTGTCCGGATGGATCGTGGACTCGCGCAGCTGCGGCGGGTTCATCTCGCCAAGGCCCTTGAAGCGGGTGACATTCACCTGGCCCTTGATCCGCTCGCGCTCGATCTTTTCCAGCAGGAGGCGCTTTTCCTCCTCGTCGAGGGCGTAGAACACCTGCTTGCCCACGTCCACGCGGTACAGCGGCGGCATCGCCACGAAGACGTGGCCGGCACGCACCAGCGCCGGGAAGTGGCGCAGGAACAGCGCCGCCAGCAGGGTGGCGATGTGGAGGCCGTCGGAATCGGCGTCGGCGAGGATGACGACCTTGCCGTAACGCAGCCCGGAGAGGTCGTCCTTCCCGGGATCGCAGCCGATGGCGACTGCGAGGTCGTGCACTTCCTGCGAGGCGAGCACGCCGCCCGACGCGACTTCCCAGGTGTTCAGGATCTTGCCGCGCAGCGGCAGGATGGCCTGGAAGTCCTTGTCGCGCGCCTGCTTGGCGCTGCCGCCGGCCGAGTCGCCCTCCACCAGGAACAGCTCGGTGCGCGACAAGTCCTGGCTGATGCAGTCGGCCAGCTTGCCAGGCAGGGCCGGACCCTGGGTGACCTTCTTGCGGACGACCAGCTTCTCGGTCTTCAGGCGGGCGCTGGCGCGCTCGATCGCCAGCTGGGCGATCTTCTCGCCCAGTTCGACGTTCTGGTTCAGCAGCAGGCTGAAGGCGTCATGCGCGGCGCCCTCGACGAAACCGGCCGCCTGGCGCGAGGACAGGCGCTCCTTGGTCTGGCCGGAGAACTGCGGGTCGGCCATCTTGATGCTGAGCACGAACGCGACGCGGTCCCACACGTCCTCGGGCGCGAGCTTCACGCCGCGCGGCAGCAGGTTGCGGAAATCGCAGAACTCGCGCAGCGCGTCGGTGAAGCCGGTGCGCAGGCCGTTGACGTGCGTGCCGTGCTGCGCGGTCGGGATGAGGTTGACGTAGCTTTCCTGCACCAGCTCGCCGTCGGGCACCCATGCCACCGCCCAGTCGGCGGTCTCGGTGTCTTTGCTCAGCTTGCCGACGAACAGCTGCGGCGGCAGCAGCTCGCGGTCGGCGAGCTCGCCGCGCAGGTAATCGCGCAGGCCGTCCTCGAAATACCATTCGTTGCGGTCGCCGGTCGCCTCGTCGAGCAGGCGCACGGTCAGGCCCGGGCTCAGCACGGCCTTCGCGCGCAGCAGGTGGCGCAGTGCGCGCACGTTGAACTTCGGCGTGTCGAAATACTTCGAGTCGGGCCAGAAGTGCACGCGCGTGCCGGTGTTCTTCCTGCCGACGGTGCCGATGACCTCGAGCTTGGTCGCGCGGAAGCCGTCCTTGAACGTCATCCGGTATTCGTTGCCGTCGCGCGTGATGCGCACGTCGACGAGCGTCGACAGCGCGTTGACCACGCTCACGCCGACGCCGTGCAGGCCGCCGGAGAACGTGTAGTTCTTGTTGCTGAACTTGCCGCCCGCGTGCAGGCGCGTGAGGATCAGCTCGACGCCGGGGATCTTCTCCTCGGGGTGGATGTCCACGGGCATACCGCGGCCGTCGTCCACGACCGAGCAGCTGCCGTCGGCGTGCAGCGTGACCTCGATCGTCTTCGCATGCCCGGCCAGCGCCTCGTCGACCGCGTTGTCGATGACTTCCTGCGCGAGGTGGTTAGGGCGCGCGGTGTCGGTATACATGCCCGGGCGGCGCTTGACCGGGTCCAGGCCCGACAGGACTTCGATGTCGGCGGCGTTGTAGCGAGTGTTCATTGACCTGCTATTCG
>DATBUS010000135.1:0-8459 GCA_036515815.1 Luteimonas sp.
CAAGTTCGAAGACCCGGCCATTGGCGTCGGGCGTGCGCAGCGCGCGCCAGCTGGCCTCGGCGACGTCGGCGGCATGCACCGGCTGCCGCCAGCCACGCCCGCGCGGCACGGGGCACACCCGCCAGCGCATCGCCCGCCGCGCGATCGGGCTCAGGCTCCGGTCCATGCCGGCACCGTAGATCAGGGTTGGACGGATCAGCGACCAGGCCATCCCCAGGCGCCGGCACTCCTGCTGGAGCGCGCGCTCGCCGGCGTCGAGCCGCTCGACCAGCATGCGCTCGGCGGGATCGGCCGAGGTCTTCTTGGTCAGCACGCTCATCGAACTCGTGGCGACGATGCCGCCGGCCGGTCGCGCCTCGAGCGTCGACAGCCACTGCGCCACCGCATCCAGCGGAGCGAAACAGAGGATCCCGTCGTAGGGGAATGGCCCGGGCATCGCCCCCGGCAATTCCGCGCGGTGCCAGCGGACGCCGACGACCGGGGCCTGGTCGCGGCGGCTGGCCGCATGGACCTCCACGCCCTCGGCCCGCAGCAGCGGCAGCAGGAAATGACCGACCTGGCAGCTGGCACCGATGACAAGGACGCGTGGGGGGGTCAATGCACTGGCCTTCCGTGAACAGCGCGCATTCTATCCGCGCTGGCCGTGCACCGGCTCCGCCGGCTTCAGTCGAAGCGCATCGCGGCGGCCGCCGCGCGCACGCGCAGCTCGAAATCCGGAAGCCCCGGCGCGCCGGGATCGGCAACACGGGCCGCGGCCAGCGCACTGCGCGCATTGGCGACCTCACCGGCGCCCAACCGCTCGTCCCCGACCGCCAACCAGCGTTCGGCCAACTGGCGGCGCGCACCTGCAAGCTCGCCCGGATCGTCGCCAAGTGCCTGGCGTGCCTCCAGACAGGTCGCGGCGCGGCGCAGGCTGTTGGCGCGAAGCTCGCGGAGGTGGCATTCGCGCAGCATCGGCAGCAGGCGGGCCGCCGCGGCCGCCACCTCGGCGGACCCCGGATCCAGCGCGCGTGCCGCGGCGATGAGTTCGGCCGCGCCGCCACCCCCGGCGTCGACTGCATGTCCCGCGGCCAATGCATCGCCGGCTTCTCGCAGGAGCATGCGGACCCGCCGGTCGCGCTCCGCATCGTCCAGGGCGGCGACCGCCTCGCCCGGCACGCCCGCATCCGTCCGTTCGTCCACCGCCGGGACCTCGCCGGACAGCAGTCGCGCGAGGCCCTCGTCGTCGAGGCGCGCCTCCTCCATGAGCCGCGCCAGGGTGTCGGGCAGGTCCACATGCCCTCCATCGTAGGTTCGCACTGTCGCGACCAGCCGGGCCGCCTCGCCCACGTCGCCCGCGCGCAGGGCTTCCCGGGCCTGGGCCAGCAGCTCGGCCAGCGCATCCTCGCGCCCGCGCAGGGCGCCCGCGTGGGTGGGCTCGAGCGCCAGCACATGCGCGTACATCGGCAATGCGGTTCCCGCGCCGCCGTCCAGACGCCCCTGCGCATGCGCGTCCTCCGCTTCCGCGAACAGGCTGTCGACGCCCGCATGCCCGGCTTCGCGCTGGCGCAGCGCATCGGCCAGGGCATCGGCCTCGGCACGCGGCACCGAAAGCGCGCGCGCGAGGTCCAGTTGGCGACGGGCTTCGCCGAAGCGGTCCTCGGCGAGGGCCACGCGCGCCTGCTCGAGAGCGGCCAGGGCCACGCGCGCCAGCCCCTGGCGGGCTTCCGCGCGATCGGGATCCATCGCCAGCGCGGCTTCGAACAGCTCGCGCGCACCACTGCCATCCGGAGCGCTGAGGTGGCCTTCCGCCAACGCCTCCCAGGCCTCTTCACGGAGTGCCTGCGCCCGCGTCTGGGGCCACAGTAGGGCACCGATGGGCGCGCGCAACACGGCCAGCAGCACGATCGCGAGCATCGAGCCGATCAGCCACCAGCGCCAGTGCCGCACCATGCCCAGGCGCGCGGGCAGCGCCGCCAGCCAGCGCGCGATGGCACTGGCGGATGGCGGCTCGGGAAACGGATCGAGGTGCCGGTCGGGATTCACGCGCGCAGCATAGACGCCGCACGGTGAACAGGCGTGGCGGACGCAGGTCAGGCGCGCTGCGCCCGTTCCACGCCCGGCAGCGCCTCCAGCCGGCCCAGCAGGCGCGACAGCTGGCCGAAGTCCGCCACGCGCAGGACCAGCCGCAGCTGCACATGGCCCTGGCTGCGCCCGGCGCCACCGCCATCGATCGACAGCACGTGCGCGTCTTCCTGCGCGATGAGGTTGGTCACGTCCTTGAGCAGGTGCTTGCGGTCCACGGCATCCAGCATCACCGAAGCCTCGTGCCCACCACTGGCATCGCCCCACTCGACCGGCAGCACGCGCTGCGGCGACTTGGCGGACAGCCGCGACAGCGCGCCGCAGTCGGCCCGGTGCACGCTGATGCCGCGCGAGCGGGTCAGGTAGCCGGTGATGGCCTCGCCTGGCAAGGGCTGGCAGCAGCGCGCGATCTGCACCAGCAGGTTGTCGACGCCGACCACGGTGAAGTCGGGACTCCCGGCCCGGGGTACGCGCCGGGGACCGCGTACGGCGATCACGCCATCCCCGCCCGGCTCGGTCGCAGCCTCGCGCAGCGCCCGCTCGTGTTCGGCCACCGCGCGCGCCACCTGGTGGGGGCCGATGTCGCCCAGCGCGACCAGCACGCACAGGTCGTCGACGCTGTCGACATTGAAGCGCTTCAGCACCGGTGCCAGGTCCGCCTGTCCCAGGCCCACGCGCCTGAGCTCGCGCTCGAGCAGCTCGCGGCCATCCTGCAGATTGCGGGCGCGGTCGAGCCGGTGGAACCAGGCACGCACCTTCTCGCGCGAGCGCGGACTCGCGAGATAGCCACTGGTCGCCAACAGCCAGTCGCGCCGGGGCTCGGACACCTTGCCGGTCAGGATCTCGACGCGGTCGCCCGAGCGCAGCACGTGGTCCAGCGGCACGATGCGGCCGTCGACCTTCGCGCCACGGCAGCGGTGCCCCACCTCGGTATGCACCCGATACGCGAAGTCCAGCGGCGTCGAGCCACGCGGCAGGTCGATCACCTCGCCCTTTGGCGTGAGCGCATAGATCCGGTCCTCCATGAGCTCGGTGTCGAAGCCGCCGGCCAGCACGCCGTCGCCGCCATCGCCGCCATCGGCCGTGGCCTCCAGCAGGCTGCGCATCCACCCGATCTTGCGGTTCACCGCCGCCTCGCCCGCGGCCGACCGCTGCGAGCCGCCGGACTCCTTGTAGCGCCAGTGCGCGGCCACGCCGCGCTCGGCCTGCTCGTGCATCTCGCGGGTACGGATCTGCACCTCCAGCGTCTTGCCCTCCGGGCCGACCACCGCGGTGTGCAGCGAGCGGTAGTCATTGTGCTTGGGGCGCGCGATGTAGTCGTCGAACTCGCCGGGCACCGGCGTCCACAGGGCGTGGACCACGCCGAGCGCCGCGTAGCAGGCCTGCACGTCGTCCACGAGCACCCGCACCGCGCGCAGGTCGTAGAGCTCGCCGATCGGCACGTTCTTCTTCTGCATCTTCTTCCAGATGCTGTAGATGTGCTTGGGCCGCCCGGCGATGTCGCCCTCGATGCCGACCGCGCGCAAGGCGTCGCCCAGCATCGACGCCACGCCGGCGATATAGCGCTCGCGTCCGGCGCGCTTGTCGTCGAGCAACCTGGCGATGCGCCGGTAGGTGTCTGGCTCGAGATGGCGGAACGCGAGGTCTTCCAGTTCCCACTTCAGCTGCCAGATGCCGAGGCGGTTGGCCAGCGGCGCATGGATGTCCCGGGTCAGCCGGGCCAGCGCCAGGCGCTCGTCGTCGGGCAATGCGGGTGCTCCACGCATGCGCGCCAGCTGGCGTGCCAGCAGCACCAGCACCACGCGCAGGTCGCGCACCAGGGCCAGCAGCAGCCGCCTGAGACCCTCGTTGCCGCGCCCGGCGGCCTGCTCGGCATGCAGTACCCAGACCTGGTTGGCGGCCTCCTGGCCTTCGAGAAGCGCCGGGATCGCCGCGCCCGGGCCCTGTGCCGGAGGCCGGTATCGCGCCCCCCATCCGGGGACCGCATGCAGGACGGCCGCGGCCATGACCTCGCCATCTGCATCGAGCAGGGCGAGTGCCTGCAGCGTGTCCTCGAGCACTGGGCGGGTATCGATGCACGCGGCCGGCCCGTCGCCGGCGACCGCGCGCAGCAGCGCTGCCGCCCAGGCAGGCAATGCACGCAGCGCCGGCAAGGCCAGCAGGCCCTCGATGTCCACGGTGTCGACCACGACGCTGAACGCCAAAGCGGATGGTGGGACGGACTACACTAGCCCGACCTCGCCATCGGGAACAGCCGCCATGCCGGTACGCAGCATCTTCCTAGCCGCCCTGCTTTTCGTTGCCGCACCGGTTGCCGCGCAGCAGCAGCCGATCGAGTCCCAGATGACGCCGGACGAGTTCAGGGCCAGTGGCCTGGACAAGCTGGATGCCGACGAACTCGCACGCCTCAATGCATGGTTGGGACGCACCATCAGCGGCGAGACCGAGCGGGCCGCGGAAAGCGCGCGGCGCGAGGTCGAGACCCGCAACCGGGGCTTCTTCAACTTCGGCTCGAGCGAACCCATCGAAGCCCGCATCGCCGGCGAGTTCCGTGGTTTCGCGCTCGGGCGCGAGTACACGCTGGACAATGGCCACGTCTGGCGCCAGGTCGATGGCGCGCGCCTGGTGGGTGCGCGCAGCGAGAACCCCGCGGTCAGGATCACCCCGAGCCTGGTGGGCAACAACTGGTACATGGCCATCGACGGCTACAACACCCGCGCCAAGGTCGAGCGCGTCAGGTAAGCGCCGCCAGCCGCGCGGCCAGTTTCTTCGGCGATACCCCGCCCTTCGCGCCGAGCTCCTGCGCGAAAAGCTGCACGCGCAGCTCCTCGAGCTCCCAGCGCAGGGCCTGCCAGCCCGGATCGCCGCCGCGGCCCGAGGCCGTGGCGCGTTCGAGCGCATCGGCGAAGGGCTTGAGTTCGAGCATGCGCTGCTGGTCGCGCGACGGATCGTTGAGGGCGCGGCTGGCGCGGATCGCCATCGCCTTCAGGTAGCGCGGATAGTGCGCCAGCACGTCGGCGGGCACGTCGCGCAGGAAGCCCGGGGGCACCAGCGCAGCGAGCTGCGCCTGCATGTCGTCGAGGTTGCCGCGGGCCCAGCCCATCAGGCTGCCCTCGAGCGCGGCGCGGACCTCCGCCACCTGCGCCAGGATGGTTTCGGCCTGCTGCAGCCGACGCATCGCTTCGGGAAACAGGCCCTTGCCGACGCGCTCGACGAGTGCGTCGAACGCCGCGGCGTCGCGGACGTCGCCCAGGCCGTCGGCCGCGAGGGCGGCAAACGCACCATCGACCAGGTCCTCGCGCAGGGTGTCGGCAGGGCGGCTCCCCCCGGCCTCGCGCGGTGCCGCGGATTCGATCGCGGCATACAGCAGCGCGGTCTTCGGCTGCACCGGCAACTGCCTGCGTGCCTGGCGCATGCGCTCGCCGAGCGCGATCGCGAGCAGCCGGCGCACGCCGCCGGGATGCCGTCGTGCGGCTTCGCCGCGTTCGGCGTGCACGTCGAGCGAGACGCTGTCGCCATCGTCCTGGAGCGCCGGCCAGGCCGGCACGCCGCCGGCACCGGGCACCGAAACGGGAATCGGCTGGTCGGGGAACGCGCTCAGCGCCTCGCGCGCAAGGCCGGCCGCCGCATGCGTGGCGAAGGCGTCGGCGGCACGCGCGCCAAAGCGCAGGCGCAGGTCGTCCAGGTCCCGCGATTCGGCCAGCACGCGTCGGCCGTCGGCATCGAGCAGCCGCAGGTTGGCGCGCAGGTGCGGTTCCAGCGCGGCTTCATCGAAGTCGGTCGGGGCGATGTCGACGCCGGTGAGCCGCTTGAGGAAACGGGCCAGCGCGCCGGTGATGCTGTCGGTGGCGGCGTCCACCTCGCCATGTGCTTCGGCGAACGCGCGGGCGAAATCGGGCGCAGGCACGAAATTACGGCGCAGCGCCTTGGGCAGGGCGCGCAGCAGCGCGGTGGCCTTGTCCTGCACGAAACCGGGCGCAAGCCAGCCCAGCCTGGGCGCGTCCAGCGCGTTGAGGAGGTGGAGCGGCACCACCACGGTCATGCCGTCGTCCGGCGCGCCGGGCTCGAAGCGGTAGTGCACGGCCAGGCGCACGTCGCCCAGTGGCAGGAAGGCCGGGAAGCGGTCGGCGTCGCTGCCATTGGCCACCAGCAGGTCGTCGCGGGTCCACTGCAAGGTGCGGCGCTGGTCCTTCGGGAGCTTCGCGTACCAGGCATCGAAGGCCTGGGCGCTGGTGATGTCGGTCGGCACGCGGTCGCGGTACCAGCGCAGCATCCAGTCCTCGTCGACCACCAGCCCGGTCCGGCGCTGCTTGGCCTCCTCCTCCTCGGCCGAAGCCAGGGTACGGCGGTTGCGGGCCACCACGTCGGCGCGCAGGTTGATCTCGCCGGCCACCAGCCCGTCGCGGAGGAACAGTTCGCGCGCTTCATCCGGGTACTGCCCGCCGTAATGGAACGGCCGGGCCGCCGCCAGCACCAGGCCGAACAGCGATACCTGCTCGCTGCCCAGCACGCGCCCCTGCCTGCGCGACCAGCGCGGGTCGAAATGGCGCCTGGACAGCAGGTGGGCCAGTTCGGCCTCCACCCACTCGGGCTCGATCGCGGCGTTGGTCAGTGCCCAGACCTTCTCCGTGTCCAGCAGGGTCGCGGTCAGCAGCCAGGGCGGTGGTCGCGACGCCAGGGCCGACCCGGGGAACAGCTGGAAGCGGCGCCCGCGCGGGCCTTCGAAGGTCACCTGGCGGCGACGGTCGCGCTCGGGGAGCGCATGGCCGACCTGGGTCGGCAGGCCCGCGAGCAGCGCGCGATGGAGGCTCTGGTACAGCGCGGCGCGCGTATCCGCGGCCCCGGGCTCCGCGTCGTCGGCAAGGAACAGCGCGTCGCCACCGCGTGCTTCCTCGTGCCAGCCCAGCTCGGCGCACTGCAGCTTCAGTTGCCGGTGCAGCTCGCGCCATTCGCGCATGCGCAGGAAGGCGAGGAAGCTGCGGTCGCACCACTTGCGCAGCTGCGACTGGGTCATGTCCTCGTGGGCGGCGCGGTAGGCCTCCCAGAGGCGCAGGATGGCGACGAACTCGGATTTCGGATCAGCGAAGGCGGCGTGGGCCGCATCCGCGGCGGTGCGCTGGTCGGCCGGGCGCTCGCGCGGATCCTGGATGCCGAGGAACGCGGCGATCACCAGCGTCTCGCGCACGCAGCCGTGCGCCTGCGCGGCCACCAGCATGCGCGCGAGCTTGACGTCGACCGGCAGCTTCGCCATCTGGCGTCCGATCGCCGTCAGCTTGCGCGCCGCATCCACGGCGCCGAGCTCGGCCAGCTGCTGCCAGCCGTCCGCGATCGCGCGCGCGTCCGGCGGTTCCAGGAACGGGAAGTCCTCGATCGCACCCAGCCCCAGCGACAGCATGCGCAGGATCACGCCGCCCAGCGAGGCGCGGCGGATCTCGGGATCGGTGAAAGCCGGGCGCGCGGCGAAGTCGGCCTCGTCGTACAGCCGGTAGCAGGTGCCGGGGGCCACGCGGCCGCAGCGGCCCGCGCGCTGGTTGGCGCTGGCCTGGCTGATCGGCTCGATGTGCAGGCGGTCGAGCTTCTGCCGCGGGCTGTAGCGCTTCACGCGCGCCAGGCCCGGATCGACGACGTAATGGATGCGCGGCACCGTCAGCGAGGTCTCCGCGACGTTGGTTGCCAGCACGATCCGGCGCTGGCTGCCCGGGTTGAAGACGCGGTCCTGGTCGCGAGCCGACAGGCGCGCATACAGCGGCAGCACCTCGGTGTGGCGGTACTTGCGTCCTTCCAGCGCACGATGGGCATCGCGGATCTCGCGTTCGCCGGGCAGGAACACCAGCACGTCGCCGCCCATGCCGCTGCCGCCGCGCATGATCTCGTCGCAGGCGGCGACGATGCCTTCGCTCACCGTCCTGCCCTGGCCGTCGGCGTCGCCCCCCGCGGCGCCATCCAGCGGCAGGTAGCGGGTTTCCACGGGGAAACCCCGGCCCTCGACCTCCACCACCGGCGCATCGTTGAAGTGCGCGGCGAAGCGCGCGGTGTCGATCGTGGCCGAAGTCACCACCAGCTTGAGATCGGACCGGCGCGCCAGCAGCTGCTTGAGGTAGCCGAGCAGGAAGTCGATGTTGAGGCTGCGCTCGTGCGCCTCGTCGATGATCAGGGTGTCGTACTGGCGCAGCAGCCGGTCACGGCCGATCTCGGCCAGCAGGACGCCATCCGTCATCACCTTGACCAGCGTGGTGTCGCCGACCTGGTCGGTGAAGCGCACCTTCCAGCCGACGACCTCGCCCAGTGGGGTCTCCAGCTCCTCGGCGATCCGCTCGGCCACGGTGCGCGCGGCGATCCGCCGCGGCTGGGTGTGCCCGATCCGGCCCCGCACGCCGCGGCCGAGCTCGAGGGCG
>DATBUS010000136.1:0-7154 GCA_036515815.1 Luteimonas sp.
CTGCAGCGCCGGCTCCAGGCGTTCGGCGGCCTGCGCCGCGTCGTCGGCCTCGATGGCGCGGGCGGCCAGGACGGCGCCCCAGGCCGCGGCGATGCCGATGGCCGGTGCGCCGCGCACGGCGAGCGAATGGATCGCGGAGGCAACCGCGTCGCTGTCCGTGCAGGCCACGTACGCGGTCTCGAAGGGCAGCCGGCGCTGGTCGAGCAGTTCGAGGGCGTCGCCGGTCCAGCGGATCGGGCGGATGCGGTCGTAGCGGGCGTAGTCGATGGTGTCGTCCATGCGCCGATTCTAAGGCGGGCGCCGCCTCCCGGCGGTCAGGCGCGGCTGAAATCGTAGGCCAGCACGTCGGCGATCGCGCCGGTGCCGAGCATGGCCATCAGCAGGCGGTCGATGCCGAGCGCCACGCCGGAGCATGCCGGCATGCCGGCGGCGAGCGCATCCAGGAGTGCCTCGTCGATCGGTGGCTGCACGGCCCCGCGCGCAGCGCGCACGCCGTGGTCGCGCTCGAAGCGCAGGCGCTGCTCGGCGGCATCGGTGAGCTCGTGGTAGCCGTTGGCCAGTTCCAGCGGGCCAAGGTAGAGCTCGAAGCGCTCGGCCACCTCGACATCGCCGCGGCGCGCGGTCTTCGCCAGCGCGCATTGCGAGGCCGGGTAGTCGTGCATCGCAAGCAGCTCGCCATCGGCGAAACGGGGCTGGATGCGATGGGTCATCAGCAGGTCCAGCCAGTCGTCCCGGGTCAATCCGGCCGGATCGATACCGCCACCGAACGCGGCCTGCAGCTCGGCCACGGGCGCGGTCATCGGATCGAGGCCCAGCGCCTCGCGGTAGACCGCACGGAACGAGGCCTTGCGCAGCGTCGCCGAGCGCCCGACCAGCGCCAGCGCGGCCTGCACTAGCGCCGCGGTCTCGTCGATGAGCGGCTCCAGCGTCCAGCCCACGCGGTACCACTCGAGCATCGTGAACTCGGGATTGTGCCGGCCGCCGGCCTCGCCGTCGCGGAACACGCGCCCGAGTTCGTAGCAGTCGCCGACGCCCTCGGCGAGCAGGCGCTTCATCGGGAACTCGGCCGAGGTGCGCAGCCAGCGCGTCCGCGGCGCACCATCGGTGCGACCACCGAACTCGACCGTGAACGAGGCGATATTGGGATCGGTGTTGCCGGCGCGCGACATCACCGGGGTCTCGACCTCGAGCACGCCGCGGTCGTCGAAGAAGTCGCGCACGAGGCGGTTCAGGCGCGCGCGCAGCCGCAGGGCTTCGTGGCTCATGCCCGCGCTCCGCGCAGCGGGAGGCTGAGCAGGTCGCGGTCGTCGTCGCGGAAGCCGTGGCGCAGGTACAGCGCCTTGGCGCGCGGGTTGTGCCGGTTGACCTCCAGCCGAATGACCTCGGCGTCCTGCGCGCGCGCCCAGTCGCAGGCCGCCGCCAGGAGCGCGCTTCCCAAGCCGCGACCGCGCGCGTCCGGGGCCAGGTAGAGCTCGTCGACCAGCACGTGGCGGCCGCCCTGTTCGATGCTGAAGCACCAGCCCAGCACGAGGTAGCCGATGCATGCGCCGCCGGCCTCGGCGAACAGCGCGGCGCCCAGCGAAGGCTCGGCCAGCAGCTGCTCGAGGCCGCGCAGCACGCGCGGCTCGTCGAGCGGAATCCGGTCCTCGGCATAGAAGCGGCGGAGCATCTCGAGCAGTGCAGGCAGGTCCTCGCGCCCGACCGGGCGCAGCGTCAGCGCGGCGTCGACGGATGCGCTCAAGCGTGCTCTCCAAGGAAGGCCAGCAGCCGGGCCTCGTCCCACACGTCGATGCCGAGTTCCTTCGCCCTGGCCAGCTTGGAGCCCGCCTCCGTTCCGGCCACCAGGAAGCCGGTCTTCTTCGACACGCTGCCGGCCACCTTCGCGCCCAGCGCCTCGAGCCGCGCCTTCGCCTCGTCGCGCGACATCGCATCCAGGGTGCCGGTGATCACCACGGTGACGCCGTCGAGCGGACCGGCGGTACCGGCGTCCTCCGGCAGCGCCGCCAGCAGTTCGGCCTGCATCGCGGCCGCGGCCAGCAGCGCGCGTGCGTTGGCGTCGTCGGACAGCCAGTCCGCGACCGCCGTCGCCGCCTCGTCGGGCAGTCCGGCGATGACGAAGTTGTGCCGCGCCTGGTCGAGCAGGGTCGAAGCGTCGGGGAAGGCTTCGGCCAGCTGCTTCGCGCGCAGCGGCGTCAGCTTCGGGATCGCGAAATCGGCCAGCAGCTGCGCCAGCACCAGCCCCTCGCGGAGCTTCGGCGACGGCGGGTGCGCGTCGGTGATGCGCACGCCCGCGGCCAGCAGGTCGTCGATCACCGCCTGGTTGCCGGGCTGGTCGAGGAAGTGGCCGAGCGCGCGCGCGACCTCGTCGCCGATGTCGGGCACGCGCTTGAACAGCGGCCACGGCGTACGGCGGATGCGGTCGAGGTCGCCGAACCACGCCGCCAGCGCCTTGGCCGTGCTCTCGCCGACGTGCTCGATGCCGAGCGCGAACAGGAAACGCTCGAGCGTGGTCTCGCGGCTGCGGTCGATGGCGGCCACCAGGTTCTCCGCCCACTTCGTCGCCACCTTGCCGGCCTTGACGGTCTCCGGCGTGGTGCCGTCGCGTTCGTCGGCCAGGCGCTTCATGGCGATGAAGTCGTCGACCCCGAGCCGGTACAGGTCGGCAACGCTCTTCACCTGGCCGGACTCCACGAGTGCCTGCATCAGGCGCTCGCCGAGGCCCTCGATGTCCATCGCCCGACGCGAGGCGAAGTGGAACAGGCCCTGCACGCGTTGCGCCGGGCAGACCAGTTCGCCGCTGCAGCGTGCCACCACCTCGCCGTCCTCGCGCACGATCTCGGACCCGCAGACCGGACATCGCTCCGGCATTCGCCAGGGCGTCGTGTCTTCGGGGCGGCGCTCCGGGATCACCCGCACGACCTCCGGGATCACGTCGCCGGCGCGGCGCACGATCACGCTGTCGCCCACGCGCACGTCGAGCCTCGCGACCTGGTCGGCGTTGTGCAGGGTGGCGCGGGTGACGGTGACGCCGCCCACGTGCACAGGCTGCATCAGTACCCAGGGCGTGACCGCGCCGGTGCGGCCGACATTGACCTCGATCGCCTCGACGATCGTGGCCTCCTCCTGCGCCGGGAACTTGTGCGCGATCGCCCAGCGCGGCGCGCGCGAGACGAAGCCGAGGTCGGCCTGCAGCTCGTGGCTGTCGACCTTGTAGACGACGCCGTCGATGTCGTACGGCAGGCTGTCGCGGGCGGCGCCGATGCGGCGGTAGTAGTCGAGGACGCCATCGAGCCCCGAAGCGAGCTCCACGAGCGGTGACACCGGCAGGCCGAGTTCGCGCAGCCACGCCAGCACGCCGGAATGGGTCCCGGGCACGCGCACGCCGTCCACCTCGCCCAGCGAGTAGGCGAAGAAGGCCAGCGGCCTGCGCGCGGTGACCGCAGGATCGAGCTGGCGCAGCGAACCGGCCGCGCCATTGCGTGGATTGGCCAGTGGCTTCGCGCCATGGGCGAGCGCCCAGTCGTTGTAGGCGGCGAAGCCCGCGCGCGGCATGTACACCTCGCCACGCACTTCGAGCACGGCCGGGATTCCCGGATGGCGACTGCTGACGCCAGGGTCGCGCAGGCGCAGCGGAATCGCCTTCACCGTGCGCAGGTTGGCGGTGACGTCCTCGCCGGTCGCCCCGTCGCCACGGGTGGCACCGCGCACGAACAGGCCGTCCTCGTAGCGCAGGCTGATCGCCAGACCGTCGAACTTCGGCTCGACCGAGAACACCGGCGCGTCCTCGCCGGTCTCGCGTGCGACGCGTGCCACGAATTCGGACACCTCGTCGTCGCTGAAGGCATTGCCGAGCGACAACATCGGCACGGCGTGGCGGACGGCGTCGAACTTCGACGAGGGCGCGTTGCCCACGCGCCGGGTCGGCGAATCCGGTGTCCCAAGCTCCGGGTGCGCGGCCTCGAGGCCCTCGAGCTCCCGCAGCAGCCGGTCGTACTCGGCGTCGGGGATGGCCGGCGCGTCGAGCACGTAGTAGCGGTGGTTGGCGTCGTCGATCAGGCGGCGCAGTGCCGCGGCGCGCTGGCTGGGAGTCTCGGGCATCGCCGGATTGTCCCGCGGATCAGCCGGAGCCGCCACAGGCCCGGCCATCCGGCCTGCTCCCGCGCCCGGGGTCCTACCAGCCCGGGCTGCGCGTGATCGGCACGTCCTGCTCGCGGTCGTAGGTCCGCAGTTCCTCGCGCAGGTGGGCGATGCGCTGGCGACCAAGCGCGTTGCGGTGCTCGTCGAGCAGCACGCCATCCAGCAGGTCGGCCATGCGCTCGGCCGTGGGCAGCATCGCGTCCCAGGCCTCGAGCGCGGGCACCGGTGCCGGCAGGGTCAGGAAAAAGGCGATCGCCGGCGTTTCCAGCGACTGGATGCCGTCCATCTCGAAGCTGCCCGGCTTGCGGATATTCGCCACGCTGAACACCGGACCGCGTTCCGGATGGCCGGCGACCAGGCGATGGAACACATTGAGGTGGCCATAGGTCAGCCCGGCCTTCTCGGCCGCGACCACGATGTCCGGACCGCGCAGCACGTTCCCGGCGCGCGCGGCGATGTAGAGGGTCACGATGCGGTCGAACTCGTCGCTGACACGGCGGCCGTACTGGCTGACCGTGGCGCCGGCGGTGCCGCCGACGGCATCGTCGAGGAGTTCCATTTCGGCCTGGACCTCGTCGCCCGTCCTGGCCGAGGCATCCTCGCCCAGCTCGCGCTCGAGCTGCGCGCCAAGCGTCGGCTCCATTCGTTCCTCGCGCGTCGCGGGCGCGGCTTTCGCCGGCACGCGCCGACCCTGCGGGCTGCGCGGGCGCGTCCCGAAGTACCAGATCGCCGCGAACAGCAGTGCGCCAACGACCAGGATCCCGATCCGCAGCAGCCAGGTGTCACTCATCGTGCTCTCCGTCTTGAGCGTGCGTGGAAGGTCAGGCGGCGCCGGCCAGGCGCGCGGCTTCCGCGAGGTCCACCGACACCAGCCGGCTCACGCCGGGCTCGCGCATGGTAACGCCGGAGAGCTGCTTCGCGGCCTCCATGGTCGCCTTGTTGTGGGTCACGAACAGGAACTGCACCTTCTCGCTCATCTCGGTGACCATCGCGCTGAAGCGGCCGACGTTGGCTTCGTCCAGCGGCGCGTCGACCTCGTCGAGCAGGCAGAACGGCGCCGGGTTCAGCTGGAAGATCGCGAACACGAGCGCCACCGCGGTCATCGCCTTCTCGCCGCCGGACAGCAGCGAGATGTTGGATACGCGCTTGCCCGGCGGGCGCGCCATGATCGCGACGCCGGTGTCGAGCAGGTCCTCGCCGGTGAGTTCCAGGTAGGCATGCCCGCCGCCGAACAGGCGCGGGTAGATTTCCTGCACGCCGGAGTTGACGCGGTCGAAGGTGTCCTTGAAGCGACCGCGGGTCTCGCGGTCGATCTTGCGGATCGCGTCCTCCAGCGTCTCCAGCGCGGAATTGAGGTCGGCATCCTGGCTGTCCAGGTATTCCTTGCGCTGCGCGGCCTCGGCGTGTTCCTGGATGGCCGCGAGATTGACCGGCTCGAGCCGGCGCAGCTTCGCGTCGAACTCCGCCACCATCTTTCCCCAGGCCTCGGCGTCCGCATCCCCGGAGAGACCGGCCACCACGTCCTCCAGCACGAAGCCGGCCTCGGTCACGGCGGCGGACAGCTGCTCGGCATGGATGGCCAGCGCCTGCTGGTCCAGGCGGCGCTGGGCGATGGCCTCGCGCTGCGCGATGGCCTGCTGGTCGCGCTGCTGTCGCACCTGCTCGCGCTCGCGCAGCATGGCGTCGATGCCGTCGAGCGTGCTGCGTGCTTCGGACAGGGCCTGTTCGGCGCGTACGCGCTGGGCAAGCGCGGCCTGGCGCTGGCGTTCGAGGTCCTCGACCGGATCGTCGCCGGCGGACAGCTGGGTGGTGATCTCGCCCAGGCGGGCGTCGAGCTGGCCGCGCTGGCCGCCCATGCGCTGCAGGGCCTGGCGCAGGCCACTGGCCTGGGTGCGCTGGGTCTCGAGCTGCAGTGCCAATGCATGCGCCTGCTCGCGTGATTCGCGTGCCGCCGTGCGGGCTTCGTCGCGCGCGGCGGCGTGGCGGGCGCGCTCGGCCTCGAGGCCGCGGCGGGCCTCTTCCAGCTCGGCCATGCGGGCGACGGCCTCTTCCAGCCGGCCACGCGCCTCGCGCGCCTGTTCGTGGCTGCCGGTGATGGATTCGCCCAGCTGCGACAGTTCGGCGTCGATGCGTTCGATGCGGTTGCGCGCGGCGTCGAGCCGGCCCTGCTGGCCCTGCAGGCGGCCGGCAAGTTCGGACACGCTGCGGTGGGCCTGGTAAAGCTGGCGCTGCACGTCCTCGCGCGCCTGTTCGGCCGCCAGCAGGCGCTCGCGGCCATCGGCCAGTGCCTCTTCCAGTTCCGCCTCGCGTTCCTGCAATCCGGCGATGCGCTCGCGGAGGCCCTGGATCTCGCGTTCGCGCAGCAGCGCCCCCTGGCGCGCGGCACCGGAGCGCAGCACGCGCAACCAGCCCGCGCCCAGGCGCTCGCCGTCGGGGGTGATCACCGAGTCGCCCGGCTCCAGGCGTGCCTGCAGCGCACGCGCCTCCGCCAGCGAATCGGCCACGTGCAGGCGCGCCAGCAGGCGGCGGATCGCGAGCGGCCCGCGCATGCGCGCGGCGAGCGAGGTGGGCGCGAAATCACCCGCGCCGGTGTCCGAAGCGACCAGTGCCAGCCGTCCGTCGCCCAGGTCGGCCAGCGCCTCGACCAGGGCCTCGGGGCTTTCGACCAGCACGCCCTCGATCATCTGCCCGAGCGCGCCCTCGACCGCGTTCTCCCAGCCTGGCTCGACCTCCAGTGCTTCGCCGACGCGAGTGGACGAGTCCAGGCCGTGCTGGCGCAGCCAGGCCATGGCCGCGCCCTGCTCCTGGCCGAGCGCCGCGTGCTGCAGCGTCTCCAGCGAGGACAGGCGGCCGCGCGCCTCCTGCGCCTGCTTGCGGACGTCCGAAATCTCCTGCTGCGCGGCGCGCTGCTGGTCCTGCAGGTCGAGCGCGGCCTGCTTGCGCGCGTCCAGGGTCCCGTTGAGCGCGTCCAGCGCGATCTTCTGCGCCTCGTGCTGCTCGGCGACGCTTTCGAAGGC
>DATBUS010000137.1:0-9365 GCA_036515815.1 Luteimonas sp.
AAGAAGGGCTCGATCTGCGTCGACGGCGTGAGCCTGACCGTCAACGAGGTCGACACCGAAGGCTTCGAGGTCGCGCTCGTGCCGCACACGGTCGCGCACACCGCATTCTCGGCCGCGCACGTCGGCGACGCGGTCAACCTCGAGATCGATCTCGTCGCCCGCTACGTCGAGCGCCTGCTCGCCACGAACCCGCCCGGCGCGGGTGCGCATGCTGCCGCCCCGTCTACCCAGGACATGCCATGAGCTTCGCTTCCATCCCGGAAATCCTCGAAGAGATCCGCGCCGGCCGCATGGTCGTCATCGTCGACGACGAGGACCGCGAGAACGAGGGCGACCTGATCATGGCCGCCGAGCTCGTGCGCCCGGCCGACATCAACTTCATGGTCACCCATGCGCGCGGCCTGGTCTGCCTGTCGCTCACGCGCGAGCGCTGCGCGCAACTGGGCCTGCCGCCGATGGTGCAGTCCAACACCTCGTCGCACCACACCAACTTCACGGTCTCGATCGAGGCCGCGGAGGGCGTGACCACGGGCATTTCCGCCTACGACCGCGCGCACACCATCCGTACCGCGGTGCGCCCGAACGCGGCGCCGTCGGACCTGGCGCAGCCCGGGCACATCTTCCCGCTGGCCTCGCAGCCGGGCGGCGTGCTGGCGCGTGCGGGGCACACGGAAGCCGCGACCGACCTTGCCCTGCTCGCAGGCCTCGAGCCCGCCGGCGTCCTTGTCGAGATCCTCAATCCCGACGGCACCATGGCCCGACGCCCGGAGCTGGAAGTGTTCGCGCGCGAGCACGGCCTGAAGATGGGCTCGATCGAGGCCCTGATCCGCCATCGCCTGGAGACAGAGCACACGGTCGAGCGGGTCGACAGCCGCGATATCGAGACCGAGCACGGGCCCTTCCGCCTGCACACCTACCACGACCGCCTCGGCCACGCGCTGCACTTCGCGCTGGTGCGCGGCGAGCCGGACGCGGCCATGCCGACGCTCGTGCGCGTGCAGGTGCGCAACGCCCTGGCCGACGTGCTGCGCTGGCGCCGTCCCGACTTCGGCCCGGCCGTGGGCGACGTGCTGGCGGCGATTGCCGCCGAGGGCAGCGGCGCACTGGTGCTGCTGGACGGCGGACAGACGCCTGACGCGCTGCTGGCGCGGCTGCGTGCCGATGACGCACCGGCGGTGGCGGGCGTCGAGGCCGGCGGCGATGCGGAACCGGCGTCGGCCCCGTCCCGCGGTGGCGCCCTGGTCGAGTGGCGGCGCAATGGCGCCGGCAGCCAGATCCTGGCCGACCTCGGCCTCGGCAAGCTGCGCGTCATGGGCACCGCCCGCAAGCAGGTCGGGCTCGCCGGCTTCGGCCTGGAAGTGGTCGAGTACGTCTGACCCGGCCCGTGGCGCCAGCGGCTAGAATGCGGCCCTCCCCAAGGAACACGCCATGACCCATCACGAAGGCGACCTGCACGCGCCCGACGGCGCGCGCTTCGCGATCATCGCCAGCCGCTGGAACCCGCGCATCGTCGATGCGCTGGTGACCGCCGCGCGCGGCACCTTCGAGCGCAACGGCGTGCCGTCCGCCGCGGTCGACGTCATCCGCGTGCCCGGCGCCTGGGAAATCCCGATGGTCGCCTCGCGCCTGGCCGGCGCGGGCGGCCATTCCGCGATCGTGGCCCTGGGCTGCGTGGTGCGTGGCGACACCCGCCACTTCGAACATGTCGCCGACAGCTGCGCCCAGGGCCTGGCCCGGGTCCAGCTCGAACGCGGCATCCCGGTGGCCAATGGCGTGCTGGCCGTCGACGACATCGTCGATGCCGAGAACCGCGCCGGCGGCAGCCATGGCAACAAGGGCGAGGAATGCGCCCTGGTGGCGATCGAGATGTCCAACCTGCTGGAGAAGCTGCCATGAGGCCCACGAAGGGTGGTGGCCGCAACGGCGGCATCGATACCGTGGCGCGCTCGCGCTCGCGCCGGCGCGCGCTGCAGGCGGTGTATGCCATGCAGCTTTCGGGCGTGGACGCACGCAATGCGATCGCCCAGTTCGCGCACGAACAGGCGCATGAGGTCGCCGACCTCGAGTACTTCGAGGACCTGGTGCGTGGCGTGGAAACCCACCGCCGCGACATCGACGCGGCCTTGCAGCCCTTCCTCGACCGGGCGATCGGCGAGGTCGACCCGATCGAGCGCGCCATGCTGCGCATCGCCGCCTACGAACTGCGCCACCGCATCGACGTGCCCTACCGGGTGGTGATCGACGAGGCGCTGAAGACGGTCAAGCGCTTCGGCTCCGAGCACGGCCACACGTACGTCAACGGCGTGCTGGACCGCGCCGCCGCCGAGTGGCGCGCGGCCGAAGTGCAGTCGGCCCGGGGCTGATCGCGCGCCGCCGGCATGGCCGAGTTCGGGCTGATCGACCGCATCCGCGCCCGTGCCGGCCATGGGCGCGACGACGTGGTGCTCGGCATTGGCGACGACGCCGCACTGCTGCTGCCGCCGCCGGGCATGCAGCTGGTGGTGTCGATGGACACGCTCAACGACGGCGTGCATTTCCCCCCCGGCACGGCCGCGGCCGATGTCGGCTGGAAGGCGCTCGCGGTGAACCTGTCCGACCTTGCGGCCATGGGCGCGGAACCGGCCTGGTGCACGCTGTCGCTCTCGCTGCCCGGGGGCGACATGGCCTGGGTCGAGGGCTTCCTCGATGGCTTCCTCGCGCTGGCGGCCGAACACCGGGTGGCCCTGGTGGGCGGCGACACGACCCGCGGTCCGCTCTCGGTGTCGGTCACCGTGCATGGCTTCGCCGACGCGGGCCGCGCGCTGCGGCGCGACGGCGCACACGTGGGCGACGAGGTCTGGGTCAGCGGCAGTCTTGGCGGCGCGGCTGCGGCACTCGCGCAATGGCGGCAGGGCGGCGCGCGCGACCCGCAGTTGCGCGAGCGGCTGGACCGTCCACAGCCGCGCGTGGCCCTTGGGCGCGCACTCGCCGGCGTGGCGACCGCCTGCATCGACGTGTCCGATGGCCTGGTCGCGGACCTGGGGCATATCTGCGCCGCCAGTCGCGTGGGCGTGCACCTGGATGTCGACGCGCTTCCCGGCGGCGAACTGCTGCACGGCCACGTGCCGCACGACGCAGTGCGCCTGCTGCAGGCCACGGGGGGCGACGACTACGAGCTCTGTTTCACACTTCCCGCGGGAAGTGCTGCGGTCGCCACGGCCGCCGCTGTTGCCGCGAAGACCGGAGTCAAGGTCACGCATGTCGGCCGCGTGGTCGAAGGGCAGGCGGTCTGCGCGTTCGATCGCGACGGAACGCCGTGGCAGCCCCCCCGTTCCGGTCACGAGCACTTCGCCTGATCACACGCCTGACCGACCCGCGCCCCACCGCCACCCTGTAGGAGCGGCTACAGCCGCGATCGACGTGCGGTGGATCCCGCAATCGCGGCCATGGCCGCTCCTACAGTGCAGAGCGGGTCAGGCGTCGTCGAGGCTGAAGGCGTCGCGGTGCCAGGTGAACGACGGGGCTTCCGGGTCGCCGTCCGCCTCGATGACATCGAAGCGGCAGAAGGCCTCGGCAAGCGCCGGATGCTGCAGCAGGAAGAGCTGCGCCGCGCGTACGATGCGCCGGCGCTTGCCGCGATCCACCGACTCCGCACCGCCGCCATAGTCGGCGCTGGCGCGATAGCGCACCTCCACGAACACCAGCGTGTCGCCGTCGCGCATCACCAGGTCGAGTTCGCCCAGCCGGTAGCCGGCGTTCGCCGCCACCTCCTTGAGACCCGCGCGCAGCAGGTACGTGCGCGCCGCAGCCTCGACGCCGGCACCGCGCCGGCGGGCGTCGTTCAACGGCCGGCGCCGGCCAGGGGCACCACGTGGCCGCCACTGAAGGTCGACCAGGCGGGGGTGCGCAGCACGTGGCCGTCGGGGCTCATGCGCAGCACACCGCTGGCACTCGAGACCGAGGCATCGGCGCTGCTGGCCAGGTGCCCCAGGTAGGCCGAGAGCAGCCAGCCGTCGTAGCCGAAGGCGAACAGGCGGGCGGCGGGTCCACGCGCGGTCACCAGCGAGCTGGCCACCGCGTCCGCCGAGGGCAGGCCCGGGACCCCGGAAACCGTCCAGGCGTCGCTGGGGAAGGCGATGCCGTCGAGCACCGCGTCCTCGTCCGGCTTGCCGGTGCCGGACAGCAACTGCGACGTGGCCACGCGCGGACGGCCCGACAGGCCGGCGGCCGAGATCTGCGCCGCCGCCAGCCGTGCCTGCGGCCCGCGCAGCGCGATGAACACCGCATCCACGCCGCCTTCGGCCTGCAGCGCAGCCTGCATCGGCGCGATCAGGTCGGGTGGGCTGTCGCCGACCACGGCCAGCAGCTGTGCCACGCCGCCACCGAGCTCCTGCAGCCGCGCGGTCAGTGCATCGATGCTGCGGCGCGCGTTGTCGTCGCCCGAGCTCAGCACGAGGACGCGCTTCGCGCCGCGCGCGGCCAGGAAATCCGCGGCCGCCTTGCCCTCGTCCTCGGGGGCGAGCGCATAGCTGGCGCTGTTGGCGGGCGGCGCGCCGGCGCGGTTGAGCGCCAGCACCGGCACCGTCACGTTGGCCTGCTGGAACACGGCGTCCACTTCGTCGCGGCCCAACGGCCCGAGCACCTGGTCGGCACCCTCGGCCACCGCGCGCTGGTAGGCGGCCACCGCGCCATAGCCGGTGCCCTGGGTGTCGTAGAACTCGAGGTCGGGGCGGCGGCGCTGTTCGCCGTAATAACCGGCCAGGAGGCCATCGCGCACGGGGCCCGCGGCCGTGGCCAGGCTGCCGGTGAGCGGCAGCAGCACCGCGAGCTTGCGCGGCGGGCGATAGCCATCGCGCTCGGCGGGCGGGCGGTCGCCGGCCTCGAACTGCCAGTGCGCGGTCGCCACCGGCTCCGGCTCGCTGGCAGGCGCTTCCATCGGGCGCGTCACCTGCACCGTCGTGCAGCCGGCCACGGCCAGGGCGAGGAGGGGGGCGGCGAAGGCCTGCTTCCAGGGATGGCGCATCTGGTCGTTCCGGCTGCGAGAATGCCCCGGATTCTACCGTCACCCCCGCAAGGACACATGCAGCCTCCAGCCGGAACCCTCCACGTCGTCGCCACGCCCATCGGCAACCTCGCCGATCTGTCGCCGCGCGCGCTGGATACGCTGCGCACCGTGGCGGCGGTCTGCGCCGAGGACACCCGCCACACGCGCCAGTTGCTCGCGCACTTCGGCATCGAGCGGCCGCTGCTGGCGCTGCACGAACACAATGAAGCGGATGTCGCGGACAGGCTGGTGGCACGTATGCTGGGCGGCGACTCGCTTGCGCTGGTGTCCGACGCGGGCACGCCACTGGTCAGCGATCCCGGCTTCCGCCTGGTGCGCGCCGCGCGCGAGGCCGGCGTGCGCGTCAGTCCCGTGCCCGGGCCGAGCGCCATCATCGCCGCGCTCAGCGTGGCCGGCCTGCCCAGCGACCGGTTCGCCTTCGAAGGCTTCCTGCCCGCGAAGGCAGGCGCGCGCCGCGAGCGGCTGGCCGCACTGGCGGGCGAGACCCGCACGCTGGTGTTCTACGAGTCCTCCCACCGCATCGCCGACACCCTGGCCGATTGCGTCGCCGCCTTCGGCGCCGAGCGGCCCGCGGTGCTGGCGCGTGAGCTGACCAAGCTGTTCGAAACCGTGCTCGACGGCAGTCTGGCGGCGTTGCAGGCCCGCGTCGACGCGGACGCCAACCAGCGCAAGGGCGAATTCGCGCTGCTGGTCCAGGGTGCCGCCGGGGACGCCGACGCGCGGGTCGCCGAAGGTCGGCGCGTCTACGCCATGCTTGCCGCGGAGCTGAAGCCGTCGCTGGCCGCGAAGCTCGCCGCCGAGATCACGGGGGCCCCGCGCAAGGCGCTCTACGGCGCCTGAGGCCGCCGCGCCGACGGGCGGGGATGTGGCCAGGACGCGCGTGTCCGCGGCGGGTCCGCGTGCGACAATGCACGTGGCGGAGTCGGCCAGACAGTCGCGTCACCGGCCATCCTTCGGGATGCCGGTGCCGAGGAAAGTCCGGGCTCCACAGGGCACGGTGCCAGGTAACGCCTGGGCGGCGCGAGCCGACGGAAAGTGCAACAGAAAGCAGACCGCCGAACGGCTCCTCCGGGAGTGCGTGGCAAGGGTGAAACGGTGCGGTAAGAGCGCACCGCGAGTCTGGCAACAGACCGGCACGGCAAACCCCACCGGGAGCAAGACCAAATAGGGACCTCATGGCGCGGCCCGCGTCGGGTCCGGGTAGGTTGCTCGAGCGTATCGGTGACGATGCGCCTAGAGGAATGACTGTCCACGACAGAACCCGGCTTATCGGCCGACTCCGCCACCTCTTCTTCCGACCGCCCCGGCGTGGGTGGGAGGGCCTTGTGTCGAATTTCCCCCGGCGGCACGGGTGCTGTCGTCCTTGCGGGGGTTGGCGGGCCGCCTCCTCCCTGACTACGCCACAAGGGGCTCCCACCCACGCCAAGGCTGCATCTCCGCTACTGCCGCACTGCACATCACGACCCGTATCGCCAGCCCGTCGCGCGCCCCGGCTCCTCCCACCAGCCCAGCTCGGCGCTTGGAGCCGGGCGTGGTTGCCCTTGGGTGCGAAATCAAGGAGGAGGCGGCGCGGTTGTCCCGATCGGGCCACGGCATTTGGGCCGCCGGGGGACATTCGCACCCAAGGGCAACCACGCCCGGCCCTGCCGAGACCCACCACATGAAAACCATGTGAAGAAAGTCACGAATCTCACAATCTGAGATGAATCATAAGCTTGTGGATAAAGCTTGAACAAGTCTCTCAAGTTCGCCGCAAGTCATTGACCGGACTGGTGAAAATTCCCCACAGGACCTGTTGACAAGGCTGGGGGGCACTCCTAATGTGGTGCCGTGTGGGAAGACCGGGAATATCGTGGTTTTCCGATGCATTGAAGCCCGCCGCAGACGGGCATGGAGTGGGCAGGACAAACGTGTTGCAGGGCGAAACCGCCATCACGATCGACGACAAGGGACGGCTGGCGATTCCGACCGGCTACCGGGAGCTCGTCGCGTCCGATTTCGGCAATCGCCTGGTGATCACCTACAACCCCTTCGAGGTTGGCGCGCTCTGGATCTATCCCTATGCGGTCTGGGAGGGCGTGCGCGACAGCGTCAACAAGCTCTCGCGCCTGAAGGCGACCAACCGCGCCATGCAGCTGAAGCTGGTGGGCGCCGCCTCGATCGTCGAGCCGGACGGCAACGGGCGCATCGCCATCCCCGCCAGCATGCGCAACGCGCTGGGCATCGAGAAGAAGGCCGTCCTGCTGGGCATGGGCGACAGGTTCGAACTCTGGAGCGAGCAGGCGCATCGCGCGCAGATCGGGACGCCCCTGGGCGACGACGATCTCGGCGACGACCTGGTCGGGCTGCAACTGTGACCGTGGGTGCCGCGGATGCCCGCTCCGCGCACCTTCCGGTCTTGTTCAAGCAGGTCATGGAAGGGCTGTGCGTGCGTGAGGACGGAACGTACCTGGATGGCACCTTCGGCCGCGGCGGGCACGCCCGTGGCGTGCTGCAGGCGCTCGGGAGCGGAGGCCGCTTGCTGCTGATGGACAAGGATCCCGACGCGATCGCCGTCGCCGAACGCGAGTTCGGCACGGATCCGCGCGTGTCGATCTTCCGCGGCAGCTTCGCCGCCCTCGGCCAGTGGAGCGCGGCGGCATCCGGCCTCGATGGCGTGCTGTTCGACCTCGGGGTGTCCTCGCCGCAACTCGACGTCGCCGAACGCGGCTTCAGCTTCGGTCGTGATGGCCCGCTGGACATGCGCATGGACCCGGACTCGGGCGAGAGCGCCGCCGAATGGATTGCGCGGGCATCGGCCGACGAGATCGCCGACGTGCTGTGGACCTACGGCGAGGAGCGCATGAGCCGCCGCATCGCGCGCGCGATCGTCGAGCACCGCGCGGCCACGCCGTTCACGCGCACCGGCCAGCTGGCCGAGCTGATCGCCTCGGTGATGCCGCGCCCGAAGCCGGGCCGCCACGAGATCCATCCGGCCACGCGTTCGTTCCAGGCCATCCGCATCCACGTCAACCAGGAGCTGGCCGACCTGGAGGCGGGCCTCGAAGCCGCGCACCGTGCGCTGCGTCCTGGCGGGCGCCTGGCCGTGATCAGCTTCCATTCGCTGGAGGACCGCATCGCCAAGCGCTTCATCGCCGCGCATGCCAAGCCGCCGGCCGGCAACCGCCGCCTGCCCGAGGCCGCGCCCTTCGTGCCGACCCTGCGCGAGATCGGCGGCGCGGTCCGCGCCGAAGCCGACGAGCTCGCGACCAACCCGCGTGCGCGCAGCGCCGTGCTGCGCGTGGCCGAGAAGCTGGAGGTGGCGGCATGACCCGCTTCCTCGTGGTCGTGCTGCTGCTCGCCAACGTCATCTCCGGCATCGGCGTGGTGCACGCGCGGCACCAGCATCGCCAGCTGTTCGTCGAGCTGACCCGCCTGGTGGACGAGCGCGATGAACTCAATATCGATTTCGGCCGCCTGCAGCTGGAGCAGGCCACCTGGGCCGAGGCCAACCGCGTCGACCAGGTCGCGCGCGCGCGCCTGGGCATGAAGTTCCCCGAGGCCGACGAGATCGTGGTGGTACAGCCATGAAGTTCCGTCGCGACCGCAATGGCGTCGTCAGGCCGCGGGGCCGTGCCCGGTTCGACCTGCGCGGGCGCCTGAAGCTCATCGTCGGCGTGCTCGGCGCCTGCGGCGTCATCCTGGTCGCGCGCGCGGTCGACCTGCAGCTGGTCGACAACGCCTATTACCAGCAGAAGGCCGACTCGCGCTTCCTGCGCGAGATCCCGATCCCGACCTCGCGCGGCATGATCACCGACCGCAATGGCGAGCCGCTGGCGGTGTCCTCGCCGGTGGACAGCGTCTGGGGCAATCCGCAGGAGCTGCTCAAGCACCCCGACCGCTTGCCCGAGCTCGCCGAGGCCCTGGGCGTGCCGCTCGACCATCTCGAGCGCCGCCTGGCGCAGCGCGCCGACAAGGAATTCGTCTACCTCAAGCGCCGCATCAATCCGAGCGAGGCCCAGGCGATCCTGGCGCACAAGGTGCCGGGCGTGTTCTCGCAGCGCGAGTTCCGCCGCTTCTACCCGCAGGGCGAGGCGCTGGCGCACGTGCTGGGATTCACCAATATCGACGACGCCGGCCAGGAGGGCGTGGAGCTCGCGTTCGACGAGTGGCTGCGCGGTACCCCGGGCGCGCAGAAGGTCATCCGCGACCGCCGCGGCCGCATCGTCGAGAACGTGGACCTGGTGCGCGCGGCGCAGCCGGGCAAGGACCTCACGCTCAGCATCGACCGCCGGGTGCAGTACCTCGCACACCGCGAGCTGCGCGCCACGCTCGAGCGCAC
>DATBUS010000138.1:0-12588 GCA_036515815.1 Luteimonas sp.
CCGACCGCCGAGCCCGCGACCGCCGCCATCGTCGATGCGCCGCCGCTTGAGACCGCCCCGGCGACGGAGACAGCCGGCGGCATCGCCACCGGGCCCACCAGCGGCATGCAGCTCGCCTACGCGGAGGCCAGCCACCCGCCCTACCCGCCCGCCGCCCTGCGTGCTGGCTACCAGGGCACCGTGGTGCTGAAGGTGCTGGTCGACATCGATGGACGCCCGCTGCGGGTCGAGGTCGACACCGGCAGCGGTTACCGCGAACTCGATGACGCGGCCCGCCGCCACGTCCTCCGGCGCTGGCGCTTCCAGCCCGCGATGCACGACGGGCAGCCGGCCCGGGCCATCGGCCTGGTACCGATCACCTTCAGCCTCGACCGCAACTGATCCCCGCCCTCAGGCGCGGTGATAGGGGTGGTTGGCCAGCAGCGCGGCAGCGCGATACAGCTGCTCGGCCAGTACCAGCCGCACGAGCATGTGCGGCAGGGTCAGCGGGCCCAGCGACCAGGTTTCATCGGCGCGGGCCAGCACCTCGTCGGCGTGGCCCTCGGGCCCGCCGACGAGGAAGGCCAGGTCGCGTCCCTGCCCGCGCCAGTGTTCCAGGCGACGCGCCAGGGCCTCCGAATCCCAGGCCCGGCCACGGCCGTCCAGCGCCACAACGTGCACGTCGCGCGGCAACGCGGCGAGCACGCGCTGGCCTTCTTCCTGCGTTGCGCGCACGGCATCGCGGCCCTTTCCACGCAAGCCCGGGGTGACTTCGACCAGTTCCAGCGGGAGCCAGTGCGAGAGCCGCTTGCGATATTCCGCGAAGCCTTCGGAAACCCAGCCCGGGGGCCGCTCGCCCACGGCGACCAGGCGCGCCTTCACCGGCTCAGCCGGCGTCGCGCGCGGGGTCGTCGGCCGCGCCGGCCTCGAAGGAATCCCCATGCACGGACGGGGGCTGGTCGCCCACCGTCCACAACCGCTCCAGCGCATAGAACTCGCGTACCCGCGGCAGCATGACGTGGACCACCACATCGCCCAGGTCGACCAGCACCCATTCGGCCTCGCGTTCGCCTTCCACGCCCAGCGGCTGGCAATCCAGGCGCTTGGCGAACTTCACCACTTCGTCGGCGATCGACTTGACGTGGCGGGTCGAGGTGCCGGACGCGATGACCATGAAGTCGCAGACGCTGGTCTTGCCGCGGACATCGAGGTCGACGACATCGACCGCCTTGATCTCGGCAACGGCCTCGAGGACCGTGGACAGCAGCACGTCGACCGACGGCGGCGGGGTGGGCAGGCTGGTCTTGATGACTTGGGCTTGGCTGGTCAAGGGCTGTGGCTCGTTGGCGTGGCGACGGATTATAGCGAAGGGCCTGTCGCGGCCCCGTATCCGTACAGCCGGCGTTCGCGGATGAATCCGGCCACGGCCACGGGAACGAGGGCCTCCCAGCCCGCGTCCAATGCGATGCGCCGGCGCACCTCGGTGGAGGATTCGCCGCGCAGCCTCGGAAGTTCCAGCACCGCGAAGCCACCCGCCGGGGACGTGGCGAGCGCGCCGGCCGCCCGCCAGCGCGGCCCGATGAACTCCGACACTGCGGGTGCGCGCAGGGCGATGTCGACGGGTTCGAGCGCGGACCCGGGCCGCGCCACGGCCAGGACGTGGCCGTGCGCGAACAGCTCGCGCCAGCGATACCAGTGGTCGAGTTGCAGCAGCGAATCGCCACCGACCACCCAGGCGATCGGGCGGTACGGCCCTTGCCGGGCACGCAGCAGGCGCAGGCTGTCGATGCTGAAGGACGGTCCGGCGCGCTCCAGTTCCAGGCGGTCCACGCGCATGCCGGCCTCGCCTGCGATCGCGAGCTCGAGCATGCGCGCGCGCAGCGCGGCGCTGGCATGGGTGGCGTCCTTGTGGGGCGGATCCGCTGCCGGAAGCAGGGCGACCTCGGCGCCCAGCGCATCGCGTGCTGCCCGGGCCACCGCGAGGTGCCCCAGATGCACCGGATCGAAGCTGCCGCCGTAGCAGGCGAGGAGGTTCACGCGGCCAGCAGCGGCACCGCACGCGGGTCGGCGACCGCCAGCAGCAGGCGCTCCAGCAGCAGCCATTCGTCGCCCGCGCCGCGCCCCTTCGCGACCCGGTCGACCTGCCCGGCCACGGCCACGAAGCGCTCCCAGCGTGCGGGCGGGTGCCGCTCCAGTGCGCGCCGGTATGCCGCCTCCTTGGCATCCCAGATGCGCTGCGCCTTGAACTCGGCCCCGAGGTTGCCACCGCGCGCCTTGACCCGCGCCAGCGCCGTCATGCGCTGCAGCTCCATCACCACCATGCCCATCAGCGCGGGGACCGCCTCGCCCTCGGCCCGCAGTCCGGCCAGCATGCGCACGGCCTGCGCGCCCTGCCCGTTCAATGCGGCATCGACCAGGCGGAAGACGTCATAGCGCGCGGAGTCGGCCACCAGGGCCTGCATCCGCGTGGCATCGAGCGTGCCATCGGTCGCCAGCAGCGCGAGCTTGTCGATCTCCTGCGCGGCGGCCAGCAGGTTGCCATCCACGCGCTCGACCAGCAGCTGGACCGCGCCGGCATCCGCGCGTACGCCACGGCGACGCAGGCGCGCCTCCACCCAACCCTGCAGTTCGTGCGGCTTGACCGGCCAGGCCACGGCGACGGCCCCGGCAGCGGCGATCGCCTCGCTCCACTTGCCGCCGTGCTTGCGGCTCCACTCGCCGCCCGTCACCAGCAGGCAGACGTCGGCAGGGGGTGCCGCGCAATAGCCGGCGATCACCTCGGCGCCCTGCTTGCCGGGCTTGGAGGTGGGCAGGCGGATCTCGATCAGGCGGCGCGCCGCGAACAGGCTGGGTGCGCGCAGGCTGGCTTCCAGGCCGTCCCAGTCGATGTCCCGGCCCTCGACCTCGAACACCTCGCGCTCCGCGTACCCCTGCTCGCGCGCGGCCGCACGGATGGCGTCGGCGCATTCCAGAACGCGCAGCACCTCCGCTCCGGCCACCAGGTAGACCGGTGCCAAAGGCCCGCGCGCAAGGCCCGAGGCGAGTTGCTCGGGACTCAGCTCACGTGCCACGCCCGGCCTCAGTCCCCGGACGGCGATGCGGCGCCATCACGGAGGCGGGCGCGGTTCACCGCATCGATCCGGCGCAGCACCGCGGCCGACATCTCCCGCTGCAGCTCGCGCGAGAGCATCTCGCGCTCGCTCTCCGAGCCGGCGGAGTTCTCCGGCAGCGAGACGTACTCGCGCGACAGCTCGATCACCTGCTCGGGCACCAGCTCGGTCCCGTCCGCGCCCGTGAGCGAGAACACGGCCGCGTAGCGCAGGGTGAACTCCTGGGCACGGCCGAACTGGTCGACGCTGATCGGCTGGGAATCCCACCCTTCCGAGTGGATCCGCAGCACGCCTGCGTCGGCGGTGCCAGGGCTGGCGGCGCCATCCGCCACGTCCAGCCCGGCATGCTCGAGCGAACGGCCGAGCGCCTGGGCGAGCGGGCTGTACGGGTCGGAGGCCACCACCCGGATGCCGTCCAGATCCGGCGGCAGCTGCAGCGGTTCGCGCAGCTGGAAGCCGCAGGCGGAAAGCGCCGGCAGCAGCAGGACCGGAAGCAGGAGGCGGAAGCCATGGGTCATCCGCCGAGTCTGGGCCAGGGCCCGGCGTCCGGCAAGGGAACGCGGGTTCATGCGGCCACCACGTTCACGATCTTGCCCGGTACGACGATGACCTTGCGCACCGCAAGGCCGTCCAGCACCCGCGCCACGCCGGGCTCGGCCAGGGCCTGCGCCTCGATCGCCTCCCGGGTGGCGTCGGCCGACACCTCGATGGTGCCGCGCAGCTTGCCGTTGACCTGGACCGCGAGGGTCACCGCGTCGCGCACCAGCGCGGACGCATCGGCCGCGGGAAAGGGCACGTCGTCGAGCACCTGCTCGGCATGCCCCAGCACCTGCCAGAGGACGTGGCAGGCATGCGGCGTGACCGGGTTGAGCATCAGCACCATCGCCTCGAGCACCTCGTGGCGCACGACAAGCCCCTCCGGGCTGTGGTCGTCGAACTTCACCACGTGGTTCAGCAGCTCCATCAGCGCGGCGATCGCGGTGTTGAAGCCATGGCGGCGGCCGTAGTCGTCACCGACCTTCTGGATGGTTTCGTGGAGCAGGCGACGCAATGTCTTCTGCGCGGCGGTCGCGGCGGCGGGTCCGCCAGCAGCCGCCCGGGGGGCTTCGCCGGCACCTGCGGAACGGGCGGCCGCATGCTCGTGGACCAGGCGCCAGAACCGGCGCAGGAAGCGGGCCATGCCCTCGACGCCGGACTCGTTCCACTCCAGCGACAGCGTCGGCGGCGACGCGAACATCGAGAACAGGCGCACCGTGTCCGCGCCGTAGCGATCGACCATCGCCTGCGGGTCGACGCCGTTGTTCTTCGACTTCGACATCTTCTCGGTCCCGCCGGAGTGCACCGGCTGCCCATCGGATGCCAGGCGCGCGCCAGTGATGCGGCCGCGCTCGTCGCGTTCGACCTCCACCTCGGCGGGGTTGAACCAGTCCTTCGCGCCGTTCGCGGCCTCGCGGTACCAGGTGTCGGCCACGACCATGCCCTGGGTGAGCAGGTTGACCGCCGGCTCGTCGCTGTCGACGAAGCCCGCGTCGCGCAGCAGCTTGTGGTAGAAGCGGAAATACAGCAGGTGCAGGATCGCGTGCTCGACGCCGCCGATGTACTGGTCGACCGGCGTCCAGTATTTCGCGCGGTCGTCGACCATGTCGGTCGCACCCGGGGAGGTGTAGCGCGCGTAGTACCAGCTCGACTCCATGAAGGTGTCGAAGGTGTCGGTCTCGCGCTCGGCCGCGCCCCCGCACTGCGGACAGCTGGTCTTTCGCCATTCCGGGTCGGCCTTGATCGGCGACTGCACCACGCCCGAGGCGAAGGCGCCGGCCACGTCCTCGGGCAGCACCACCGGCAGCTGGTCTTCCGGCACCGGCAACGCGCCACAGTCGGCGCAGTAGATCACCGGGATCGGGCAGCCCCAGTAGCGCTGGCGGCTCACGCCCCAGTCGCGCAGGCGGTAGTTGACCTTGCGGCGGCCTACGCCCTCGCCTTCCAGGCGCGCGGCGATGGCGTCGAAGGCGGCGTCGTAGTCGAGCCCGTTGTACTCGCCGGAATTGATCAGGAAGCCGCGTTCGGTATACGCCTCGCGCTGCTCGATGCCATCGAGCCAGTCCCGCACCACGGCCACGGCAGCCGTGGTGTCGTAGGCGTCCACGCTGCCACCGGCCAGCGCCGCCTGGAAGGGATCGGCATCGTGCGCCACGTCGCCGACCACTTCGGCCAGCGCGTCGCGCACCGCCGGCGGCACCACCACCGGACGCACCGGCAGGCCGTGCACCTTGGCGAACTCCCAGTCGCGCTGGTCGTGCGCCGGCACCGCCATCACGGCGCCCGTGCCGTAGCCCATCAGTACGAAGTTCGCGACATAGATCGGCAGGTCTTCCCCGGTGACCGGATGGATCGCCCACAGCCCGGTGGCCATGCCGCGCTTTTCCTGGGTCTCGAGTTCGGCCTCGGACACGCCGCCCTTGCGGATCTCGTCGATGAAGGCCGCGAGCTTCATGTTTTCCTGCGCGGCCTTGAGCGCAAGCGGATGTTCGGCGGCGATGCTGATGAAGGTCACGCCCATCAGCGTGTCCGGACGCGTGGTGTACACGGCCAGCGGCGCATCCTCGCCATCGACGCGGAAGCTGATTTCCAGGCCTTCGGACCGGCCGATCCAGTTGCGCTGCATGGTCTTGACCGGGTCCGGCCAGCCAGGCAGTGCGTCCAGGCCATCGAGCAACTCCTGCGCGTAGTCGGTGATGCGCAGGAACCACTGCGGGATCTCGCGCTTCTCCACCACCGCGCCCGAGCGCCAGCCGCGGCCGTCGATCACCTGCTCGTTGGCCAGCACCGTCTGGTCGACCGGGTCCCAGTTGACCACCGCGTTGCGGCGGTAGGCCAGGCCTTTCCTCATCAGCCGGGTGAACATGCGCTGCTCGTGGACATAGTAGTCCGGACGGCAGGTGGCGAACTCGCGCGACCAGTCGATGCCATAGCCCAGCATCTTCAGCTGGCCGCGCATATGGTCGATGTTGGCGTACGTCCACTTCGCCGGCGCGGTGCGGTTCCTGATCGCCGCGTTCTCGGCGGGCAGGCCGAAGGCGTCCCAGCCCATCGGCTGCAGCACGTTGTGGCCGGTCATGCGCTTGTAGCGGCTGATGACGTCGCCGATGGTGTAGTTGCGCACATGCCCCATGTGCAGCGCGCCCGACGGGTACGGCAGCATGGACAGGCAGAAGAACTTCGGCTTCGAGGCGTCCTCCACCACTTCCCAGGCACGGGAACGGTTCCAGTAGTCCTGGGCCGCGCGCTCGATGTCGGCCGGTCGGTAGGAGTGGGATTCGGGCGCTGCGCTGGGGTCGGACACGTCGTGGTTGCCGCGGCAAGTGGGGCCGCCAAGCCTACCGCAGTGGCCGCCGCGGCCGCCACGCGACGCTCGCCGGAGCTGTCCTATGATCGCGCGATGACTGCGATTTCCCGACTCCAGCCCATCCGGTACGCCGCTGCGGTGGTCGCCCTCCTGCTCCTGGTCGCGGTGGCGGCGGTGCTGGTGTTCGGCGTGCGGCAATTGACCGAAAGCAACCGCTGGGTCGAACACAGCCACCGCGTGATCGAGGAGCTCGAGGCCGGCCAGTCGCTGATGGCCGCCGCCCAGGCGGCAGGCCGTGGCTACCGCCTGAGCGGGCACCCGTCGCTGCGCAGCGAGTTCGACCGCACCGGCCCCCAGGCGCTGGCGGTGGGGCGCGAGCTGGTCCGGCTCACCGTCGACAATCCGCGGCAACATGCCCGCGCGAAGCAGCTCCTCGAGCAGAACTCCGGGCAGCTGCGGCGCATGCAGGAACTGGCCGATATCCAGGACCGCGACGGGCGCGAGGCCGCCATCGGGGCGATGCGCGTCGACGAGCTGGTTCGGCGCATGCATGGCGTCAACGTCCTCGTCGAGGACCTGCGGGAGGAGGAGCGTGCCCTCCTGGCCGAGCGCAGGAGCGCCAGCGCCCGCCGCATCGACATGCTGCTCGGATTCGTGCTGCTGAGCCTGGCGGTCTCGCTGGCGACGTTCTGGATGCTGCTGGTCAGCCTGTCGCGCGAGAACCGGCGCAACCGGCGGCTGGAGCGCGAGGCGCGCAGGTCGCTGGAGGAGCTTCGCAGCGCCCAGGCGCTGGGCGAGCGCCTGTCGGCGCAACGGGCGCTGCTCGGCGAGTACACCAGCATGCTGCAGAGCGTCCAGAACCTGGACGAGGCGATGGAGCTGACCACGGGCACGCTGGAACGCCTGCTGCCGCACGCCGGCGGCCAGTACTACCTCGCACGCGCATCGCGCGACCTGCTGGAAAGCCGCGCGAGCTTCGGCCAGCCCGCCATCGCGAGCAGTGACACCCTCGTACCCGACGAGTGCTGGGCACTGCGGCGCGGGCAGCCGCACCACAACCGGGCCGGGGGCCGCGCCCGCTGCGCCCATATGGAGCACGGCACGTCGCTCGCCACGGTCTCGACGTGGTGCGTCCCGCTCAGCGCCCAGGGCGAAACGCTCGGCATGCTCCATGCCAGCGGACCGGCCGACACCGCGACCGACGGGAACGACACCGCGATCATCGAATCCATGGGCGAGCAACTGGCGCTGGCCATCGCCAACCTGCGGCTGCGCGAGACGCTGCGCCAGCAGTCCCTGCGCGACCCGCTGACCGGCCTCTTCAACCGCCGCTACTTCGAGGAAAGCCTCCGGCGCGAGATGCTCCGCTGCGAGCGGCGGCACCTGCCGCTGTCGCTGCTGGTGATCGACATCGACCACTTCAAGAACTTCAACGACACCCAGGGCCACAGTGCGGGGGACGCCGTGCTCGCCCACGTCGGCCACTGCATCGGTTCACTGGTGCGGGCCGAGGACATGGCTTGCCGCTACGGCGGCGAGGAGTTCACCGTGGTGATGCCCGAGACCGACGCCGCCGCCGCGGTCATGCGCGCCGAGTCGATCCGCCGCGAGGTCTCGCAGCAGACGATCTCGCACAACGGCCGCACCCTCGGCCCGGTGACCGTGTCGATCGGCGTGGCCACGTTCCCGCCGGACGGCGTGACCCCGGAGCTGCTGTTCGAAGTGGCGGACGCATCCCTGTACCGGGCAAAGGCCGAAGGGCGCAACCGCGTGCTGCACGCGTCCGCCGCCGACTGAAACGCGGGCTTCAGCGCGCGTCGCCCGGGCGTGCCCACCCCACCCAGGCGAGCCAGGCGAACCAGCTGCCGAAGGCCAGGCGCTGTGCCAGTGGCGCCCCCACCAGCCCGTCCAGCATCCAGCCGGGAGCGGACACCGCCACCCCTGCGCACAGATGCAGGGTGGCGCGCACCCAGCAGGCCTGCCGGAACGCGGCCAGTGCCAGCGTCGCCGCCGCGGCCGCGAAGGCGATGCCCCAGAGCGCCCAGGCCACGCCGTGCAGCCTGCCGCGCCCGGCATCCGGCCCGGCGGGGTCCAGCGGGAACAGACCCTGCGCGGCGAACGCAAACGCTGCCAGCAGCGCCAGCGTCCATCCGACACGCGCGGGCAGCCCGGACCGGGAGGGCAACCCGGCGCGTGCGCGCAGCGCGACGAACGCGGCCAGCAGGCCGGGCAGCAGATAGGCGCAGGCGTTGAACGCGCCGGCACGCGGAACGCCGGACGCGCCCAGCACCGCCACCGGCCAGGTGTCGTGGCGGAAGCCCTCCAGCGCGGCACCAAAGCCGAACAGCGCACCCGCGAAGCAGGCCGCGGCCGCGAAGCCCGCGACCCGCGCCGCCAGGCCGGCCCGGGTCGTCGATCCGTATGCCATGCACCACCCCAGGTCAGGGAAAGGACGGCATCCTCGCCGCGTCGGGTTGCAATCGGCAAGCACTGGCACAATCTGGTCCGGACCCGCACAACGGATCGAACCATGTCCCCCACGCAAGCCCACGCCCACGTCTTCGACGCCACTGCCGACAACTTCGAGGCCGGAGTCCTCGACCGTTCGCTGCAGGTGCCGGTCCTGATCGATTTCTGGGCCGAATGGTGCGGACCCTGCAAGACCGTCGGCCCGATCCTCGAGAAGCTCGCCGCCGAGTACAACGGCGCCTTCGTGCTCGCGAAGATCGACGTCGACCGCGAGCAGCAGCTTGCCGCTGCATTCCAGATCCGCTCCATCCCGACGATCATCCTGGTCAAGGACGGCCAGCCGGTGGACGGCTTCCCGGGCGCGATGCCCGAGGGGCAGCTGCGCGAGTTCCTGGCAGGCCACGGGATCGTTCCAGCCGAGGCCGCTGCCGAAGATGCCGCCGAAGGGGTGGCAGCGGCACCGGTGGATCCGCACGCCGAGGTCCAGCGCCTGCGCCAGGAGATCGCAGCGGCGCCCGACGACGATGCGCTGAAGCTGGATCTTGCCGTTGCCCTGCTTGCCACCGGCACGACCGACGAGGCCGGGCGCCTGCTTGACGCCCTGCCCGCCAACCTCGCGACCGACGACCGCGCCCTGCGCGCCCGCGCCGCGCTGGCCTTTGCGGCGCTGCTGCGCGACGCGCCGACACAGCCGCAACTGGAGGCCACGCTTGCGGCCGATCCCGCTGACCTGCGCGCACGCCACCTGCTGGGCGCACGGCACATGGTCGAAGGCCGCCACGAGGCCGCGCTCGAACAGTTCATGGAGATGCTGCGCCGCGACCGGGGCTTCGACGACGGCCTGCCGCGCAAGGCACTGATCGAAGCCTTCCGCGTGATCGAGGACCAGGCCCTGGTGTCGCGCTACCGCAGGCAGATGTCGGCGCTGCTGCTGTCCTGACCCGTGCGTGCGTCCACTTTGCGCCGCGGCATCAATGCGTGGCCACCCTTTCTGTTCGCCGGCATCCGGGTCAGCGCGCTGTCCGAGGACTTCCGCCACGCCAGCGTGGAGCTGCGCCAGCGCTGGTACAACCGCAACTACGTCGGCACCCATTTCGGCGGCAGCCTGTTCGCCATGACCGATCCGTTCTGGATGCTGCTCACCATGCGTTCGCTTGGCCGCGACTACTACGTCTGGGACCAGGCCGCCGAAATCCGCTTCCTCAAGCCGGGCCACGGCACCGTCCGCGCGCGCTTCGACCTCGACGATGCCGTGCTCGAGGCCATGCGCCGGGCGACCGCGGGCGGCGACAAGTACCTGCACTGGTTCGACACCGATGTGGTGGATGCCCAGGGCGAGGTGGTCGCCGCTGTACGCAAGCAGGTCTACGTGCGCCGCAAGCCCGACCGGCGTGCCGGAACCACGGACGCGTGACATGCGTCGCAACTGCAGCCGTCACATCCGGCCGCGGGAGGGCTATCCTGCCTGTCGCCTAGGGGGGCCGGGATGACGCAGGACAGTCCAAGCAATGCCGTCGAGCCGATGCCGGAGATCCGCGGCTACAGGCTGACGCGCGTGGTCGGCATCGGCGGCATGTCGACGATCTATCTCGGCCAGCAGCTCTCGCTCGGGCGCGAGGTCGCGATCAAGGTGATGCTGCCCGAGGCGCTGTCCGACGAGGTCAGCCGGCGCCGCTTCGAGAACGAGGCACGCACCGTGGCCCGGCTCGAACACCCGAACATCGTCGGCATCTACGACGTTGGCCGTACCCGTGACGGCCTGCCCTACTACTCCATGCCCTACCTGCCGCGCGGGCACCTCGGCCAGCGCGACCTGCGCGACGACGAGCCTGCGGTACGCGCGATCCTGCGCGACGTGCTGTCGGCCCTGCAGTGCGCCCATTCGCGCGGCATCGTGCATCGCGACGTCAAGGCCGAGAACGTGCTGTTCGACGAGCACGGCCGGCCGCTGCTGGCGGACTTCGGCATCGCCTTGCGTCGTGGCTATGGGGCGCGCGTCACCACCGCCGGACTCGCGGTGGGAAGCACCGCCTACATGCCACCCGAGCAGGCCCGGGGCGAAGGCGTGGACGCACGCGCCGACCTTTACAGCGTGGGCGTGCTGGCCTGGGAAATGCTGGTCGGCAGCCTGCCCTACAACGCGGCCGACGCGCTGTCGATGGCGGTCATGCACGTGCAGGATCCGATCCCGCGGCTGCCACCAGGACTGCGCCACTGGCAGCCCTTCATCGACCGCGCTCTAGCCAAATCGCCGGCGCACCGCTTCGCCGACGCCGCGCAGATGCTCGACGCGCTGGAACACGTGCCGGCCCGCGGCACGCGCGACCTGCGCAGCCGCCTCGACGAAGCCAGCGGACGCATGCGCGCCCTGCCGCGTCGGGCGTGGATCGGCATCGGGGCGGTCGCGCTGGTCGTGCTCGCGGCAGGCGCCTGGATGGGCGGCCGGGAGACGCCGCATGCGTTCTACCGCGCTGTCGGCGACAGCGACCAGGCCGGCCCGGGTGCGCCGGGCGCACCGGGAAGCATGCAGCCGGGCGGCCAGGCCCCGTCGTCGATCGGGAATGCCGACGACGCCATGCTGCGCGCCGCACCGGCCTCCGAAGCCGAGCGCTGGCTGGTGGCCGCCGAGCGCCAGATGCGCGCCAACCGGCTGACCGAACCCGCCGGCGACAACGCCTATACCAGCGTGCTCAACGCCTGGCAGGCCGATCCTGGCCACCTGCGGCTTGGAACGGCCATCGACGGGCTGATCGGCTCGCTCGGCGAGGCGGCCGAACGCCGGTTCGCCCGCGGCGACATCGACCGCGCCCGCACTGCGGTCATGCAGGCCAGCCAGCTCGCATCGCGCACCTCGCGCGCCGATGGCGATGCACTGCGCGCGGCGATGGACGGGGTGGGCAAGGTCGTGGAGACGCGCGTGGACCGGGCGGCGGCGGACTACGACCGCGCCGGCGCCCTCGATGCGGTCGAGGCGGCGCGGCGCATGGGCCTGGACAGCGAACGCATCGCCCGGCTCGACACCCGCGCACGGAAGATCCCGCTGCCGGGCGAGCGCCTCGGCGGCAAGGGCGTGGACATGGTGCTGGTGCAGCAGGGCGGGATCCGCCTGGGTGCGATGCGGCGCCCGGTCAGCCGCGACGAATTCGCCGCCTTCGCAAGCGCCACCGGGCGCGAGGCGGCACGCTGCCGTGAGCGCGCCTCCCTCCTGCGCGTGGTCGCGCCGCGCGACTGGCAGAACCCGGGGTTCGAGCAGACCGGCGGCGATCCGGCGGTCTGCGTGTCATGGGAGGACGCCCGCGCCTACGCGCAGTGGCGTGGCCAGCGCGATGGCCTGGCGTATCGCCTGGCGACCTCGTCGGAATGGGCGAAGCTGCCGGCGGCCGGCGGCAGCCGCCGCGTGGCCGAGTGGAACGTCGACTGCAGCGGCGGCTGCGACAAGCGCGTGGCCAGCGGCAGCAGCTGGCGCGACGAATCCGCCGCGCCGGCCGCGAGAAGCGCCGAGCGCGGCTTCGATGACGTCGGCTTCCGCCTGGTCCGGGACCTCGGCGGAAGCTGAGCGCGGTCAGGCGCCCGTGGCTCCCTGGCCGCCGCGGCGGCCACGGCCACCCCGGCTGCGCCCGCCCGGTGCCTTCGGACCGGCATGCGCCTGCGCCGCCGGCGGCTGCACCTTGCCGTGCCCGCCCTGGC
>DATBUS010000139.1:0-14809 GCA_036515815.1 Luteimonas sp.
GCCGCGGCCACCGGGCCCTCGGCGCTGGTGGGCTTGTAGCGCAGCGCGGCGTTGGAGACCTTGAGCACGCCGTCGCGGCGGCTGACCTCGATCTCTGCGTTGACCGTCAGCCCCGGCAGCAGCGTGCCGTCGCTGTTGTCGACGGTGACCACGACGGGATAGGTGACCACGTTGCTGGTGTTCGTCGCGGCCAGCCGCACCTGCTCCACTACGCCGGAAAACTCGCGGTCGGCGAAGGCATCCGCGGTGAAGCTGACCCGCTGGCCGGCCTGCACCTGCCCGATGTCGGCCTCGTCCACCGCGAGCTCGATCTTCATCTTCGACAGGTCTTCGGCGATGGTGAAAAGTTCGGGCGCCTGCAGGCTCGCGGCCACGGTCTGGCCCGGCTCGATGGTGCGGGTCAGCACCACGCCATCCACCGGCGACCGGATCACGGTGCGCTCCAGGTTGATGCGCGTGGTCTGCGTGGACGCGGTCTGCTGGCTGATCTGCGCCTCCGCCGAAGCCACCTGCGCGCGCGCCTGGTCGAGGGCGGCCCGTGCGAGGTCGATGTCGCTGCGCGCCACCAGCTGGCGATCGCCAAGCTCGGCCTTGCGGCGGTAGTCGAGCCCGGCGTTCCTCAGGCTGGCCCGGGCCTGCGCCAGGCTGGCGCGGGCGCTGGCGATCTGGGCCGAACCCTGCTCGATCTGCGCCTGGTAGGTGCTCGGGTCGATCTTCGCGATCACCTGCCCGCGCTCGACCTTGTCGTTGAAATCCACCAGCACATCGGTGACCTGGCCGGAGATCTGGCTGCCCACGACCACCGTCGAGATCGCGCTGAGGGTGCCGGTGGCCGAGATCGCCACGCGGATGTCGCCGCGCTCGACCTCGACCGTGCGCCAGGCGCCGCCGTCGGCTCCCCCGTCGCGCTGCGTCGCGTACCAGGCACCTGCACCGAGGGCAATGACCACCGCGACGATGGCGGCAAGCGGCTTGCGTGTACGCCGGGCGGCGGGCTTGGGGCGATGGTTCATTCGGGATCCGGATCCGGCTGGGGTCGGGAGGCTAACGCACCGGCGCGCATGTGGTTGACGCTAGGCCTCCCGCGCGAAGCCCACGGTGACCGTTGTGCCGCGCCCCGGCATGCTCTCGATCGTCACGCTCCAGCCGAAGCGGCCGGCGAGCCGGCGCACGACCGCAAGCCCGAGTCCGCGGCCGCCGACGTACTGGTCGGCCCGGTAGAACGGCTCGAACACGCGTTCGAGCACGTCGCGATCCATCCCGACGCCGGTGTCCTGGACCTCGACCCGGTCCTCGTGCAGGACCACGTCGATGCGCCCCTCGGGCGTGAACGTGCAGGCGTTGCGCACGAGCTGCTCGAGGATCACCACCATCGCGCGTCTCGAGCCATGCAGGACCGGGTTGCCCTGCTCCAGCAGGGCCAGCTGGACGGCCCCGCTGCTGCCGAGCTCCTCCAGCAGCGCTTCACCGACACGCGCGGCGTCGGCGGCCACTTCGAGCACCGGGAATTCCTCGGTTTCCACCGGCTCGTCCTCGCGCGCGAGGATCAGCAGGGCATCCACCACGGCTTCCATGTCGCGCGCCGCCACCTGCACGCGGTCCAGCGAGCGCTGCATCCGCGGCGGCAGGTCGGGATCCCGCCGCAACATGTCGGTGGCCACGCGGACCACGGTCAAGGGCGTGCGCAGTTCGTGGCTGGCCTCGCGGGTGAAATCGCGCTCCCGGCGGATGAACGACTGGGTGCGCTCGGCCAGTCCGCGGATCGCACCTCCCAGGAGGCGCACCTCGCGGCCGACCTCGCCCGGCAGCTGCGCCGGCTCGATGGCCGCGATGTCCGGCTGCCGCGGATCCCAGCGTGCGACCTCGCCCGCCATGGCCGTCACCGGCAGCACCAGGCGCCGCGCGATGCGGTAACTCAGCCAGTTGACGGTGGCGATCGCGAGCATCGCCATGAGCGACGCGATCAGCATGGACCATGTGCCCACGCGGTCCATCAGCCGGAACGCGATCTTGAGGTAGAGCCGTCCGCCCGGCCCGTCCTGCACCAGCAGGCGCTGCGACGCACCGGGCCCCTTGAGCCGGTGCAGCCCGACACCGGCGTCGACGAACGATTTGGGGACGCCCTGGGCGACCGGATCCGCGCCCTCGGGCACGAAATAGCTGCTCACCGACGTCGTCCACGGCGGTGGATAGGCCGGATCGCGTGCCTTCTCGCGCCAGAAGCGTTCGGCTTCGATGCGCATCCAGTCGGAGGCGATCTGGCCGCGCGCGAACACGGTCGCCACGTACATGCACGTGACGACCGCGACGATGGCCAGCACGCCCTGCAGCACGAAAACGCGCCGCAGCTTGCGCGGGAGTCCCTGGGGCATCTGTAATCCTGCCGCCGGTCAGGCCGGCGGCTGTTCGATGTCGGCGATGCGATAGCCGGCGCTCTGCACGGTATGCAGCAACGGCTTGTCGAACGGCTTGTCGATGGTCTTGCGCAGATTGTAGAGATGGCTGCGCAGCGTGTCCGAGTCCGGCAGGCTGTTGCCCCAGATCTCGCGTTCGATTTCCTGGCGGTTCACCACGCGCGGCGACTCGCGCATGAGGATGGTCAGGAGCTTCAGGCCGATGGGCGAGAGCTGCAGTTCGGTGCCCGAACGCGTAGCACGCAGGCTGGCCGGGTCGAGCACGAGGTCGGCGACCTTGAGCACTTCCGAACCCACCTGGCGGCGTTCGCGACGGATCAGGGCCCGCAGGCGCGCCTCCAGTTCCTGCACCGCGAACGGCTTGACCAGGTAATCGTCCGCACCGGCACCGAGGCCGGTCAGCTTCTCGTCGAGCGTATCGCGCGCGGTCAGCATCAGCACCGGGGTGGACTTGCGCGCTTCCTCGCGCAGGCGCTTGCAGACCTCGATGCCATCCAGGCGCGGCAGCATCAGGTCCAAGACGATCACGTCGTAGTTGTTCTCGCTGGCCAGCCGGTAGCCGTCCAGGCCGTCGGCCGCGTAGTCGACCTCGAAGCCGCGGCTTTCGAGGTATTCACCCACCATTTCCGAGATGTTCCGGTTGTCCTCGACGATCAGGACGAGGCCACCGGGTTCCTGCGATCCGCGCATGAGTCCTCCAGAGGGACAGTCTTCAGCTTTGTGAAAGGCTGCCGGGACGCCTGTCCAGAACGCGTGAAGATTCAGAACGGAATCCGGCCGAGCAGGATGTCGCGAAACATCACCCAGTCACCGGCCAGGGAGTACAGCGGGTGGCGGAAGGTGGCAGGCCGGTTCTTCTCGAAGAAGAAGTGCCCGATCCACGCCAGCGCATAGCCGCAGGCAATGGCCGCGAGCAGCCACCACGCGTTGGCGGTGGCAAGCGAAAGCACGACGAAAGCCAGTGCACCGCAGCTGCCGATGAAGTGCAGTCGACGCGACGTCCGGTTGCGATGCTCTCCGAGGTAGTACGGGTAGAACTCGCGGAAGCTTGCGAAGCGGGCCATGTCGCCTCCGGTGCGGCGCGTCGGCATGATCATGCCTCAGCCGTTGCCGCCGCGCTCGTCCTGCTTGACGCGCGCCCACAGGGCTTCCTGCGCATCGAGCGGCAGATCGGCGAGCGTCTTGCCCTCGCCGGCCGCCAGGGCTTCCATCGCACGGAACCTGCGCTCGAACTTGAGGTTGGCCCGGCGCATGGCGTTGCCGACATCGACCCGCGCGTGGCGCGCCAGGTTGGCCGCGACAAACAGCAGGTCACCGAGCTCTGATTCCAGGCGCTCGCGCACGGCGGCATCATCGCCATCGCCCAGCGCATCGAACTCGGCGCGTACTTCCTCCAGCTCCTCGGCGAGCTTGTCCAGCACCGGCGCGGACGATGGCCAGTCGAAGCCGACCCGCGCCGCCCCCGCCTGCAGCTTCACCGCGCGCTGCCACTCCGGCAGCCCGCGCGAAACTCCCGCAAGCGCGGACGGGTCCGTGTCCCCGGCGGCCGTGCGTTCAGCACGTTTGATCCCGTCCCAGCTCGCGCGCACGGCATCGGCATCGTCACGCGTGGCATCGCCGAACACATGCGGATGCCTGCGCTCCATCTTCTCCGAGATCGCGCGGGCGACATCGTCGAAGCCGAAATGTCCGGCTTCGCTGGCCATCTGCGCATGGAAGACCACCTGCAACAGCAGGTCCCCGAGCTCATCGCGCAGGTCGTGCATGTCGCCGCGATCGATGGCGTCGGCGACCTCGTAGGCCTCCTCGATGGTGTACGGCGCGATGGTCGAGAAGTCCTGCGCCAGGTCCCATGGACACCCGTCATCCGGATCGCGCAACCGCGCCATGATGCCGAGCAGGCGCTGGAGGTTGTCGGCTTCGGACATGGTGGACTCCTTTCAGAAGCTTTTTGCCACGGGTTACGCGGGATGTACACGGATCTACACGGATAGAGCGGGAGCAGGAGCGAACAGAAGGAAGGAGCAAAGGCGACGGCCGCTCCGTCGACTCCTCGGGCGCGGCATGATCATCCAGCACCGCGAGCCGCTCTCTAATCCCCGTTTGGATCCCGCCTCGGCCAGATCCGCGTGAATCCGCGTGAATCCGTGGCAAAGAGCCCTTCAGCCGAGCCACGACTTCCACGGCAGGCCCGGGTCGCCCAGGGCCATGAAGTGGCCGTTCAGGAGGGTGTCGCGCTGGTTGTAGCGGAAGGGACGGCCCTTCAGGTCCAGCACGCAACCACCGGCGGCTTCGAGGATGGCCTGTCCTGCGGCGGTGTCCCACTCGCTGGTGGGGCCCATGCGCGGGTAGGCATCCATGCCGCCTTCGGCGAGCAGGCAGAACTTGAGCGAGGAGCCGAGGCCGATGGTCTCGTGCTCACCGACCCGATGCAGCAGCGCCGCGGTACGCGGGTCGAGGTGGGAGCGGCTTGCGGCCACCCGCAGGGGGAGCGTGGCCGGACGGCGGGTCGTGATCGCACGCTCTTCGTCGCCATCGCGGCGAAAGGCACCGGTTCCCGGTGCACCGTGCCACACCGCACCGCTGACCGGTGACTGGATGGCGCCGAACAGCGGCACGCCGTCGTCGACCAGCGCGATGTTCACGGTGAACTCGCCGTTGCGCTTGAGGAACTCGCGCGTGCCGTCGAGCGGGTCGACCAGCCAGAAGCGCGACCAGCCGCGACGCTCGTCCAGCGACACCGCATGCGCGGACTCCTCCGACAGCACCGGGATGTCCGGCGTCAGTCGCGCCAGGCCTTCGACGATGCAGCGATGCGCGGCCAGGTCGGCAGCGGTGACCGGGCTGGCATCGGCCTTGGCCTGCACCGCGAAGTCATCCTCGTGCACCGCCATGATCGCACTGCCGGCGTCGCGGGCGATGGCGATCACGCCCTCGCGCAGCGCGCCGTCAACCGGCATGGTGGGCCAGCCAGTCGCGGGCGACGAAGAGCGCGGCGATCGAGCGGCCTTCGGAGAAGTCCTCGCGCAGGATCAGTTCGTGCAGGCGGTCGAGCCTCCAGGGCACCACGTCGAGCTCCTCGGGTTCGTCGCCGGGCAGGCGCTCGGGATAGAGGTCGCGCGCGAGCACCAGATGGGTGGAATGGCTCATGTACGTCGGTGCCAGCGTGAGCACGCGCAGTACATCCAGGCGGCGCGCGCCGTAGCCGGCCTCTTCCTTCAGCTCGCGGTCGGCAGCCTGCAGCGGCGTCTCGCCGGCATCGATCCGGCCCTTCACCAGGCCCAGCTCGTAGCGATGCACGCCCGCCGCGTACTCGCGCACCAGCAGGGCCGTGTCGTCGTCGATCATCGGCACCACCACCACGGCGCCATGCCCGCGGCCGTGCAGCCGCTCGTAGCGGCGGCGCTCGCCATTGGAGAACTCCAGGTCGAGCCGCTCCAGGCGGTACGGGCCGGCTTCGGACTCGGACACCGAATGGATCACCGGCAGCCGGCGGCTCACGGGCGACTCCCGGCGTTGCCAGGGGCGATAATGCGGCGATGTCCGACATGTCTTCGCACGATCCCTCCATTCTAGCCGAGGCCGATGCCTGGCGATCCCGTGACCTGGCCGTGCTCTGGCACCCCTGCACGCAGATGCGCGAGCACCCCGGCACCCTGCCGCTCATCACGGTGTCCCACGGTGAGGGCGCGTGGCTGGTGGGCCACGATGGCCGGCGCACGCTGGACGCGGTCAGCAGCTGGTGGACCAACATCCATGGCCATGCCGAGCCGCGTATCGCCGAGGCGATCGCGCGCCAGGCGCGCCGGCTGGAGCACGTGATCCTTGCCGGGGCCACGCACGAGGGCGCGGTCGAACTGGCCGAGCGCCTCCTCGCGATCGCGCCGCGCCAGGCGGGCCGGGAGCCGCTGGCAAAGGTCTTCTACGCCGACAACGGCTCGGCGGGCGTCGAGGTCGCGCTCAAGATGGCCTTCCACTGGTACCGCAACCGCGGCGACGAGCCGCGGCGCACGAAGTTCGTCGCGCTCGAGAACGGCTACCACGGCGAGACCATCGGCGCCCTCTCGGTCGGCGACATCCCGCTGTACCGGCGCATCTATGCGCCTCTCCTGATGGAAGCGATGTTCGCCCCCTCGCCCGACGCCTGGAATGCGCGTCCCGGCCAGTCGGCCGAAGACTGCGCGGAAGAGGCGGCCGACGCGCTGGCGCGCCTCCTGGACGAGCACCCCGGCGAAGTGTGCGCGCTGATCCTGGAACCGCGCCTGCAATGTGCGGGCGGCATGCGCATGCACCATCCCGTGTACCTCAGGCGCGCGCGCGAACTCTGCGACGTCCATGGCGTGTTCCTGATCGCCGACGAGATCGCCACCGGTTTCGGCCGCACCGGGACCATGTTCGCCTTCGAACAGGCCGGCGTGATGCCCGACCTCATGTGCGTGTCCAAGGGCCTGACCGGCGGCTTCCTGCCGCTGGCGGCGGTGCTGGCCACGCAGTCGATCTACGACGGGTTCCTTGACGACTCGCGCGAGCGGGCCTTCCTGCATTCGCACAGCTATACCGGCAATCCCCTCGCCTGCGCCGCGGCGCTGGCCTCGCTGGACATCTTCGAGTCCGACCAGCTGATCGCCCGCAATCGCACCACCGCCGCGAAGATGGCCGACGCCGCCGCCACGCTGGCCGGCCTGCCGCATGTCGCCGAAGTCCGCCAGGCGGGCATGGTGCTTGCCTTCGAACTCATGCGCGACGGCAACCGCTCGACGCCCTTCGACCCTGCCGAGCGCGTCGGCCTGCGCGCATACCGCAAGGCGCTCGACCACGGCGTGCTGCTGCGTCCGCTGGGCGATACCCTCTACTGGATGCCGCCCTACTGCATCGACGACGCCCAGCTCGCGCAGCTCACAGATGCAACAAGGGCGGCGATCCTGGAGGCCGGGAAAGGCCTTGCCACGGATCCACGCGGATGAACGCGGATTTACACGGATAGAGCATTTGGGATCTGTCCGGCCGGGTGGCACGGTCACTGATTGCAGGCGAGTGCAGTGAAATGTCCGCCTCGCGACGGCCCTGGACGCACCGCCCTTTCCATTGCCCGCCTTATCCGTGTAAATCCGCGTTCATCCGCGTGATCCGTGGCAAAGCTCTCTCAAGAAGGACCCACATGCGCCCGATCCGTACCCTTGTTGAAGAATCGCTTGCGGTCGGCAAGCGCCTGGCCTTGCCCGAAGGCGCGGCCGGCCATCTGCTGCGGACACTGCGCCTGGGCGTGGGCGATCCGTGCGTGCTGTTCAACGGCGACGGCTTCGATTACGAGTGCCGCGTGGTGTCGGCGGGCAAGCGCGGCGGCGAGGTCGAGGTGGTGGCCGCACATGCGGTCGACAACGAGTCCGCGCTGAGGATCGTGCTGCTCCAGGGCGTCGCGCGGGGCGAGAAGATGGACTGGATCCTGCAGAAGGCGACCGAGCTGGGCGTCCATGGCTTCGTTCCGGTCAGCAGCGAGCGCAGCGAGGTCAAGCTGGACGCGGCGCGGGCCGCGAAGCGGCTGGCGCACTGGCAGGGCGTGGTGGCGTCGGCCTGCGGGCAGAGCGGGCGCGCGTTCGTGCCCGCGGTGTCGCCCCCGCTGGCACTGGCCAAGGCGGCAAGCGCCCTGCCCGACGATGCGGTACGGCTCACGCTCGACCCCATGGCCCCGGCGAACGTGCGCGGCCTCCCGGAACCGGCCGGGCGGGACGTGGTGGTGGCCATCGGGCCCGAAGGCGGCTGGTCGCCGCGCGACCGCACCGTGCTGGCGGAGGCGGGCTTCCAGGGTCTGCGGCTGGGCCCGCGCATCCTGCGCACCGAGACCGCGGGGATCGCCGCGATCAGCGCATTGCAGGCCAGGTTCGGCGACCTCGCCTGAGCCCGCGGGGCGCGGCGCTCAGGCCGCCAGTGCCTCGCGGATGGCGCCCTCGATGGCATCGACGTCGGGCAGCAGGGCCGGCTCGTCGTTGAGCATGACGCGCATCAGCACGCCAAGCGGCAGGTTCCCCGCGTCTCCGGAATCGCCCTCGCCCGCATCCGCCACCAGGGCCTCGCGCGACACCGTGACCAGGCGGGGGAAGCCCTTGGTGAGCATGGCGAGGTAGGGAAGATGCGCATCGCCACCGAGTGCCTTGAGTACCACCACCTTGCTGCCCAGGCCACCGGCCTCGTCGGCGATTCCCGCAAGGCGGGAGAACGAGGCCAGCGGCAGCTGCCAGCCGCGCCAGCGGATGCGCCCGAGCAGCCAGTGCGGCGCATCGGCCACGGGCTCGGGATCGGCGTACGACAGCACTTCGGCGATGGTGGCGTTGGGCAGCAGCAGGCGCGCGCCCTCCACCTGGATGAGCACGCCGCGGATGTCCTGGAACGCGTTCTGGTTCATGTGGGATCTCGTCAGGGCCAGCGGTCGATCAATGCCTGCGCCAGGTCGCCAGGCTCGGCCGACACGGCACCGCGGCCGACCAGGGCCGTGACCGCGGCAGCGTCGTAGCAGCTCTCCGGCGCCTGGGCGAGTACCAGCGCGCCCGCATCCGCCATCGCCACCGCGCGTTCCACGCGGTCGATGTCGGCACCGCTGAGGAAGACCAGGGCGCTGTCGCCGGCAGGCAAGGCCTCGTACCCGCTCGCGGCGGCTTCGCCGGCATCGACGAAGCGCAGCAGTGCGCGATCATCGACCACCGTGACGCCGGGCGGCAGGAAGTGGACGGTGGCGGCTTCCGCCACGCCGTTGACTTCGGCCAGTCGCACCGGCAGCACGCTTGCGCGCTGCATCTGCTGCACCAGGCGTTCGTAGCGGCCGCCGTCAAGCTGCAGGCGCACCAGCACCGGGCGCGCGAAATCGGCGACCAGGCCGCCGAGCAACTGGCGGACGGCATCGGGTCCGCCAATCCCGGCTTCCACCACCACGGCGCCAAGCAGCTTGCCGTGGCCGTAGCTCTCGGGATCGGCAAGCGAAAGGCCTTCCAGGCGCGCGGAGAGCGCGTCGACGTCGAGGGTGGGCGCGGCCGGTGCGGGCCGGGGCACGACGGGCCCATCATCGTCCTCGGCCAACGACAGGCCTCCGAGACGGGACTCGAGTGCGTCGAGGTCGATGGCGGCCGAGGTGTCGCGGGTGGCCAGCGGCGCATCATCGTCGGCCAGCGACAGGCTGTCGCCGAGGGTCAGCGGATCGCGCTCCGGCTCCGGGACGGTCGTGCCGGCCGGGAGCCCGGCGAGCCCGGCATCACCGTCAAACGAGAGATCGTCGGTGCCGGATGCGGACCAGTCCATGTCTTCTGCGGCCACCAGTCCGGACAAGCCTGGACGCGGCTCTTCACCCCCCTCTCCCGGGAGGTCCGGCATGACATCGTCCCAGGCCCCGCCATCGGATCCACCGGCATCGCCGGCATGCATGTCGAAGTCGAGCGTCCGGGGCACCTCGGCCGACAGGTCCTGGGCGGTCCCGGCCATCGCGCCGATATCGATGCTTCCCGGGTCGAAGTCGCGCACCGGGAGCGGACCGGGCTCGGGAAGCCCGGCGTCGTCGGACTCGGCGCCTGGCGGCAGCACATCCGCATGGCCGTTGAGCTTGGCGGCGAGATGGCGGACCCAGCGGGCGGCATCCCAGCCGTCGCGGCGGGCGGCCACTTCGGCCTCGTCGAACATCACCAGCACCTCGGGATCCGTCAGCAGCGCGTCATAGCGCTCCAGCGCGTCCTCGATCGCGGGTTCCAGCGCGACCAGCACCGCGCCCGGCCGCAGCGCGATGTCGTCGGCCGCGTCGCCGTCGACCGGATCGACCGCGCGCAGCAGCTCGGCGCCGGCGTCGGACAGCGCCGCCTCGAGCCGCTGCCTGGCCTCGCCGGCACGCGCGAGGAGGAGGACCCGGACCGGCTCAGCCATGCCCGTCCGCCTTCAGCAACTCGTTGACGTTACGGAGCAGTTCGGTCTCCTGGTAGGGCTTGCCCAGGTAGCGCTCCACCCCGATCTCGAAGGCGCGCTGGCGGTGCTTCTCGCCGGTACGCGAAGTGATCATCACGATCGGGACGTTGCGCAGGCGCGGGTCGGTCTTCATCGCCGTCGCCAGCTCGTAGCCGTCCATGCGCGGCATCTCGATGTCGAGCAGCATCAGGTCGGGCACGCGCTCGGCCATGCGCTCCAGTGCGTCGAGGCCGTCCTTCGCGGTGGAGACCTCGAAGTTGTGGCGCTCGAGCACGCGCCCGGTGACCTTGCGCATGGTGATCGAGTCGTCGACGACCATCACCAGCGGCACCCGGCGCTTTTCGGGCGCATCGGCCAGGGACGTGTCGCGCGGCAGGGCCACCTGCTGGCGGCGCACGAGTGGCGCGATGTCGAGGATCACCACCACGCTGCCGTCGCCCATGATCGTGGCGCCGAAGATGCCCGGGATCGAGGCCACCTGCGGACCGACCGGCTTCACCACGATCTCGCGGTTACCCATGATCTGGTCGACGGCGACCGCGACGCGCAGTTCGCCCGAACGCACGAGCAGCAGCGGCATCTGCAGCTGCCCGTCGGCACGTGCCGCGGCCTGGCCGACGAGCCCGCCGAGGTCATGCACCGCGTAGTCCTCGCCGCCGTAGGCGTAGGTCGCGCCCTCGCGCTGGTAGTCCTCGCGTGCGATCCGGCCCACGCCGCGCACCGAGGCGATCGGTACCGCGAAGCTGGTGTCGCCGATGCGGACGAACACCGCCTGGGTGACCGCCAGGGTCTGCGGCAGGCGCATGGTGAAGGTGGTGCCGCGGCCGCGCTGGCTGGCGATGTCGAGCGCGCCGCCGAGCTGGCGCACTTCGCTCGCCACCACGTCCATGCCGACGCCGCGGCCCGCGAGACGGCTGACCTCGTCGGCGGTGGAGAAGCCGGGCTGGAAGATCAGGCTGTCGAGGTCGCTGTCGGCCAGCACCGCATCCTCGCGCAGCAGCCCGCGCTCGATGCCGCGGCGACGGATCGCCTCGCGGTCGAGGCCGCGGCCGTCGTCGGCGACTTCCAGCACCACTTCAGAGCCTTCGCGGCGCACCGAGATCCGGACCGTGCCCTCGCCGGGCTTGCCGGCCTCGCGACGGGCGTCGGGTTGTTCGAGGCCGTGGGCGATCGCGTTGCGGAGCATGTGCTCCAGCGGCGCGGTCATGCGCTCGAGCACGTTGCGATCGAGCTCGCCCTGGGCGCCGTCCAGCCTGAGCTGTGCGTGCTTGCCGGTGTCCGAGGCCGCCTGGCGCACCACGCGACGCAGGCGCGGCACCAGCGAATCGAAGGGCACCATGCGCGTGCGCATGAGGCCTTCCTGCAGCTCCGAGCTGACGCGCGACTGCTGCAGCAGCAGCGTCTCGTACTGCCGGGTCAGGTCGTCGAGCGTGCCCTGCAGGCTCGAAAGGTCGGCCGCGGATTCGGCCAGCGCGCGCGAAAGCTGCTGCAGGGTCGAGAAGCGGTCCAGTTCGAGCGGGTCGAACGTGGCGTCGGCGGTGTCCTGCTCGCGCTGGTAGCGCGCGATGATCTGCGCTTCGGTCTCGAGGTCGAGGCGGCGGAGCTGGTCGCGCAGACGCATGTTGGTCTGCTCCATCTCCCCCATCGCGCCGCGGAAAGCCCCGAGCTGCTGCTCCAGGCGCGCACGATAGATCGCCACCTCGCCGGCGTAGTTGACCAGGCGGTCGAGCAGGTCGGCGCGGATGCGCACCTGTTCCTGCGGCGCACGGATGGTGATGTCGTCCTCGTCGCCGGCCAGCATGTCGCCGATGGGCGCGGTCAGCGGCGCGAGCGCCACCGCCGGGGCGGGCATGCGCCGCGCAGGTGCCGCCAGGGTCTCGGGCGACAGCTCCTCGCCGCGCGCACGCGCGTCGAAGGCATCGATCAGACCCTGCGAGGCGCTGATCGCGCGCCGCTCGCCGACCCGGGTGACCATCGCATGCAGGCGGTCGAACCCGCGCTCGAGCAGCGGCACGTCGCTGCGCGACAGGTCGAAGCGCTGCTCCGAGACCGCCTCCAGCAGCGATTCCATCGAATGGCCGAGCTCGCCGATGGCAAACAGGCCGGCCATGCGCGCGCCACCCTTCAGCGTGTGCAGGTCCCGCTGCAGGCCGACCAGGGCCTCGCGGTCATCGGGCGTCTCGCGCAGCCGCGCAAGCAGGCCGTCCGAATGGTCGAGCAGGTCGCGGCCTTCCTCGACGAAGATGTCCACGAGCTCGGCGTCGAGGCCCGCCAGGTCGAACTCGCTGTCCGGATCCTCGTCGGCGGGAATGGCGGCCAGCATCGCGCTGGCGGCCGCCGCGATCGCGCGCTCCTGCTCCATGCGCTCGGTGGCGAGACGCTCGGCTTCCGCGCGCTCGGCGGCCAGCCGCTCCGCTTCGAGACGCTCGGCCTCCGCACGTTCGGCCGCCAGGCGCTCGGCCTCGAGGCGTTCGGCCTCGGCACGCTCGGCAGCCAGGCGTGCGGCCTCCACGCGCTCGGCTTCGAGGCGCTCGGCTTCGAGGCGTTCCTGTTCGACGCGTTCGGCTTCGAGACGCTCGGCTTCGAGGCGCTCCTGTTCGACGCGTTCGGCTTCGAGGCGCTCGGCTTCCTGGCGTTCGGCCTCGGCACGTTCGGCGTCCAGGCGCTCCGCCTCGAGACGCTCGGCTTCGATCCGCTCGGCTTCGAGACGCTCGAATTCGAGGATGCGCGCTTCGAGTTCGGCCGTCTCGCGACGTTCGGTTTCCAGTCGCTCCGCTTCGAGGCGTTCGGATTCGAGGCGTTCGGCTTCGAGGCGTTCGGCCTCCAGGCGTTCCGCTTCGGCGCGCTCGCCTTCGAGGCGTTCAGCCTCCAGGCGCTCGGCTTCGGAGAGCTCCGTTTCAAGGCGCTCCGCTTCGAGCCGCTCCGCTTCGAGCCGCTCCGCCTCGAGCCGCTCCGCTTCGAGCCCCTCCGCTTCGAGACGCTCCGCTTCGAGCCGTTCCGCTTCGAGACGCTCCGCTTCAAGCCGTTCCGCTTCGAGACGCTCCGCTTCGAGCCGCTCCGCTTCGAGACGCTCCGCTTCAAGCCGTTCCGCTTCGAGCCGTTCCGCTTCGAGCCGTTCGGCCTCGAGCCGTTCGACCTCGATGCGCCCGGTGTCGTCGCCCTGCGCGTCGGCGGCCTCCGCCCCGGCGCGATCGGCATCGTCTTCGGACCCGGCTCCAGTCGCAGGCTCCTCTGGCCCACCGGCCAAGCCGCCATCGCCAAAGCCGGCGTACCTGCTCATGTCGACATCGACCAGTTGCGGCGCGGTGCGGTCCAGGCCGCCATCCGCGTCGGCGACTTCGTCGTCCATCGCCCCGGGGTCGCGCGGGGCGGGCTCGGGCAGCCGGTCGCGCAGGGCAAGCAGGCGGGTCGCCAGCGCGGCCGCCACGGGCACCTGCGGGTGCGCAGACTGCAGGCCGGCGATCGCGGCGCGCGTCATCGCGGCCAGTTCACCGATGGCGGCCACACCGTCGCCGGAAGCCGGCGCGTCAGCCGCGAGCAGGCGGCGCACATAGCCTTCAGCCGGCGTCAGCGCCTGGGCTACCGTCGGCAGCTCGGTCATCGCGAACGCACCGTTCATGGTGTGCAGTGCGCGCAGCAGCGCTTCGGAAACCTCGGCGCGGCCGTCGGCGGCGCGCTCGAGCCATGCATCCACGGTGGCCAGGTGCCCGGTGACTTCGGCATCGAGGATCTCGAGCAGCAGCGCGTCCACCGAGGCCGGCACCATCTCCAGCGCCCCGGTCGCGACCGCTTGGGGCCCGTCCTCGATGGACGCGGCCTCGGCCGGTGCCGTGTCGTCGCCGGCAGGCAGGGCCGCGGCCGCGGCCGCAATGTCTTCCGGCACGACGTCTTCGCCGGGCGGCAGCTCCACCGCCACCATCGCCGGTAGGGCAGCGGCGGCCTGGACCGCGGCGCCGGCATTCTCGGGCATGGCCTCGTCGCCACCGGCAATCCGGTCGGCCGAGGCCTGCATGCGCTCGAGGTCGGCCAGCACGGCGCCATCGCCGCGCAGTGCGGCCTGCAACTGGGGCAGCGTGTAGAAGGCCTGGTCGACCATCGCGACCACCGCCGGAGTGGCCGGGCGCGTGCCGTCCAGCACGCGGTTGAGCATGTTCTCGACCTTCCAGCTGAACTCGCCCAGGGTGCGCGCGCCCACCAGGCGGCCGCTGCCCTTGAGGGTATGGAACACGCGGCGGATCGGCCGCAGGCGCTCCATGTCGTCCGGCTGCGCGCGCCACAGCGGCAGCAGCTGGTCGAGGTTGTCGATCTCCTCGGCGAACTCCTCAAGGAAGACCTCGCGGATCTCGTCGTCGATCTCGTCGCCGGTGGCCTCGAAGCCGCCCTGGCCCGGCGCAACCTGCGCAGCCGGCGCGGGCCCGGCCGCCGGGGTGGCGGCTGCTTCGCGCCCGGAGGCCGCG
>DATBUS010000140.1:0-31933 GCA_036515815.1 Luteimonas sp.
CGGCGTGCAGGCGGCCGCGGCGCCGCAGTCGGCCGACCTGGTCAAGGTGCGGACCGACGTCCTCGACCTCGCGCTGCGCGGCGGCGCGGTGGCGCGGGCCGACCTGCTCGGCTTCCCGCAGACCCGCGACGACGGCAGCCCGCCGGTGCGCATGTTCGATGACGCGCCGGAACGCTTCTACGCCGCCCAGAGCGGCTGGGTCAGCTCGGCCAACGCAGCGCCGAGCCACGAATCGGGCTTCGTGCCGGAATCGCCCGGCAGCACCTACGTGCTCGCCGACGACGCCGACACGCTCGAGGTTCCGTTCGTGTGGCACGGCCCCGATGGCGTGAGCATCCGCCGCAACTATGTCTTCACCCGCGGCAGCTATGCCGTCGAGGTGAGCGACACCATCTACAACCGTGGCGACAGCCTCTGGCAGGGCCATGTCTACCGCCAGCTGGTGCGCCTGCCGCAGGCGCTCAAGACCGGCTGGACCAACCCCGAGTCCTTCAGCCTGTACGGCGCCACCTGGTTCAGCCCGGGCCAGGGCTACGAGCGCGTGCGCTACGACGACTTCGCCGACGAGGGTGCGGTCAATGCGCGCCAGTCGGGCGGCTGGCTGGCCATGCTGCAGCACCACTTCTTCAGCGCCTGGATTCCCGGCGCCAGCGACGAGGTCACCATCTCGCTGCACACCGTGCCCGGTCCGCTCGGTGGCATGCACCACCTGATCCGCGAGGTCGGCCCAGGGCTGGCCGTGGCGCCGGGTGACGAGGCGACCACCAGCGCGCGCCTGTGGGTGGGCCCGAAGCTGGTCGGCCAGATCAAGGCGCAGCAGGTGCCCGGCCTCGATCGCGCGGTCGACTACAGCCGCTTCTCGATCTTCGCCGTCCTGGGCGAGGGCCTGTTCTGGATCCTCGACAAGCTGCACGGCCTGTTCCAGAACTGGGGCTGGTCGATCATCGGCCTGGTGCTGGTGGTGAAGGCGGTGCTGTACCCGCTGTCGAAGGCGCAGTACCAGTCGATGGCGAAGATGCGCAAGTTCCAGCCGCGCATCCAGCAGCTCAAGGAACGTTACGGCGACGACAAGCAGAAGTTCCAGGTCGCCATGATGGAGCTGTACAAGAAGGAGAAGATCAATCCCGTCGGCGGCTGCCTGCCGGTGCTGCTGCAGATGCCGATCTGGCTGGCGCTGTACTGGGTGCTGCTGGAATCGGTGGAGCTGCGCCATGCGCCGTGGATCGGCTGGATCCAGGACCTCACCGCGCGCGATCCGTACTTCATCCTGCCGGTGCTCAACATCCTGGTGATGTGGGCCACCCAGAAGCTGACGCCGATGGTCGGCATGGACCCGATGCAGCAGAAGATGATGCAGCTGATGCCGCTGGTGTTCGGCGTCTTCATGATCTTCTTCCCGTCCGGCCTGGTGCTGTACTGGGTGACCAACGGCGCGCTCGGCCTGCTGCAGCAGTGGTGGCTGATCCGCAAGTTCGCCGACAAGCCCGACGCCGGCGACGAGACGGCCAAGGCCGTCGCAAAGGACTGATCGCCGGGGCGGTCCGCCGCCCCATGCAGGAATGGACAGCGTCGCGACCGACACGATCGCCGCCGTTGCCACGGCCCCCGGGACCGGGGGGATCGGCATCGTACGGCTGTCGGGCCCCGGGGCGGCGACGATTGCCACCGCGGTCTGCGGTGGCCGCCACCTCCGGCCACGTCATGCGCACCATGTACGCTTCCTCGACGCGGACGGTTCCGCCCTCGACGACGGCATCGCCGTGCTGTTCACGGCGCCGGCCAGCTACACCGGCGAGGACGTGGTCGAGCTCCAGGGCCACGGCAACCCGGTGCTGTTGCAGGCGCTTGTCGCGCGGTGCTGCGCACTGGGTGCACGCATGGCCCGGCCAGGCGAATTCACCGAACGCGCCTTCCTCAATGGCCGCATGGACCTGGCCCAGGCCGAGGCGGTGGCCGACCTGATCGCCGCCGGTGACCTCACGGCGGCGCGCGCCGCCATGCGCTCGCTGGAAGGCCGCTTCTCGCGCCGGGTCGACGCGCTGGCCGAGGAACTGCTGGCCATCCGCGTGCACGCGGAGGCCGCGATCGATTTCGCCGACGAGCCTCTGGAGACACTTGGCGGCGCGCAACTGGCCGCGCGTCTGGCACGGGCGCGTGGCGACCTTGCCGCGCTGCTGGCCGATGCCGAGCGTGGCCGCCGCCTGCGCGACGGGCTGCATGCGGTGATCATCGGGCCGCCGAACGCGGGCAAGAGCTCCCTGCTCAATGCGTTGGCCGGCAGCGACCGCGCGATCGTGACCGACGTGGCCGGCACTACGCGCGATCTGCTGCGTGAAACCGTGCATGTGGATGGCGCGGCCCTGGTGCTGGTGGATACCGCAGGGCTGCGCGCATCCGGCGATGCCATCGAGGAGGAAGGCATGCGCCGTGCCCGCGACGAGCTGCGCCGGGCCGGGCTTGCGATCGTCGTGGTCGACGCACGCGATCCCGCTGCCGGCCGAGCGGCCGTCGCTGGCGACATCGCGGGGGTTCCCGAGGTGCTGTGGTTGCACAACAAGGCCGATCTGCTTCCGCCCGGCACCCCGCCGCCGCCCGATGGCGGCCTGCACGTCTCGGCGGCGACCGGGGACGGCCTGGATGCTCTGCACGCGCGCCTGCGCACGCTGGTCATGGGCGAAGCTGCCGGCGAAGGGGAATTCACCGCGCGCGCGCGCCATATCGAGGCGCTCACGCGCGCAGGTATCGCCCTGGACCGGGCCGCAACGGCGCTCACGGTGGAGGCTCTCGATCTGGCAGCCGAGGAGCTCCGTGACGCGCATCACGCTTTGGGCGACATTACCGGGCGCGTGGACGCCGATGCGCTGCTCGGGCACATCTTTTCGCGCTTCTGTATCGGCAAGTAAGGAGCGTGACGCGAGCGTGACGGGTGTTGACAAACACGGCCGCGTGTCGCGTCCTAGGCATACGTGCGGATTCGCACTCCAGGGGGAGTACACATCGATGTTGGACAACCGGAATTCCGCGTGGCGGGGAGTGCCACGCATTGCGCTTGCGGCGGCCCTTGCCGTCGCCCTCTCGGCCTGTGGCAAGGACGAGCCACCTGCGCCCTCGCCTGCCGCGGCCGACGGCACGACCGCGGCTGCGGCCGACACCGCCACGACGGCGGCCGAACAGGTCGAGGCGCAGGCTGACGCGCTCGCGGCGCTGGGCGCCGACGAACTGCGCGAGCGCGGCCGCGCTGCGTATGCCGAGAGCCGCCTGTATGCACCGGCAGGCGACAACGCGCTCGAGTACTACCTGGCGCTGCGCGAGAAGTCGCCCGGCGATGCCGCGGTGGCCAGCGCACTGACCGACCTGATGCCGATGCTGGTGATCGCCACCGAGCAGGCGCGCGACCGCGAGGATTTCGAGGAGTCCAGGCGCCTGGCCGCGCTGGTGGCGCGCGCCGATGCCAACCACCCGGCACTGCAGCGCCTGCAGGCCTCGATCGACAGCGCCGACGAAGCGGCGCAGCGCCGCATCGAACAGCAGGCCCTGAGCGCCGAGCAGGAAGCAGAGCGCCAGCGACAGCTCGCGGCCGAGCGCGAACGCGCGCAGGCCGAACAGCAGCGCGTGGCGGCCGAGCAGCTCGCCGAGCAGCAGCGCAACACCGAACGCGACGCTGCCGCACGGGCGGAAGCCGACCGTCTCGCCGCCGAGGAGCGTGCCGCGGAACAGCGCGCAGCCGAACAGCGCCAGGCGCAGCAACGGGCGGCGGCGGCCGCGGCCCCGGCCACGCCGGCGGCTGCGCCAAGCCTGCGGCCGTTGAGCACGCCCGCACCGCGTTACCCGGCGGAGGCGCTGCGCGCGGCACAGTCCGGCGAAGTGCAGGTGGAGTTCACCGTGGCCCCCGACGGCAGCGTGAGCGATGCCCGCGTGGTACGCGCCAATCCGGCGCGCGTGTTCGACCGCGAAGCCGTCGCGGCCGTGCGCCGCTGGCGCTTCGAGCCTGTGGCCGAACCCGTCACCACGCGCCGCACCATCGCCTTCAACCCCGGCGGCTGACAGCGCCCTGGCGATGCATGAAAAAGCCCGGCGCAAGGCCGGGCTTTTTCTTTCCGCAGCAGCCGGTCAGGCCGAGATCGCCAGCTTCTCGCGGTGGTAGAGCCGCGCCGCCAGCAGCCACAGCACCAGGCCAAGCCCGAAGCCTGCACCGAGGTAGACCGCCCACTCGGTGGGCGAGACCCACTCGCTGCGGATGATCTTCAGCAGCATCTGGTTCTGCGCCAGGAACGGCACGGTGAACTGCCAGAGTTCGTCCTTCACCGGGTTCACCAGCAACACGATGGTCGGCACGATCGGCAGCAGCATCAGCACGCTCATGTAGCTCTGCGCCTCCTTGACCGACTTCACGCTGGCCGAGATCAGGGTCAGCAGCGTGGTGCCGATGAGCACCATCGGCAGGAGCACGAGCAGCAGCTGCAGCATCATCCGCGGCGACACGTCCACCAGCTGCATCGAGGCCGGCGCCACCGCGAAGCTGATGCGGAACGCGATCACGATCAGCGCCAGTCCCAGCATCCCGAACAGGCAGGCCGCGAGGATCTTGCCGCTCATGATCGCGCTGCGCGACACCGGGGTCGCCAGCAACGGCTCCAGCGACTGGCGCTCGCGCTCGCCCGCGGTGATGTCGATGACCAGATAGGCACCCCCGAGGAAGGCGCTGAGGATGAGCAGGTAGGGCAGGAAGGCCAGCAGCATGCCGCGGCGCGACTCCGGCGTGGAGACGTCGCGTGGCGCCGGCAGCACCGCGGCCGATGCTTCGGGGCTCATGCCACGGCTGATCATGCGAAGCGCACCGGCCTGGCGGCCGTACTCGGCCAGCGCCGCCCGCACCCGCTGCACCGGGATGCGTGAATCCTGGCGCGACGAGTCGTACAGGATCTCCACCGGCGCCGCACGGCTGGCGCGCCACAGCTCCGCGTAGTCGGGCGGGATGCGCAGGACCACGTCGAACTCCTGCTCGCGCAGTTGGCGTTCCGCATCCGCGGGAGGCTCGATCGCCTCGATGTCGCGGGTATGCAGGAAGCGCACCAGGTTGGGCGCGTGCTCGGCACCGATCACCGGCACCTCGAGCACCGATTCCAGCTGCACGCGCGCGCGGCTTTCCGCCAGCGACCCCATGCCGAGGATCAGCAGCGGGAACAGCAGCGGCCCCATCAGCAGGCTCAGCATCACCGTGCGTCGGTCGCGGAACAGGTCAAGCAGTTCCTTCCAGGCCACGGTCCACACCGGATTGTTCAGGGTCTTCATGCCGACAGGCCCTCCTCGGAGCCGATGAGACTGACGAAGGCGTCCTCGAGGTTGGCATGCCCGGACTGCGCACGGAGTTCATCCGGCGTACCGATGGCGCGTACCTGCCCTTCGGCGATGATCACGATGCGATCGCAGAGTGCGGCGACCTCCTGCATGATGTGGCTGCTGAAGATCACGCAGCGGCCCTGCGCACGCAGGTCCTGGAGGAAGCTGCGCAGCCCCCGCGTGGTCATCACGTCCAGGCCATTGGTGGGCTCGTCGAGGATGACGTTGCGCGGCGCGTGCACGAGCGCACGCGCGATCGCGGTCTTGGTGCGCTGGCCCTGCGAAAAACCTTCGGTGCGGCGGTCCAGCACGTCCTCCATGCCCAGCGTGCGCGACAGTTCTTCGATGCGCCCGGCGATGGTGGCCTCGTCCAGTCCGTGCAGGCGCCCGAAGTAGGCGATGTTCTCGCGTGCGGTGAGCCGCTTGTAGACACCACGTGCATCCGGCAACACGCCCAGGTTGCGCCGCACGGCGGTCGCCTCGCGCGACGCATCGAGGCCGTCCACGCGCACCGAGCCGCGGTCGGGCGCCATCAGCGTGTAGAGCATCCGCAGCGTGGTGGTCTTGCCGGCGCCATTGGGTCCGAGCAGGCCGGTGATCTCGCCGTCGCGGGCAGTGAACCCGACGCCGCGCACGGCGTGCACCGGACCCGACTTCGCCTTGAACGTCTTGTGCAGGTCGTTGACTTCGATCATCTCAGGGCTCCCATCCGTAGTTGCCGGCGAACGGCGGGGTCGGCGCCAGGCGCTCGAGGCACTCCACGTCGAGCGCTTCGGCATCCGCACGTTCGACGAACTGGGCGAAGAGCTTTGGCATGCAGCCCGCGGCGATGACGTTGTGCCCCTGGCCCGGCGCCACAAGGTGGCGGCCGCGGGGCAGGTGGGAGACGACCTCGTCGCCATACCGTGGCGGCGTCACGGGGTCGAATTCGCCACTGATCGCCAGCACCGGCAGGTCGCCTGCAAGCGGATCGCGGAATCCATCGGCGCGCGGCGCGGTGGGCCATTCGGCGCACTGCGACTTCAGCAGCGAGACCATGTCGTTGCCGAGCACGCTGCCTTCGTCGCCGGGCTCGATCGCCATCTCGGCGGCGTCCTCGGTGCACATCACCGACAGCTGCATGCCATGCGACATCTGGTCGCCGATCGAGCCGGCCAGCATCCGGGCCTGCGCCATCAGCGGTGCATAGCGGCCCTCGCCGGCTTCGTGCAGCAGCAGTGGCAGCGTGGCCGCGGCGGCGGGCTGGTAGGAGAACATCCGCAGCAGCACCGCGAGGTGGCCGAAGGTGGGCGCGTCCTCGAGCCATTCGCCACTGGTCGGGTCGCGGTAGCTCACAGGCGGCAGGGTTCCGGCCTGGAGCGTGCTGCGCACCTCGGCCAGCTGGCGCGACGGGTCGCCCAGGTTGTCGACGCAGGACGGTTCGGCGCGGCAGCGCGCGAACTGTGCGTCGAGCGCCTGTTCCAGGTTCCGGGCATGTTCCTGGCCCAGCACCATCGAGTTCGGCACCACGCCGTCGAGCACCAGGCTGCGCGTGGCGTCGGGGTAGACGCGCGCGTACTGCTGCGCAACGCGCGTCCCGTACGAAATGCCGACCAGGTTGAGCTGGGGGGCATCGAGCGCCTTGCGCACCGCTTCCAGGTCACGCACGTGGTCGATGGTGCCGTAGCGGCGCAGGTCGCTGTCGGCCGCGAGCGCGTCGCGGCAGCGCGCGGCGAATGCGCGCATGGCTTCCGGCGATGCATCTTCCGAGCCGAATGCGTTGCCGCCATCCTCGTCACTGCATCGCAGCGGATTCGAGCCGCCCGTGCCACGGGCGTCGACCAGCACCACGTTGCGCCGGCGCAGCACGTCCTCGAACGCACTTGCGACCTGCGGATACGACTCGAGCGCCGCCTGCCCCGGCCCGCCGGCGATCATCACCACCGGATCAGGGGCGGCCAGGCCCGTGGCCGGCACCACCGCGATCGACAGCGTGATGCGGCGGCCATCGGGATTGTCGTGGTCTTCCGGCACCTCGAAGCCGGCGCACTGTGCCTCCACGGCGGGCACGCCCACGCTGCTCAATGCACAGGACTCGAAATCGATCGAGCCGAAGCGCTGCACGCCGCCCGGCCCCTCGCCGGCTGGCGTGCATGCCGCCAGCGCCGCGGTCAGCCCGATGGCCAGCAGGGCACGCCTGCCTGGATCCGGTGTTTTCATTCCTCTCCCCCCGGGATTCGAAGTGGTTGTTGTCCGATCGGGACCGCCGGGCCGGGCGATCTGTGACCGCTCCGGCTCATTTATTGCTGACATATTTCTCGCGGCGGATCAGCGGCACGGGCAGGCCGTGGGCCTTCAGCGCATCGAAGCAGGCATCCACCATGTCCGGGTTGCCGCACAGATAGGCGATGTCGCCCTCGGGCGATGGCGCCAGCTCGTCCAGGAACTGCTGGACGTAGCCCTGTCTCAGGTCGGGATGGTCATGCCCGGATCCCGCCTCCGGAAGCTCCCTCGAAAAGCACGGGATGAAGCGGAAGCGAGGGTGTGCTTCGGCGAACGCGCGGAACTCGGCGCCGTAAAGCAGTTCTTCCGGCCGGCGCGCGCCCTGCAGAAGCACCACCTCCACGCCGCGCGCGGCCATGGCCGCGTCCAGTTGCGGAAGCATCGCGCGGTAAGGCGTGATGCCGGTGCCGGTGCCGATCAGCAGGTAGCGGCGGTTGGCATCGCGCGCCTGCAGGCAGAAGCGCCCGAACGGCCCGCTGGCCTGCACCATCCCGCCGATGGCAAGGCCTTCGAACAGCGCCGTCGCCGCGCCCCCGGGCACGTAGCTGACCGCGATCTCGACCCGTTCGCACGGGCCGATCGCATGGTCATGGACGTTGGCCACCGAGTAGCTGCGCCTCGCAGGGCTGCCATCCGCGCCTTCGAAGTGCACCTGGAGGAACTGGCCGGGGATGTAGTCGAACGCCATCCCATCGGCGCGGACGAAGGCAAGGTGGGCCACGGTCGGCGCGATCATGCGCCGCTCGACGAGTTTCAGCGGGAAGTGTTGGATGGCCATTGGCGGGCAGACAGGCGGACGGGGCATCTTAACGTGGCCCCCATGGCCGCGGCCCCGCACCCTCCCATGGCGCGTCCGGGCCGGACGGCCCACCCCGGGGGAAGGCGGCCCACGCATCGCCCGGACGCAGTGTTCGGCCGGCCAGCCGCCAATGCGGGCCATGGCGCGCCCTATAATCGCCGCTCACCTGTTCCCAGTGCACGAGGCAGCATGGAGCCCACAACTGCCGGCGCGGGTTCCGCTGCGCTCTCGGTGCGCGACCTGCGCAAGACCTACGACAACGGCGTTGAGGCCCTCAAGGGCGTCTCGCTCGACGTCGCCCCGGGCGATTTCTATGCCCTGCTGGGCCCCAACGGCGCCGGCAAGTCCACCCTGATCGGCATCGTGTCCTCGCTCGTCAACAAGAGTTCGGGCGAGGTGCGGGTGTTCGACGTCGACCTGCACGCGGAGCGCGACCGGGCCATGCGCCTGCTCGGGCTGGTGCCGCAGGAAATCAACTTCAACATGTTCGAGAAGCCGCTCGACATCCTGGTGAACTACGCCGGCTTCTATGGCATCCCGCGCGCGGAAGCGACCGCGCGCGCCGAGCATGAGCTGCGCGCGGCCCAACTCTGGGACAAGGCCGAGAAGATGAGCCGCACGCTGTCGGGCGGCATGAAGCGGCGGCTGATGATCGCGCGCGCGATGATGACGAGGCCGAAGCTGTTGATCCTCGACGAACCCACCGCCGGCGTGGACATCGAGATCCGCCGCGGCATGTGGCAGACCCTGCGGCAGATCAACGCCGCCGGCACGACGATCATCCTGACCACGCACTACCTGGAAGAGGCCGAGAACCTCTGCCGCAACCTCGCCATCATCGACCACGGCCGCATCGTCGAGGCCGGACCGATGCGCTCGCTGCTGTCGAAGCTCGATGTCGAGGGCTTCCTGCTCGATGTCGAGGATGCGCTGCCCGACACGCTGCCCGAGATCCCGGGTGCCCAGGTGCGCGCCACCGATGCGCATACGCTCGACGTCGACATGCCGCGTGCGATGGACCTCAATGGGGTGTTCGCCGCGCTCGATGCCGCCGGCATCCGGGTGCGCTCCATGCGCAACAAGTCCAACCGCCTCGAGGAGTTGTTCGTGCGCATGACCGGTGATGGCTCGGCCGCAGCTGCTCCGGAGCAGGCCGCATGAGCACGACGATCCCCGCACCGAAGACCCCGGAACCGTCCGTGCTGGGCTCGAACCTCGTCGCACTCGGCACCATCGCGCGCCGCGAGGTGATGCGCATCCTGCGCATCTGGAGCCAGACCCTGGTGCCGCCGGCCATCACCATGACGCTGTACTTCCTGATCTTCGGCGGGCTGATCGGCAGCCGCATCGGGACCATGGACGGCATCAGCTACATGGACTTCATCGTCCCCGGCCTGGTGATGATGAGCGTGATCCAGAACAGCTACGGCAACATCTCGTCGTCGTTCTTCGGCGCCAAGTTCGGGCGCCACGTCGAGGAGCTGCTGGTCAGCCCGATGCCGCCGTGGGTCATCCTGGGTGGTTACGTCGCCGGCGCCGTTCTGCGCGGCCTGATGGTCGGCGTGATCGTGCTCTGCATCGCGATGTTGTTCACCACGGTGCGCATCCCCCATCCCTGGGTGACCCTGACCACGGTCCTGCTGGGCGCGACGATCTTCTCGCTCGCGGGCTTCGTCAACGCGGTGTTCGCGAAGAAGTTCGACGACGTGGCGATCGTGCCGATCTTCATCCTCACGCCCCTGACCTATCTCGGCGGCGTGTTCTATTCGGTGAAGTTGCTGCCCGGCTGGGCCGAGGCCGCCACCCACGCCAATCCGATTTTCTACATGGTCAACGCCTTCCGCTACGGCCTCCTCGGGCAGAGCGACGTGCCGTTGTGGATCGCCTACGCGCTGATGCTCGGCTTCGTGGTGGTGCTTGGCGCGCTCGGCCTCTGGCTGCTCAGGCGTGGGGTCGGCCTGCGCAGTTGAGCGCAGCGCGCGCTGGGGCGCAGGGCACATCATGGCGCGGGAGCATCGGGTAAGCTCGCCTCCCATCCGCAGCCAATGGCACGTCATGCGCCACAGACATCTCATGCTGACCTGCGCCCTGGGCGCCGCACTCGCGGCGTGCGGAGGCGCCCCCGGGCCTGCCGACCAGTCGACCGGCCGCACTGACGCCGCTGACGCCGCCGGCACCACGGCGCCGGACGCCGCGGCCGCGCAGTCCGGCGAAGACGACGTGGCGCCTGCCGCCACTCCGGAGACGCCAGTCGCCAAGGCTTTCGCCGTCACCGACGTGCCGGTGAGCGAGGTCGCGCTCGGTGAGTTTCCGTACCTGCGGCTTCCTTCCGGTTACGTGTTCGCCGACGAGGCGCGTTCCGACTTCGATCGCATCGCGTTCTGGACCGGGGATCGCCTCGAGTGGGTCGAAGGGCGCGTCTACAGCGCCGCGGTCCGCGGCGACAAGGCCGCGGGCAAGACCTTCGCGCTGCTCGAGTACCGTCGCAACATGCGCGCGGCGATCGAGCAGGCGGGTGGGCAGCGCATCGCCGAGGGGCAGTGGCCCCGTCCGCTGCGTGATGAACTCAAGGCGACCGATCCCGACCTGGGCGTGCGCTACAACGGCGGCCTGGGCGATATCTGGAACGAGCCGGTGGAGACCTACGTGATCCGGCGGCCCGACCGCCAGGTCTGGCTCCAGGTCACCGGCTACCGGCATGGCGGCAACCTGCTCATGGCCGAGACGACGCCGCTGGAGATCACGGCCGGGCTGCTCGAAGCCGAAGCTCTGAAGCAGCAGCTGGACGTGGACGGACGCGTCGCCATCGAGGTGAACTTCGCGGTCGACGAGGCCACGATCCTCCCCGGCTCGCAGCCCCAGATCGACCAGGTGCTGGAGTTGCTTCGTGCCGATCCCTCGCTGCGGCTTTCGGTCGACGGGCATACCGACGACACCGGCGACGCCGCGCACAACCGGCGCCTGTCGGAGGCGCGCGCCAAGGCGGTGGTCGCGTCGCTGGTGGCGCAGGGCATCGATGCAGCGCGGCTGGAAGCGAACGGATACGGCCCGGCGCAGCCGATCGCCGACAACACGAGCGAAGAGGGACGTGCGAGGAACAGGCGCGTCGAGCTCGTAAGACTCGACTGACCAGCCGGCCGCGGTCCAGCGCGGGCCGCGCGCGCACCTCGGGTCAGGCACAGGTTCCACGCCGACGTGGCTCTGATATGGTTCGGAGCCGTTTGCAAATGGAAGCCGTACATGGGGTCGATCAGGGGTTTGGGGAGTATCGGGATGGGGATCCTGCTGGCGGGCTGCACGACGCAGCCGCTGGTGGAGCCACCGTCAGGCGTCGTGACCTACCACGGCGCGGAGCGCGCGGTCGTCGAGCTGTCGCCGCGTTCCGGCAGCCAGGTCTCGGGGCGCCTGGATGTCGAGCGTTTCGGACCGGGCGTGCGCGTTACCGGCCTCATCCGTGGTTTTCCGGGTGCGGGCGAATATGGCATGCACATCAGCAGCATCGGTGACTGCAGCGCGGCCGACGCGATCAGTGCCGGGCCGATCTTCAATCCGCACCGCACCGCGCACGGGCAGCCCGCGATGGGCGAGCACATGGCAGGCGACATGCACAACGTCCACGCCGACGCGTCGGGCGTGGCGCGGGTGGAACAGCAGCTGCCGGGCCTCACCCTCGGCGGTGGCGGCTTCAACGACATCGCCAACAGGGCCATCGTCGTACGTGAACGCGCGGACGACCACGCCACCCAGCCCGACGGTGGGGCTGGCGTCCGGACGGCATGCGGCGTCATCGCCATCACGATTCCACCGCCGGCAACCTGACGCGCCTCGGCGCGACGGACCCACGTTGAGCTCGACGCTTGCGCCCCGGACGCCCGGGGCGCAGCGATGCGTCGTGCAGGGAGCGGCATTTTTTCCCGGATCCGGGGGCCTGGGGAAAATTGCGCGTGCGTTGGCGTCAAGCCACAAAATGTCCGCTTTGTGACAGCCGTTGTCAGGACGGCGTGGACAAGTCAGGACACATTAAGCCCTGAACTGGGACGTAGCTCGCATAACTAGGGCAAATACGAGGTTGAGCTTGCCCAGCGCAGCCGGCAATCTTTCCCTGCCCATGGAACGGCGTGCACGAAAGTCTGTTCCGACTGTGTCTGCAACCGAGGGGGGACAGGGGGCGCACCGCAGCTATCGGGTCCCGGGCGAAGGGCAGGTTCCACGCCCGGAGATCCGCAGTCCACGTCCAGAGCACAAGGAAGAACCACATGAAGGACAACCGTCGTCTGCATGCCCGCCAGCGTGGCCAGGGCATGACCGAGTACATCATCATCGTCGCGCTGATCGCGATCGCCGCCATTGGTGCCGTCACCTTCTTCGGTGGCACGGTCCGTGGCCAGGTCGCCGGCATGGCCCGCGAGCTGTCGGGCCAGGAAGCCGACCAGATGATCAACCGCGCCAAGAACCAGGCCAACCGCGCGATGGAACAGGCCAACGCCGACAAGGGCCTCAGCAGCTACAACGACAACCAGCCGTAACGGGGAGTTGCGGCACAGCCCGGGTCCGGCGGGATGCCGGCCCGGGCGCATCCACCAACCACATCGTTCCGATCCTGCCAGGCGGCGGGCGCGACGCGCCATTGCCCGGGCACCGGTAGACAAGGGGAGTCTTCGGCATGACGGCCATCGCAAGGCAAGCGACCACGGGGTTGCGCAGGGGGATCCGCCCGCCTGCGCCGCGCAGCAGCCTGCGGGGACAGGCGCTGGTGATGTTCGTCGTGCTGGTGGGCGTGCTGATGCTCGGCCTCATCCTCCTGTTCAACACGGGCCAGGCGGTCAACAAGAAGGTCCGGCTCACCCACGCGGCCGACGCCGCCGCTTACAGCGTGGCCGTGCAGCAGGCGCGCGCGATGAACTTCGCCGCCTACATGAACCGGGGACGCATCGCCAACGAGGTGGCCGTGGCGCAGGCGGTGAGCCTGTGGTCGTGGATGAACATGATCCACGCGCACACGGTGGAGGGCGCCAACATCTTCACCTGGCTGTCGTGGGTGCCGGGGGTCGCCGCGCTGGCCCGCATCTATTCCGCTGCCGAGCGCGTGGTGTCCGGCGTCAGGGCCATCGCGAACCCCATGCTGAAAGGCGCGGTCCTAGCGCTGGATGAAATCAACGGATTCCTCGCCAACGCGTCGCGGATGATGATGCAGTTCGGCGGCGGCGTCACCGCGCTCGACACCGCCCGCACCGTGGTGCAGCGGAACGACCCCACTGCACGCATCCCGGAAGCCGCGCTCGTCCTGCTGGGGGCACAGCTCGCCGGGGCCGCAAGCCTGGGCAACAACCGTCGCAACCAGTACATCCAGGCCTACGACACCACCAGCCGCCGCAATGCCGGCATGGACCGCTATCGCAACGTGGTGATGGCCTCGCGCGACCGCTTCAGCGCCGACCGCGAGGACGACCTCGGCGTGCCATTCCTGCCGATCGACCTCGAGGCGGCAGGCGGCACCGACATGGTCGACTACAACCGCTGGGTCGCGCTGGACACGCTCGATCTCTCGATCGGCATCGACCTGGGGTTCTTCGACCTGACGATCGACCTCCCGCTTGGCTGGGGCGGCGCCCAGGCGGTGCGCAACGTGCAGGGCAATGGGCAGGCGTTCTTCCCGGGTATCCGCAGCGGCGGGACCAACCAGCAGGGCAACGGCTGGTACTCCGAATACCACAACAACAATCCGACCTACCGCCAGTACGGCGGAGTGCGCCAGGGCAGCGCGTCCGGAAGCATGGCGGGCCAGTACCCGTCGGTCGATGCGCCGTTCTACGTTCCACTGCGGCCGAGCGGCAACCTCAACAAGCGGCGCGATGCATACCTCACCGGATACGACGGGCTGCGCAGCTACGACGACCTGCGTCCCGACCGCGCCCTGCGCCCGGACCAGGGTTCGGATTCCGGGCCGGTCTTCTCGGTCTACGTGGTCAGCGACCGCGAACACGCACGCACGGCACAGGACATCGACGGCCTCGGCGGCCGCAACGGTGGCCAGCTGCAACTCGACGCCGCCATGGTGGACAACCGGATGAGCGCGATCGCCAGTGCGCAGACCTACTTCAACCGGGCGCCCGACTACGGGCTGTTCCAGCGCCTCGTCCCGAAAGGCTGGAACAGCACGCCCACGGCCGACAACCAGCTCGAGCGCGGAAGCCTGTTCAGTCCCTACTGGCAGGCCCGGCTGGTCGACACGCCGGCCACCGCCTATGCAGCCGTGGGCGCGGCCAGCCTGGTGGGCCTGTGAGCCGCGTCCTGCCACGCGCCATGCCACTTCTCGCGTGCATGCTGGCCGCCGCCGCGTGCGCGCGCGGCGATGACCCGTCGGCCAATGGCCCGGCGGCCGGTGGCGCGGCACAGGCATCGCACGGTGGCGACGGTTTCCCCGCGCTGTACGTGGACCGCGTGCTCGAGAACCTCACCGATGGCCGCAACGCGCAGCGCGACGGCTACCGCAAGCGCCTCGAGGAGTGCATGGCCGCCGGCTTGCCGACGCGTGCGCTCGAGCCTTCCGAGGAGGAGCTCGTAGGCACCGAGCGATGGCAGGTGTGGCGCGCGCAGGACCGCGTGGCCTTGCGGACCGAGGCCTTCATGGTGGCCACGCCCGGCGAGGTGCCCACCCGCGACACCATGTGCCGTTTCGAACTGCAGCGTGGAGGCACCCACGCCTACGTGGACGCGGAGCGATCGATCAGCATCGACCTCGGGACCGGCGAGCGTTTCGAGGACTACGGCGATCCCGGCATCCGCCTGGAGCGGACCGGGACCGGCGGCCCCGGCATGGTCGACGGTGGCGAGGGGATGCAGGGGCCGCGACGGACAAGCGTGCTCGGCCAGCCCTGCAACGAATGGACCAGCGCCAACGGCGCCACCGCCTGCGTCTGGGCCGGTGGAACCGAGTGGGGTTTCGGCGCCGGGATGAATGGTCCGTTCTTCCTGACCGACGGGATCAGCGACAGCTTCATCGTCCTCACTGCCGAACCACCGCCGCAGGGCAGTGGAACCCGGGTACTCACGCGAAGCATCGAGGTCGGCGGGTCCCTCGACCCCGGCGACCTGCTTCCAGCACCGGGAGGCGACTGACATGCACCGCTCCAGGACACGGGTCGCCACGCGTCGCCCGCAGCGCGGGCAGGCCCTGACCGAGATGGCGATCGTCGCGGCGGTGATGGTGCCGCTGTTCCTGCTGGTCCCGATGCTCGGCAAGTACTTCCACGTGCAGCAGACCGCCCAGCAGGCGGCGCGCTCGGCCGCGTGGCAGGCCACCGTCGTCGCGGACTACGACTGGAACGCGCTGGACGCCAACCAGCAGCGTGGCCTGGTGATCGACAGGCACTTCGGCCTGGCCGACGATCCGATCCGCACCGCGGCCTCGGGACTCGGCAACGACGCCGAGGTCGCAAGCCACATGATGAACACCTTCTCCGGGCGCGCGCTGCTGAGGCGGGGCGACATCGTGCTGTCCGACTACAGGAACGACGACCCGGGCGGCCTGTCCGGCATCGTCGACGACTTCCTGGGGGCGGTGGAGCACCTGCCCATCGGCGAGTTCCCGCCCAACCAGGGCGGCCTGGTGACCTCCGAACTCGTCGTGCGGCCCCGAAACCTCGTCAATGGCAACGGCGGGCCGGCGCGCTTCCTGGATCCATTCGACACCATCGACCTGGAAATGCGTGCAAGCCATGTACTGCTTGCCGACGCCTGGAATGCCGCGGGCAACGGGCTCGAGGGCCACGCCTCCCATGGCCGCGACCGCAGCGTCATGCGCCAGGTCGAGTCGCTGGCGCCGGCCTCGCTCCTGGGCGACGCCGGGGACGTGCTCGAGGACCTGGAGTTCCTGGAGCTGTTGCCCGTGCTGGGCGTGGTGAGCCGCGCCCGGCCGGGGTACATCCAGCCCGACATCGTGCCGCGGGACAAGCTGGAGCGATACCAGGGGCCATGATGCCGCGCCTGTGCCAGGGAGGGCCTTCGATGCTCGTCGCGCTGCTGCTGCTGGCCGGCAGTGCGCATGCATGGCCGACCGTCCCGCTGCCGCCCGGCAGCCAGGGCGAAACCGTCAGCGAAAGCATGGATTACAACGGACTGGAGATGCGGGCCAGCCGCTTCACCGCGCCTGGCCGCCCCGACGACGTGGTCGGCTTCTATGCCCGGCATTGGGGCGAGGGCAGCCACGTGGTGACGCCGTTCGGTGAGCGCACCATCGTCGGCCACGCCACGCCAGGCTATTACATCACCGTCGAACTCGCGGCCGAGGGCGCGGGAACCGCCGGCACCATCGGCATCGTCGAGGCCCCGCGCGACATGACGCGCCCGGACCTCGGCAAGGGCTTCTACCGGCCAGCCGGCACCGAGGTACTGAGCGACGTGGTGCACAACGACACGCCGGGGAAGACCCGCACGATCATCCTGCGCAACCGGCTCTCGCCCTACGCCAACCTGCAGCTCTACGGCGGGCGGCTGGGCCAGGACGGCTGGAAGGGCACGGCCATGGGGAAGTGCCTGCCCGGATCCAGCGAATGCCTCGTGCACTACGAACGCGCCGGCGGGGGCCGCCTGGTGCTGGCGCTCTCGCGCGACGCTTCGCAGCAGACGTCGATCGTCGTGAACATGGAATAGGGGACGGGGAAGCATGGGGAACAGGGGAGGAAGGCGGGCGCCGGCGCGCCTGCAGCGGGGAAGCGCCGTGATCGAGTACTGCATCGTCGCCCTTCTGGCGATCCTGGTCCTCGTGGGCAGCGATGAAGACGTGGTGCGGATGGTGCTCGACGCCATCCGCTCGATGTACCGGGCGTTCACCAGCGCCCTGTCGATCACCTATCCACCGCTCTGAGGCGGTGGCGGACAGACCGTAAAGCAGGGGAGTGGGTCAGTGGCATTGCCGAAATTGAACAAGAACGCGTTGCTCTTCATGGGAGCACTCGCGCTGGGGCTGGTCGCGGCCGTCCTCAGTATTTCCTATGTGCAGAAGCGCGTGGACCTCGCGACCGCGGCCCTGGAAGCGGGCAACCGCAAGGTGTCCGTGGTGGTCCCCAGCAGGCCACTGGACATAGGGGCGATCGTGACCGAGGCGGACCTGTCGCTGCGCGAGGTCCCCGAGGACATGGTGCCAGCCGATGCAGTGCTGCCGACCGAGTACGAGGGCATCCTCAACCGCATGGTGCGCGCGCCCATCCGCGCGGGCGTGCCGCTCAGCGGGAGCGCCCTGGTGCCGCTCTACAACCACTTCTCGCGGGTCATCAGCCCGGGCAAGGTCGGGTACACGCTTTCGGTCGACGAGGTGAACTCGATCTCAGGGATGATCGCGCCCGGCGATGCGGTCGACATCCTGCTCAGCTACGACCCGAAGGACGCGCCCGACGCGCGAAACGACCGCAAGCGCCCCGAAGGCCCTTCGGTCGCGCCCCTGCTGCAGAACATCCGCGTCCTCGCGACCGGCCAGCGCGTGGGCGAGGTCATCGGCAACGAACTCAACGCCGCCTACTCCAGCGTCACGCTTGAACTGGACCCGTGGCAGGCCGAAACGCTCACCGTCGGAGGCAAGGCCGGGCAGATCCACGTGATGCTGCGCAACCTCGACGACACCACGCCGTTCGGCCTCACCGGACTCACCGAAAAGATGCTGATGGAATCGATGGGAGGCGCATCGAGTGATGACGTCGAATACATCATCGGCAGCAAGTAGACATCACTCAAAGGATTTCCCAGACATGTTCCAGTCCTTGCGACGGCTGCTGGCCGTCCTCCTGGCCGGCATCGCACTGTGTGCCGGCCCCTCCGCGCAGGCGCAGTCCATGTCCCTGCCCGATTCCCTCGAGCTGCACGGCGGCCAGGTGCTGGTGTTCAAGTCGCCACGCGACATCGAGCGCGTGGCGGTCGGCAACGGCGAGCTGATCGAAGTGACCACCATCGAGAAGCGGCAGCTGGTGGTCATCGCCGGTGCGCAGAAGGCGGGGTTCACCACGCTGCACCTCTGGTACGCCGACGGCGGACAGCGCTCGGTCGGCGTCAACGTCAACTCCGCCGATGCCAGCAGCGCCTCCGGAATCATCCGCCAGATGCTGGGCCCCGACACCGGCGCGCGGATCGACGACATCGGCGGCAAGGTGGTCATCACCGGCGAGCTCACCGCCGACGAGGCACAGAAGGTCGGCGTGATCACGAAGATCTACCCGGACGTGATCGACCTCACCAGCGCCGACCCGGTCGGGATGCAGCCGATGGTGCTGATGGACGTGCGCATCATGGAGTTCAGCCGCAGCCGGCTGCGCGAGCTTGGCATCCGCTGGGACAACGTCATCGATGGCCCCTCCGGCGGTGCGATCAAGGACTTCTCCTCGAGCTTCTACCGGGTGCTTCCCGACGGCAGCGCGTTCGAGCGCATCGAGGACATCCTGCCCGGGCGCATCAACCCGATGGAGACCTACTTCGGGATCGCGACCACGATCGGCTCGAAGATCGACATCATGACCGAGAACGGCGACGCCTATGAGCTCGCCGCGCCGCAGCTCAGCGCGCGCAGCGGTGGCTCGGCGAACTTCCTCGCCGGCGGCGAGATCCCGATCACCAGCGTCGGCGGCTTCGGTTCCACCAACGTGGAGTTCAAGGAGTACGGGATCAAGCTCGACATCCAGCCGGTGGTCAACAGCGCCGGCGAGATCTCGACCACGGTCATGACCGAGGTGAGCAAGATCGATCCCTCGGTGACGGTCAACGGCATCCCGGGTTTCCTGACCCGCCGCACCGAGACCGAGCTCAATGTCCGCGCGGGGCAGACCATCGTCATCTCCGGGCTCGTCGACATCGACGGTTCGAAGGGTTTCATGGGCATCCCGGGGCTTTCCAGCATCCCGGTGCTGGGCCGCCTGTTCCGCTCCGACAACTTCCGCTCCGGCCGGACCGACCTGGTGGTCTTCGTCACCCCGCGCGTGATCACGCCCGCCTCGCCGGCGAACATCGAGGCCATCCAGCGTAGCGACCGCATGCTCGAGGACTTCCGCGGCACCATCGGCGGCGACATCTTCGACTGATCGCCATGTTCAACGTCGTCGTCGAAGCGCCAAGAAGCGAACCCCGCCGGATCCGATGCCTGCACCACGAGTGCGGGATCGGCCGCGGCGAGGACAACCTCGTCATCCTGCAGGGCTGGAGCATCGCCCGCCGCCACGCCGTGATCCGCGTCCAGGACCACCAGGTGTATGTCGAGGCGGGCGCCCCGAAGGCCGCGTTCCGGCTCAACGGCAAGCCCGTCTCCGAGCGGTGCGGTCCGCTCGCCAACGGCGACGTCATCCAGATCGCCGATTACCGGCTGAGCATCGCGCTGGATTCCGCGGGAACCGGCGCGCCCGCGCGCCCGGCCAGGCCAGGGAGCGCGACCGGGGCCACCGTGGCGCCGCCGCCCGCGGCGCCCGAGGCGGACACCGTGGTCGAGTCGCTGTCGCGCGAGATCGCGCTGCCGCCCGAGCAGCTTCCGGACATCGTCGAGTGGCGCGCCAAGGTGCATGCCGCCCTGCTCAAGCAGATGGACCTCCGCCGCGTCGACGTCCACAGCCTGTCCGACGCCGAACTCCGCGAGCGCACCAGCGCGCTCATCGAAACGGTCATGAACACCGAGTTCGCCGACCTGCCCAAGAGCATCAACCGGCGCGTGCTGGCCAAGCAGGTGCTGGACGAAGCGATCGGCCTGGGCCCGCTGGAATCGCTGATCGACGACGAGACGGTGACCGAAATCATGGTCAACGCGCACGACCAGATCTTCATCGAGCGCGCCGGGCGGATCGAGAGGTCCGAGATCTTCTTCACCAACGACCGCGCCGTGCTCTCGGCGATCGAGCGGATCGTCACCCCGCTCGGCCGCCGCATCGATGAAAGCTCGCCGATGGTGGATGCGCGGCTGAAGGACGGCTCGCGCGTGAACGCGATCGTGCCGCCCATCGCGCTGCGCGGCCCGAGCATCAGCATCCGCAAGTTCGCCAGGCGCAAGCTGGTCGGCAAGGACCTCATCACGTTCGGCTCGCTGGACGAGGGCATGCTCGAGTTCCTCGAGATCGCCGTGCGCGAGCGCAAGAACATCGTCGTCACCGGAGGCACCGGCTCGGGCAAGACGACGCTGCTCAACATCCTGTCGAACTTCATCCCCGAGCGCGACCGCATCGTCACGATCGAGGATGCCGCCGAACTCCGCCTGGTGCAGCCCAACCTCGTGTCGCTGGAGGCGAGGCCGCCCAACCTCGAGGGCAAAGGGCAGGTCACGATCCGCGACCTCGTCAAGAACGCGCTGCGCATGCGACCGGACCGGATCGTGGTCGGCGAGTGCCGTGGCGGCGAGACCCTGGACATGCTGCAGGCGATGAACACCGGCCACGAGGGATCGCTCACCACGGCGCACGCCAACTCCCCGCGGGATGCCATCTCGCGCATCGAAGTGATGGTGCTGATGGCGGGCATGGACCTGCCGATGGCCGTCGTGCGCGAGCAGATCGCCTCGGCCGTCGACCTGATCGTCCACCAGCGGCGGTTTCCGTGCGGCTCGCGCAAGGTCACGCACATCACCGAGGTGACCGGCATCGAGAGCGGAATGATCCAGCTGCAGGACATCTTCACCTACAACGTGCGCTCCCACCACGGGCCCGACGGCAAGGTCGTCGGCAACTTCGGCGCCACCGGATCGATCCCGGAGTTCATGGAAGAACTGGCCGACCGCGGCGTGCCGATCGACCTGTCGATCTTCCGCAAGGACGGGGACTACCAGCCATGACCGAAGTCCTCATGATCGCGACCACCGCGTTCCTGGCCCTGTTCCTGGCGGGGCTCGCGGCGGTGCGTGTGGGCGATGCCTTCATGCACCGCTACCGCGAATCCTTCCTGGAGCAGGCGCGGCTCAACCTGTCGGACATGTTCCTGTTCGTCGACACGCGGGTGTTGTTCCTCACCAACATCGCCTGCCTGGTCGTGCTGCCGCTGGTGGCCTGGGCCGCGTCCGGCTCGGCGCTGGTTGCGGCGATCGTCGCGTTCGCGGTGGCGCTGCTGCCGCGGAAGCTGTACGCGTGGATGAAGCAGCGCCGGCTCGACCGTATCCAGGAGCAGCTTCCGGACGCGCTGATGATGATGTCGGGCACGATGAAGGCGGGCCTGGGCTTCACCCCGGCCCTCGAAAGCGTGGTGCAGGACGGCTATCCGCCGCTGGCGCAGGAACTTGCACTGGTGCTGCGCGAGCAGCACATGGGCGTGCGCACGGAGCAGGCGCTGGAGAACTTCGCCAAGCGGGTGCCGATCCAGGACGCGACCCTGTTCGTATCGGCCGTGGGCATCTCGCGCGACGTCGGCGGCAACCTGGCCGAGACCCTGGCGACGCTCGCCGAGACCCTGCGCAGGCGCCTGATCATGGAGGGGAAGGTCAAGGCACTGACCGCCCAGGGCCGCCTGCAGGGCATCGTGATGGCGATGCTGCCGGCGGGCATCGTCGCCTACCTCGCGCTCATGTACCCGGAGACGATGGCGCCGATGTTCAACACCTGGGTCGGCTACACCGTGATCGCGATCTGCCTCGTGCTCGAGTACGTGGGCTATCGGATCTGCCGCAAGATCATGAGCATCGACGTATGATCATGGTCGTCGGCATCCTCGTATGCGTGGCCCTGGCGGTGGTCCTGGTGCTGGTCGCCGTCCGCGGCGTGTTCCAGGAGATCCCGCAGGAAGACCGCGAGTTCCAGGACCCGTTGCCCCCGGCCATGAAGCTGATCTGGCCGCTGGTCAACCTCGCCACCCGCATCATCGGTCCACGCCTCAAGGCCGCCGACCTCGAGAAGTCGCATCGCGCGCTGCAGGCGGCCGGCCAGGACTTCCTGGTGTCGCCCGAAGAGCTCGCCGGCCTGCGCGTGACCGGTGCGGTGCTTGCGAGCTGCATCTTCGTGCTGTTCGCGATCGTGCTGGGCAAGACCAGTGTTGGCGCCATGGTGCTGTGCCTGGCGATGGGCCTGCCGGTGGGCTGGCTGTATCCCTCGCTGTGGCTGCGCGAGCGCCGAAAGGCGCGCGAGAAGCGCGTGATCCGCGATCTGCCGATCTTCCTCGACTTCATCACCATGGCGGTGGAGGCCGGCCTCAACATCACCGGTGCCATCGAGCAGGCGATCATGAAGGGCCCGACCGGGCCACTGTCGCAGGAGTTCTCGCGAATGATGCGCGACCTGCGGGCGGGCCTGCCACGCGCCGAGGCGCTGCGCCGGCTGGCCGACCGCATGGACATCGCCCAGATCTCCAGCTTCACCAGCGCACTGATCCAGGCCGACCGCGTCGGCGCGAGCCTTGGGCCGACCCTGCGGTCGCAGTCGATGCAGCGGCGCGAGGAACGCTTCCTGCGCGCGGAGAAGCTCGCGCTCGAAGCCCCGGTCAAGATGATGTTCCCGCTGGTGGCGTTCTTCTTCCCGATCGTCTTCATCGTGCTCGGCTACTTCATCTACCTCAAGATGGTCCAGGACGGCATCCTGTGAAGCGCGGCGTGCTCATGCGCGACGGGCGATGCCTGGTGCCGCGTGCCGGCGGCGCGTTCGGCTGGTGGTCGCGACTGCGCGGACTGCTGTTCCGTGCGCCGCTTGCCCCCGACGGGAGCGAGGCCCTGCTGATCCGGCCCTGCAACTCGGTGCATACCTGTGGCATGGGCTATGCGCTGGACCTCGTGTTCGTGGACCGCGCGGGCGCCGTGGTCGCCGTGCGCGAGGGCCTGCGCCCCTGGCGCGCCTGCGCACGTCGAGGCGCGCATGCCGTGATCGAGTTCCACCACGGCGCGATCTGCCGCCTGGGCATCGCACCCGGAGACAGGCTGGAATGGCGCGCCGCCTGACCCTGCTCCTGGTGCTTGCCGGCCTGCTGGCCGGCTGTGCGGGCACGCCCAGGGCCCAGCGCGCCGCGCCAACCGACGCGGGTGCGTTGCTCGCCATCGACGCGGCGGCGGCCGAAGCCTATGCACAAGGCCGGCACGCCGACGCGGTCGAACACTACCTTCAGCTGGTGCGCGAGCGCCCGCAGGACGCCGCTTACTGGTACCGGCTGGGCAACGCCCTGGTGAACACGGGTGCGTTCGACGACGCGGCCGTCGCCTACCTGCGCGCGGTGGCGATCGAGCCCGGCAATGCGCGCGCCTGGCACAACCTGGGCGTCGTGCGCGTGCAGCAGGCCCAGGCCGCCCTTGCCGGGGCGGTGCAGCATGCCGAACCCGGTGGCGAGGTGTTCCACGAAAGCCTGAGGCTCTCGACCGGCCTGTACTCCCTGGTCAAGCCGGTCGTCGACCGCGCACCACCGCCCGGCTCACCGGCATCGCCCGTCCAACAAGGAGGTGCACCATGATTCCGTCCGGCAGACCCACGCCCGGCCGCCGGCACAGCACCGGACAGTCGCTGCCCGAGTTCCTGATCGTGCTGCCGGTATTCCTGTTCCTGGTGCTGCTGATCTTCCAGCTGGTACTGATCTACCGCGCGAAGACGACGCTCGACTACGCCACCCTGGAAGCCGCGCGCCGCGGGGCGATCCACGGCGCCGACGTGGCGGAAATGCGCAAGGGGCTGGCGCAGGGGCTGACGCCGCTGTATGCGACATCGACGGGACTCACGGACGTCGCCATCGCCTACGGACGCGCGCGCGCGGACCTCGCCATCAACGGCGACATCGAAGTGGTGAGCCCCACGCGCGCGATGTGGGACGCCTACCGCGAGCGCCAGTACGACGGGCGCCAGGCACTTCCCAACGACAGCCTGGCGTTCCGCGACCGCGCCATCCGCGGCGGCGAGGTCAACGTCCAGGACGCCAACCTCCTGAAGATCCGCGTGACCTACTACTACCCGCTGGTCGTGCCATTCGTGGACCTGGTGCTGCGCGGCCGTTCGCGCTACGTGCAGAGCGACGGGATCTTCGATCCGAGCAACGTCGAGCTCCGCCATCCACTTCTCGGCGGGCCCTTCATGGGCGATCACTACCGCATCGAACTCGAATCGCAGGCCGTGGTCCAGATGCAGTCGCCGATCCACGAACGCACCAACCTCAGGTGACGCGGACCGTTGCCCGCCGATGGATCGCCGTGCTGGCCGCGTGCCTGGTGCCGGGCAGTGGCGCGTGGGCCGACGACGCCGGCACCCGTCCCGAAACGATCGTGCTCGGCGGACTCCTGACCGACCACAATCCGTTCCGGCCGGGCGCGCGGCGTGACGGGTACCGGGTGACGGTGTTCCTCGAACAGGCCCGGCTGCGGGTGGACTTCGCAGGGCCTTCGGGCGAACGGGGGCTGCTGCTGCACGACCTGTCCACCGGGACCGGCTGGCTGGCCGACCTCGGGTCGCGCCGGGCGATCCCGGTGGATGCCAGCGCGGTGCGCAGCTTCAGCGGGCTGGTAGTCGATCCAGCCGACCCCTGCGCGGACCTTTCCGTGCACTGTGCGCCCGCGCCGCCGCGGCATATCGCCGGGTCGAGCCGCCGCGGCTACCGCTTCCGCGACGCCGCCGGCCGCGGCCCCGGCGGCCTCAGCGACGGCGAGTTCTGGGTCGATGCATCGCTGGGCGTGGTGCTCGCCTACCGGGCCACGGGGACGCGCGCGCGCCAGGCGCCGGCGCTGCAGGCCGAATTCGCGCTCCTCGACGCATTGCCCGCCAGCTACTTCGAGCTCCCGGACGTCGACATCCCGGACGGCGCGCGACGCAGGGACTGAGCCGCGTCCCGCCCCCTTCCAACCCACTCCGTACCCGCAAGGCCCGAACGATGAAGTACCCCGCGCTCCTCGCCACCGCCCTCCTGGGGCTCCTGTGTGCCTGCTCCGATCCCGGTGCCGCGCCGCAGGAGCCGATGGACGAGGCCCCGCCCGCCGCGGACGAGGAGGCGCCCCCGACCCCCGGGCCGCCCGGGTTCGACATCGCAAGCGTCCCCGTCTCGGACGCCCCGCTCGGCGAATTCCCGTACTTCCCCCTGCCCGACGGCTACCACACCACGCCGAAGATGTCGGGCACGATCGAGCGGGCGGTGTTCCCGTTCCGGGTCGGCGAGCAGTACATCGCCGTCGAGGGCCGCGTCCATCAGGCCAACATCCGCGTCGACGCCGGCAGGACCTTTTCCACGCTCGAGGTGGAGGCGCACATTGACGACGTGATGCGGCGCGCGGGCGCGCAGAAGGTCTTCGACGGCGTGATCCCGCGTGGCGAGAGCAGCCGGGTGCTCACGCGCGAGTTCACCAGCACCTTCTCGAACGGCCTCTGCTGGCCGACCGAACCGGTGCGGACCTGGGTCCTGCACCGCACCGACCGTGCCATCTGGGTGCACGCCTGCAGTTACGGGGGCATCGGCGCGGCGTGGGTGATCGCCGATGACCCGCGCAGCGCCCCGCCGCGACAGGACGCGCTCGGTGCCGCCGCGCTGCGCGAACGCATGGACGCCGATGGCCGCGTCGACATCGCGATCCAGTTCGAAAGCGATACCAGTCGCATGCTCAGTGGTTCGCAGCAGCAGATCGGCGAGATCGTCGCGATGCTGGAGGCGGACCCCGGTCTCGCGCTGTCGGTCAACGGCTATACCGACGACAGCGGGACCGCGGCCCGCAACCTTGCGTTGTCACGGGAACGGGCGCAGACGATCGTGGACGAACTCGTCCGCCGCGGCGTCGACGCCGGGCGCCTGCGCGCGCACGGGTTCGGGCGCGAACGCCCGGTGGCCGACAACGGCACGGCCGAAGGGCGGGCGCGCAACCGGAGGGTGGAGCTTGAGCGGATCTGACCGCGCGCCCGTGGGCACGGCGCGCGACCGGCGGCTGTTCGCGGCGCTGCTGCTGCTGTTCGTGCCGTCCGGCATCGCCGGGCTGGTCTACCAGTCGATCTGGTCGCATTACCTCGGCCTGACGCTCGGCCATGCGGCCTATGCCCAGACCCTGGTGCTGGGCATCTTCATGGGCGGCATGGCATTGGGCGCCTGGCTGTGCAGCCGGTTCGAGCCCGGTGCCCGCCGGCTGCTGGTGGGCTATGCGGTCGTGGAAGCGGTGATCGGCGTTGCCGGCCTCGTGTTCCATCCGGTGTTCGAGGCCTATACCGGCCTGTCGCAGGCGGTCGTCCTGCCCGCGCTGTCGGGGAGTGGCCTCACGTCCACGTGGCAGTGGCTGAGCGCCGGACTCTTGATCCTGCCGCAGTGCATCCTGCTCGGCGCGACATTCCCCCTGCTCAGTGCCGGGCTGCTGAAGACGGGACTCGACGCCGACGGCCGGGTCCTGGGTGGGCTGTACTTCTACAACAGCCTCGGTGCCGCGCTTGGCGCGCTGCTGGCGACCTTCGTGCTGCTGCCGGCGCTGGGCCTGGCGGGCACGGTCGCACTGGCCGGCTGGATCAACCTGATGGTGGCGCTGGTCGCGCTGCTGATCGCGCGCGCCTTGCCGGTGGACGCCGGCGCCCGGGTGCAGGCGCAGCGGCTCGAGGGCGCGATGCCGCCCTTGCCGGCGGCGGCGGCGCCGGATCCCGGTGTGGCCCGCTTCGCATCGATCCTCCTGGTGGCGGCCTTCGCCACGGGTGCCACCTCCTTCGTCTACGAAATCGGCTGGATACGCCTGCTCAACCAGGCGCTCGGCACGACGGTGCATTCGTTCGAACTGATGCTGGCGGCGTTCATCCTGGGGCTGGCCTTCGGTGGCCTCTGGGTGCGGCGCCGGACCGGGCCGTCCACCGACGCACTGCGGCTCTTCGGCTATGCCCAGGTGGCGATGGCCATCGCCGCGATGCTTTCGATCGTCGTGTTCACCCAGTCGTTCCGCTGGGTGGGCTGGATCCAGGCGGCGGTGGCCAGGGGCGACGAGGGCTACCAGCTCTACTCGCTGGCGACGGCCGCGGTCTGCCTGGCGGTCATGTTCCCGGCCGCGTTCTTCGCGGGAATGACCCTGCCGCTGTGCACGATGGCGTTGCTTCGCCGCGGTGCCGGCACGCGCGTCGTCGGCCAGGTCTATGCCGCCAACACCCTGGGGGCGATCGCCGGCGTGGTCCTGATGGTGCACGTGCTGGTCCCTGTCGCCGGCGTGCGCAACGGCATCCTGGTCGCGGCGCTCGGCGATGCCGCGCTGGGCGTCTACCTGCTGCGCCTGGCCGGGGTGGCGCGGAGCCCGCTCGTGCTTCCCGCCTTCGCGACCGTGGCAGCGCTCTGGGTGGCGATGGTCGGCGGCCGCATCGATCCGCACCAGCAGGTCGCGGGGGTGTTCCGCACCGGCGTCGCCTCGCTGCCCGGAAGCGCGCGCATCAACGCGATCGTCGACGGCAAGACGGCGACGGTGGCATCCATCGAGTACAGCGACGGCTATACCTCCATCACCACCAATGGCAAGCCCGACGCCATGCTTGCGCGCGACCGCGCGCTGCCGCACACCGCCGACGAGCCGACCATGGTGCTGGCCGGCCTGCTGCCGCTGGTGCACCACCCGGACCCGAAGCGCGTCGCGGTCATCGGCTGGGGCTCGGGCCTGAGCACGCATACGCTGGCAGGCAGCACCCGCCCGGCCCTGATCGAGTCGATCGAGATCGAACCGGCCATGGTGGAGGTGGCACGCATTTTCGGCGACCGCGTCGGGCGCGCCTACGCGGATCCGCGCTCGCGCATCGTCTACGAGGATGCCCGCACGCATTTCGCCGCGGCGCCGAGCCGCTACGACGTCGTGGTATCGGAACCCTCGAACCCCTGGGTGAGCGGCGTCGCCAACCTGTTCACGCTCGAGTTCTATCGCCTGGTGCAGCGGCACCTGAACGAGGGTGGCGTGCTGGTGCAATGGCTGCAGGTCTATGAACTGGACGAGCCGCTGTTCGCGACGATGCTGGCGGCGCTCCTCGAGGTCTTTCCCGACACCCGCGTCTACCTCGCCAACAGCAGCGACGTGATCCTCGTCGCCCACAACGGTCGCCGCCTGGCGACGAGTGGCGGCGCGTTCGCCGAGCCCCTGCTGGCACCCGAGCTCCAGCGCCTGGGCCTGGGCGGCTTCGACGCGCTTTCCGCGCGCTGCCTGGGCGGCGGCCGCCTCCTGCGCGCGCATGTCCACAGCCTCGCCGCGCAGCCGAACTCGGACTATCGCCCGACGGTTTCACTGCTGGCCCCGCGCGCCCGGTTCCGGGGCGACCAGGCCGGCAGCCTGTTCTCGGTCGCCCACACCGGCCTGCCGGTCCTGGACGCACTCGAGGGCCGCCGTCCGGCCCCGGCGTCGCGCATTCCCGCCGATGGAATGTCCTTGCTGGTCAACGGCGTGCATCGCGCGCGCGCCATCGCGACCGCGTTGCGTGCCGCGGATCCGGCATCCCCTGCGCTGTCGGCCGAGCCGGTGTATGCGCGCGATCTCGCCCTGCTTCTGGGCATGTCGACCGGCGTGATCGCCGAAGAGCGCCTCCCGGCCTGGAGCGATGCGCTGGCCAACGTCGCCGATGGGGTGGTGGGCCTGCTGGGCGCCGCGGAGCAGCGCGCGTTGTGGGCCGCGCCGGACTGGATCACGGCATTGGAGCGCCAGCCCGCGCTGGTCGGCGACATGCTGGAGATGTATGCCGCCGCCGCCGAACGCGACTGGAGCGCCACCGGCGTCGCTGCACGGAAGTTGCTTGCCGACCGCTCCGCCGGTGCCGGCCCCGGCCCGTACGCGCGCGAACATGCCTACCTGCTGGCCCGCCTCGCGGCCATCGGCGAGGGCCGGCCAGGCGAGGCGCAGGCGCTCGCCGACGCACACGCCGACGCGATCACGGTTTCGAAACGCATGCAGCCGGTGCACCGCCTGATCGATGGCTGGCTGGATACCGGTGCTGCTACGGTCGGCGACGCCGGCCCCCCGCCGGATGCCTGCACCTTCCAGGCCCCTGTTCTTCCCCCCAAGCAATGAAAGGAGTTTCCATGTCCCGTATCACCACCCTCCTGGCCGCCGGCGTCGTCGCGCCCCTCGCCCTGCTGTGCGCCGGTACGGCAGACGCGCGGCAATCGGGCCATCCGATGGCCCAGCGCGGCGCGCAGATGGCCTTCATGGCCGGCTCGATGCACGGCGCGGCCGAAGTCTGCGGTGGCTACAGCACGGACAAGCTCGAATCCATGCAGCGCGACCAGAAGGGAGCCGCGCTGCAGATGGGAATGAGCGCTGCCGACTACGACGCGAAGTTCAAGGAAGGTTACGAGAAGGGCCGGACCGCGGTGGAGACCGCCAGCCCCGCCGAGCGCGAGCAGAGCTGCAGCCAGCTGCAGTCCATGGGCATGACCGGACGATGAGTCCCCGGGCGGCGGCCGGCCCCGCCGCCGTCAGCCCGCGTCGCCGGGCACCGGCAACCGGAAGAAGTCCCGCGTGGTGGCCGTGGCATTGGCCGCGGTCACCGCGACGTCCTCGCCGCGATCACGCGCGAGCTCCTCGACGATGTGCGGCAGGAACATCGGCTCGTTGCGCCGGTCCTTCGGGCTCGGCTTGAGCGTTCGCGGCAGTAGGTACGGCGCGTCGGTCTCGACCATCAACCGGTTGGCCGGGATGTTGCCGACGATTTCGCGCAGGTGCCGGCCCCGCCGTTCGTCGCACAACCAGCCGGTGATGCCGATGTGCCAGTCGTTGTCGAGGCACTCGAAGAGCTGCTCGCGGGTGCCGGTGAAGCAATGCACGACCGCCGGCCCGATGCGGCCGGCGAAGTCCTTCATGATCGCGACGAAATCGGCGTGCGCGTCGCGCTGGTGCAGGAACAGCGGCTTGGCGCGACCTTCGCGGAACAGCCCGGCGGCGATCTCCAGCTGGCGCTCGAAGGCCTTGCGCTGCGCCGGGCGCGGCGAGAAGTCGCGGAAATAGTCCAGGCCGCACTCGCCCACCGCAACGACCTCGGGGTGCGCGTGCAGTGCGCGCATCTCGGCATCGCACTCGGCGGTGTACTCGCTGGCGTGGTGCGGATGGACGCCGGCGGTGGCGAACCACTCACCCGGGCGGCTGCGCGCAAGTTCCAGCGCCAGCGGCGAATGCTCGCGGCTGGCGCCGGTCAGCACGGCCTGCGCCACGCCTGCACCGCGCGCGCGTTGCCAGACCTGGTCGCGGTCGTGATCGAAACTGTCGTGGGTGAGGTTGAGGCCGATGTCGATGAGTTGCATGCGTCCATTGTAGGTGGCCGGCCCGCACCGCAGCCGGGGCGGCCACCCGGCCCAGGCCCTATCCTTTGCAGGTGAGCGAGCCCACGTTCCCCATCGACGAGTTGCTGCCGGGGATCCGCGCGTCGCTGGCGGCGCACGCGCGCCTGGTGCTGGAGGCGCCCCCCGGCGCGGGCAAGACCACGCGCGTCCCGCTCGCGCTGCTGGACGCGGACTGGCTGGAGGGCCGGCGCATCGTGATCCTCGAGCCGCGGCGGGTGGCCGCGCGCGCGGCCGCGGGCTTCATGGCGGCGTCGCTTGGCGAGGACGTCGGCGGCACGGTGGGCTACCGCATCCGCTTCGAACGCCGGGTCTCGGCCGCGACCCGCATCGAGGTCGTCACCGAGGGGATCCTCACGCGCATGCTGCAGGACGATCCGATGCTCGAGGGCGTCGGCGCGCTCCTGTTCGACGAATTCCATGAGCGCCACCTGGCCGCCGACCTCGGCCTCGCGCTCGCCCTGGACGTGCAGGCCGGGCTGCGCGAGGACCTGCGCATCGTGCTCATGTCGGCGACGCTGGACGGCGAGCGCCTGGCCCGCTTCCTCGACGCGCCGCGCCTGGCCAGTGCCGGCCGCAGCCATCCGGTCGAGGTCGCGCATTTCGCCGCGCGCCGGGACGAGGCGCTCGAACACCAGGTGCGGCGCGCGGTCGAACACGCCCTCGCCGCGCATCCCGGTGACATCCTGGCCTTCCTGCCCGGGCGGCGCGAGATCGAGCGCACCGCGCGCGCGCTCGATGCGGTGGCGGCCGCCGGCGCCGAGGTGCTGGCCCTGCTCGGCGACCTGCCGGTCGAGCAGCAGTCGCGCGTGCTGCAACCGGCGGCGGATGCGCGCCGTCGCGTGGTGCTCGCCACCAACGTCGCCGAATCCAGCGTGACCCTGCCCGGCGTACGCGTGGTCATCGACAGCGGGCTGGCGCGCGAGCCGCGGCACGATCCCAACAGTGGCTTCAGCCGGCTCGATGTCGTGCGCATCGCACAGGCCTCGGCCGACCAGCGTGCCGGACGCGCGGGACGCGTGGCCGCCGGTTGGGCCTATCGGCTCTGGCCGGAATCACAGCGGCTCGAGCCGCAGCGACGGCCGGAGATCGCGCAGGTCGAACTGGCGGGCCTCGCGCTCGAGCTCGCCGCCTGGGGCAGTGCGGACCTGCGCTTCGTGGATCCGCCGCCCACCGGAACCATGGGCGCCGCGCGCGACCTGCTGCGGACGCTGGGCGCACTCGATGCCACCGGCGCGATCACGCCACGGGGCCGCCGCATGCTTGCGCTCGGCACGCACCCGCGCCTGGCGGCGATGCTGCAGGCCGCCTCCGGCACGGCGTCGCGTGCGCTGGCCTGCGATCTTGCCGCGCTGGTCGAGGCACGCGACCCGCTGC
>DATBUS010000141.1:0-9177 GCA_036515815.1 Luteimonas sp.
ATTCCCATCGCTCATTCCCCTATTTAGAGCCACACCTCTTCCGGTCCATTTCCTCACCGTCATTTGTGTCGAATAGTGCTTCTGTCTCGTATGTGCGAAAGGAGCACACAGAAGATGTTCGAGAAGCTCGAAACGCGGCGCATGTTTGCAGTGACGGCTTACGAATCGGGATGGATCCTGTTCATCGAGGGTAGGCCTCGCGGAACGGCACGCCCTCGCGCGCCATGTCGACCGCGAGGTCGGTGGCATACATCGACGGCTCCAGCGCCGCGCGCATGCGCTCCACGTTCCAGTCCAGGTTGCGCAGCAGGTCGGGCAGCAGCGCCAGCGCCTGCAGGCCCTTGCCGAAACCATGGAACAGCGCACCCTTGGACACCTGCAGGTCGCGGTGGTAGCCCGAAGGCAGCGACAGCAGCTGCTCGATCTCGCAGCGCGCCGCGGCCACGCTGGCGTAGGTCGCACGCATGAGCTCGATGACGTCGGGATTGCGCTTGTTCGGCATGATCGAGCTGCCGGTGGTGTACTGCGCCGGCAGCGCGACGAAGCCGTACTCGGCCGAGGTGAACAGGCTCAGGTCCCAGGCCAGGCGGCGCAGGTCGAGCATGGCGCTGGCGAGGGCCTCGAGCGCGGCCATCTCGAACTTGCCGCGCGACAGCTGGGCATAGGTCGCGGCCAGCTGCATGCGTCCGAAGCCGAGCGCGGCGGTGGTGTGGTCACGCTCGAGCGGCAGGTTGACGCCGTAGCCCGCGGCGCTGCCCAGCGGGTTGGCGTCGATCCAGGCCAGCGTGTCGCGGGCGCGCGCGGCGTTGTCGATGAAGCCCTCGGCCCAGGCCGCCCACCACATGCCGAGCGAGCTGACCACGGCGCGCTGCAGGTGGGTGTAACCCGGAAGGGGCACGTCGGCTTCGGCGCGCGCGCGGTCCAGCGCGATCCCGGCCACCTCCACGCACAGCACCTGCGTGCGCGCGAGCTTCTCCTTCAACCACAGGCGCGTGGCGACCAGCACCTGGTCGTTGCGGCTGCGCCCGGTGTGGATGCGGCGGCCCGCGTCGCCCAGGCGCTCGGTCAGGCGCGCCTCGATCGCGGAGTGCCCGTCCTCGTAGCGCGCATCGAGCACGAAGCGGCCGGCCATGAAGTCATCGGCCAGCACCTCCAGCTCCCGCGCGATGCCGGCCAGCTCGTCGGCCGAGAGGATGCCGATGCGCGCGAGGCCTTTGGCATGCGCGCGGCTGGCGGCAATGTCGTGCAGGAAGAAGTCGCGGTCCAGCACCACGTCGTCGCCGGCGAGGAAGGCCTGGATGTCGGCATCGACGGTGACGCCGGGCTTCTGCCACAGGAGGTCGGACATGCGGGGTCTCCGGTCAGTCGAGCGGGATGCCCTGGATTTCGGGATAGCCGAAGGCCAGGTTGAGGTTCTGCAGCGCCTGGGTGGCAGCACCCTTGAGCAGGTTGTCGAGGGTGGCGACGACGACCAGGCGATGGCCGTCCGCCGACACCGTGAATCCCCCGATCTCCACGCCATGGCGGCCGGCGATGCGGCTGACCCAGGGCGCTTCGGTGGTCACGCGGACCAGTGGCTCGTCCTCGTAGCGCGCACGATAGGCCGCCTCGACCGCGTCCGCCGAAACCGGCTCATGCAGGTGCATGTTCGCGGTGAGCGTGATGCCGCGGAAGTGGGGCGCCACGTGCGGCATGAACTCGACGTCGGTGCCGAGCTGGCGCGTGACCTCGCGTTCGTGCAGGTGGTCGACCAGGGCATAGGGCATCAGGTTGTCGCGCAGCTTGTCGACATCGTTGCGGTCCGAGGGCGTGGTGCCGGCGCCGGAATAGCCGGACACGCCGAAGCACTGCACCGGGCCGTCGAGCAGGTCGAGCATGGGCGCCACGGCCAGCTGCATCGCGCTGGCGTAGCAGCCCGGATTGGCGATCAGGCGCTGGCCGGCGTAGGCGTCGCGCGTCAGCTCGGGCAGGCCGTAGTACCAGGCGTCGTCGAACCGGTGGTCGGCCGAGAGGTCGACGACCACGGGACCTCCGGCTTCTGCCGCCAGCGACGCCATGCACGCGTCGGACTTCCCGTTCGGCAGCGCCAGCACCCATGCATCCAGCCCAAGACCTCCCAGTTCCTCGTGCGCCAGGCTGCGGTAGCGCAACGCGCCTGTGTACTCCGGCACGTGGTCGGCCACGCGCTGGCCGTCGAGTTCGCGCGATGACACCGCCGCGAGCTCGAAGCCCGGGTGCGCCGCCAGCAGGCGGATGAGTTCTGCGCCGGTATGCCCGCGCGCGCCGACGATGCCAACGGTCTTCTTCATGCCGATGCCTCCAGCGCCTGGGCGATGAGCGTGGGCGGCCGCTGCGCGCAATGTGCCACGGCGCGCTCGATCGCCGGGAAGCCTTCCATCCCGTACCAGAACACCTTCCACGTGGACTGCTTGAGGCTGCCATCGGATTCGGCGTGATAGAACGCGTTGACACTGTTGCCGTGGCGCGAACGCCAGAACAGGGTCGGCGTCTCCTCGCGCATCACCTGCCACACCGCACGCCCCAGGCCTTCGCCCTGCGCGTCATCGAGCACGGCGAACTTGTCGAGATATGGCACGCCATCGACATCGGTCAGGATCACCGCGGTGCGGTAGTTCTCGCTGACATAGGCACGCAGCAGCGGCGTGTGCTCGAAATAGTCCGGCAGCAGCGCGCGGCCGAAGGCGGATTCGATGAGCGCGCGCAGGCGCGGCAGGTCCAGCCCATCCCACGACGTCGCGCGCAGCACGCGCTCGCCGCGGCGCACCAGCGTGCCCGAGCCCTTGTGCGTGAACAGCTCCTTCGCCAGCTGGTCGGGCCGCGTGATCGAGACCGAGGACGACGGCGGCAGTGCCATCAGCAGGTCATGCACCTGCTCGATCTTCACCCGCATCCCGGAGTGCAGCCAGGGCTGGGCCATCAGGTCGTCGTATTCGGTGCTGAGGTTGATCGAATCGATCACCTTCCCGTCCGGGCCGAGCAATCCACCGGTGCCGGTCAGGAAAACGATCTTGTAGGGCTGGATGGCCTTGATCAGCTCGTTCGCGGCCCAGTCGGCGTTGACGTTGACGATCTGGCCATCGCCCGTCTCGCCAAGGGAGGTGATCACGGGGATCGAACCGGCGCGGATCGCCGCGCCGATGCCGTCGATGTCCACGCGCGCCACCTGCCCCACCAGGCCATAGCGTTCGCGGCCCAGGAAATCGCATTCGAACACGCCCGACTGGATCGACGTCGCGCGCACGCCCTCGACCTGCAGCGCCTCTACCAGGCGCAGGTTCTGCTGCCGCATCACGCGCCGCACGATGGCCAGGCCCCCGGCGTCGGTGTAGCGCAGGTTGTCGACGGTGCGCTTCTCGATCCCGGCCTCGCGCATGGCCTCGTCCAGCTGCGGCCCGGCGCCGTGCACCACGATCGGCGTCAGGCCGACCTGCTGCAGGAAGGCCAGCGACGAGGTCAGCGCCTCCAGGTCGTCGCGCAGCACCGCGCCGCCCACCTTCACCACGGCGAAGCGCTTCGCATCCAGCTGCGAGAACCGCTTCAGGTACTGGCTGATCTCCTTGGCACTGGCCATCCCCGACAGCAGTCGGACGATGGTCTGGCGCGTCTGTACGTGTGCTTGCATGGTGGTCGCTTCGTTGGTGGGGCGGCGGGGTTCGCGTGCCGCGTCAATCCGTGGCAAGTGCATTCGCGCCGATGACCCGCGCCACGGATTCGGCATACGCCTGGAGCTGGTCCAGCGCGACCCATTCGTCGGCGGTGTGGGCCTGCGCGATGTGGCCGGGGCCGTAGACGATGGCGTCGAGGCCGGCGGCGGAGAACAGGGAGGCTTCGGTCCAGAAGTCCACGGCGTTGCCGATGGGCAGGCCCAGGCCCTCGGCGAGGTCGCGCACCGCCAGGCGGCGCTCTTCGGCCGAGGCGGTGTCGCCGGCCGGCAGCGAGGGACCGTGGAAGGTCGCGGTGTAGTCGCTGCCCTCGGGCGCCAACGCGGCGAAGCGCGCGTGCAGCGCGTCCACGTCGTGCGAGGGCAGCGGGCGGAAGCCGAAGCGCACCTCGGCGGCCGGGGCGATCACGTTGGCCTTGATGCCGCCCTCGACGCGGCCGATGTTGAAGCGCAGCCCGGTGAGGCCGCCAAAGCGCTGGTGGGCCTCGCCCTCGGCGAGCGCAAGCGCGTCCACGCCCCAGCGCATCGCCTTGTGCACCGCGCTGGCCGAAAGCGCCCGCGCGCCGGAGGCGTGGCCGGCCTCGCCGTGGAAGCGCAGCTGCACGGCCGCGATGCCGCGGTGCGCGAGCACGGCCTCGCAGCCGGTGGGCTCGGCGACCAGCACCTGGCGGAAGCCGTGGTCCGAGGCCAGGAAGGCGGCGATGCAGCGCGGATCGTTGGCCTCCTCGTCGCTGGTGAACAGGAACGCCGCGTCGCCGTCGACGGCCTGCGCCGCCGCGACCAGCCCGGCGGCCGCGCCCTTGATGTCGCAGGCGCCCAGGCCGATCGCGCGGCCCTCCTCGACCCGCAGCACGTGCGGGTTGGCGCTCCACGCCGGCGAATCCGGCACGGTGTCGAGGTGCACGTTGAACAGCAGGGACGGCTGCCCGCGGCGCGCGAACAGCGACACCGCGCCGGCGCCGTGGTCGGTCACCGTCACCTCGAAGTCCGGCAGCTGCGCGCGGATGTAGTCGAAGATACCGCCGGTGCCGATGGCGCGCGGCGGGTTGCGGGTGTCGAAGCCGACCAGCGCCTCCAGGTGGCGCAGGACGTCGGCGAGCACCGGCCCGCTCACGAGCGGTTGACCTGGGCCCACAGCGTGCTGCTCATCCCGAACAGCTTGATGAAGCCTTCGGCCTCTTCCACGCCCCAGTCGGCCGACTGCGCATAGGTCGCGCCGCTGGCGTTGAGGATGTGCGGCGAGCGCACAGCCACCGCGTCGACGCGGCCGCCGCGGGTCTCCAGCACCACCTCGCCGTTGACCATGCGCTGCGACGAGGCGAGGAAGGCTTCGAGGTCGGTCTTCAGCGGGTCGTGGTAGAAGCCCTCGTACACCAGTTCCACCCACTTGCGGCCGACGTCCGGCTTGAAGCGGTTCTGCTGCTTGCTGAGCACGGCCTCCTCCAGCGCGCGGTGCGCGGCCAGCAGCGCCGCCAGGCCCGGCGCCTCGTACACGATGCGGCCCTTGAGGCCGATGGTGGTGTCGCCGGTATAGATGCCACGGCCCACGCCGTACTGCGCGAACATGGTGTTGAGCCTCGCAAGCAGCTTCGCCCCCGGCATCTCCTCGCCGTCGAGCGCCACCGCCTCGCCCGCGACGAAGCGCACCGCGACCTGCAGCGGCTCGACCGGCCACGCCGCGCGCGGCGCGCACCAGCCGCGGGCGCCCTCGCCCGGGGCCTCCCACTGGTCGATCTCGCCGCCGGACATGGTGATGCCGAGGAGGTTCTCGTTGATCGTGTAGGCCTTCTGCCGCGACTGCACGCCGAAACCACGCTCCTCCAGGTAGGCCTGCTCGTAGGCGCGGGTCTGCGTGTGCTCCTTCTGGATCTCGCGGATCGGCGCCACGATGCGCCAGCCGCTGCACGTTGGATGGGGGCTCGCCTTCACCGCCAGGTCGAAGCGCACCTGGTCGTTGCCCATTCCCGTGCAGCCGTGGGCGATGGCATTGGTGCCGAGGTCCTTCGCGCGCGCCAGCGCGGCGTCGACGATCAGGTAGCGGTCGGACACCAGCAGCGGGTACTGGCCCTGGTAGGCCTCGCCCGCGTGCACGAAGGGCTTGACGAAGCCCTCCCAGATCGCGGGGCCGCCGTCGATGGTCAGGTGGCTGGCCACGCCGAGCTCGTCCGCGCGGCGCTCGATCGCCTCGCGCTCGGCGGCGCTGACGCCGCCGGTATCGGCGAACACCGTATGCACGTTCCAGCCGCGTTCCTTCAGCCACGGCACGCAGAAGCTGGTGTCCAGCCCGCCGGAAAAGGCCAGCACGATGTCTTTGGATTCGGTCGCAGCAGTCATGTCAGAGGGTCTCAATAAACAATGTAGGAGCGGCTACAGCCGCGAAGAACAGTCGGTTCGGAGCGATCGGATCCCTTCGGAGCAATCGGATCCGTCGGGAGAGATTCACGGCCCCGGTCGGGGCGATCGCGGCTGTAGCCGCTCCTACAGGGTCGGGGGGGAATCGGTGGTTCAGCGGCTGGCCAGGGCCTTCATCACCGCCTTCTGCACGTGCAGGCGGTTGCCGGCTTCCTGCACGGCGATGCAGCGCGGCGAGTCCATCACCGCGTCGGTGGCCTTGACGTTGCGGCGCAGCGGCAGGCAGTGGCTGAAGACGCCGTCGTTGGTCAGCGCCATCTTGGCCTCGTCGACGATGAAGTGGCGGTAGCGGTCGCGGATCGGCTTCTCGGGCGCCCAGTTGCCGAAGTACGGCAGCGCGCCCCAGCTCTTGGCATAGACCACGTCGGCACCGGCGTAGGCGGCCTCGATGTCGTGGCTCACGGTGAGCGAGCCGCCGCTTTCGGCCACGTTGTCCTGCGCCCAGCCCATGTACCGCTCATCGAGCACGTACTCCGGCGTCGGGCACAGCAGGGTGACGTCCATGCCCATGCGGGTGGCGATCGTCAGCGCGGAGTTCGCCACGGCCGTGTTGAGCGGCTTCGGATGATATGTCCAGGTCAGCACGTACTTCTTCCCGCGCAGGTCGGTGGCGCCGAAGTGCTCCTGCAGCGCCAGCGCGTGCGCAAGCTCCTGGCAGGGATGGGTGATGGTCTCCATGTTGATGACCGGCACCGTGGCGTACTTCGCGAAGCCCTTGAGCACGCGGTCCTGGCGGTCCACGGCCCAGTCGACGAATTTCGGGAAGGCGCGCACGCCGATCATGTCCACGTACTGGCTCAGTACCCGTGCCACCTCGGCGATGTGCTCCTCGGCCTCGCCGTCCATCACCGTGCCCAGCTCGAACTCGATCGGCCAGGCGTCCTTGCCGGGCTGCAGCACCACCGCGTGCGCGCCGAGCTGGAAGGCACCGAGCTCGAAGCTGGTGCGGGTGCGCATCGAGGGGTTGAAGAACACCAGCGCGATGGACTTGCCCTTCAGGGCATCGCCGAGCGGCTCGCGCTTCAGGCGCGCGGCCTCGGCAAGCACGGCGTCGAGCTGGGCCCGGGTCCAGTCCTGGGTATTGAGGAAATGCTGCGGCGTGGTGGTCATGGTGGATTCCATGGAGACGGAAACGGAAAAGCCCGGCGCGGGCCGGGCTTCTGAACGGACGGAAAGCAGGTGCTGCCGGTCCTCAACCCAGGGGAATGTGGGCTTCCGGTCGGCGCGCGCGAGAGGTCATGCCTGCCGCCATGTAGGCGGAGGTCAGCAGACCATGGACGGCGGCGCGGGCGTGTTGCATCGCGGCATCTTCCCATGCGGGCCGGCGGCCCGCAAGCCATGCGGCGCCCCTCATTCCGGGCTCGCGGCCGGCACCACGGGCGTGACCGATACCTTGACCCGGAGCCGGTTGCCCGGGTCGCCTGGCAGCCGCGACCGGTACTTGACCCCGCGCACCACGTAGTCGACGTCATAGGCGATGGGGCGGCGGAACTCGCGCTCCACCGGGACCATGCGGCAGTCGGCATCCTCGCCGGCCTGCTGGTCCTGCCGGTTCGGCGTCAGCACGTTGCGCACGGCACCGACCACGCGCGACAGGCCGCGGCGTTCCGCGTCCTCCTCGGGCGCGACCATGCTCGACTGCTCGCAGCGCTCCACCATGCTGGTCGCGCGCAGGGTCTGGTAGACCGGCTCGGCACGCAGCACCTGTGCGTACTCGTAGCGCACGTTCTCGGCCTGGATCACCGTGTGTTGGGCCCACGCGGGCACAGCCGCGAACCACGGCGCCAGGAGCAGCGGCAGGCACCGCTTTGCGGGCAGGAAGGAAGGCATGTCGATCCGGCAGTGTAGGCGCTGGCTATCGCCAAGGGCTGAATCGTGGCTGTCACGGGCCCCTGCCGCTAGAATCTGCGGTCTGCCCAGCGGCCCCAAGGCATGACCCTCAGACTGTTCAACAGCCTCACCCGCCGGGTCGAGGACTTCCAGCCCCGCGACCCCGCGCGCACGACGATGTATGTCTGCGGCCCCACGGTCTACAACTACGTGCACATCGGCAACGCGCGCGGGCCGGTGGTGTTCGACGTGCTCGCCGCCCTGCTGCGCCGCCGCTTCGGAGCGCTCGCCTACGCCCGCAACATCACCGACGTCGACGACAAGATCAACGCGGCGGCCGCGGCCCAGGGCGTGCCGATCGCCGACATCACCGGGCGCTTCGCCGCCGCCTACCGCGAGGACATGGCCGCGCTGGGCGTGGCGCCCCCGGACATCGAGCCCGAAGCCACCGGCCACATCGCCGAGATCATCGCGATGATCGAACGGCTGGTGGCCAGCGGCCACGCCTATGCCGCCGAGGGCCACGTGCTGTTCGCGGTCGCGAGCTTCGAGGGCTACGGCAAGCTGTCGCGGCGCGAGCTGGAAGACATGCTGGCCGGCGCCCGCGTCGAGGTGGCGCCCTACAAGCGCGACCCCGGCGACTTCGTGCTCTGGAAGCCTTCGACGCCGGAGCTTCCCGGCTGGGACTCGCCCTGGGGGCGTGGCCGCCCGGGCTGGCACATCGAGTGCTCGGCGATGGCCGCCGCGCACCTCGGCGAAACCATCGACATCCACGCCGGCGGCGTCGACCTGCAGTTCCCGCACCACGAGAACGAGATCGCGCAGAGCGAGTGCGCCCACGGCGGCAAGCCCTTCGCGCGCTTCTGGCTGCACAACGGCATGCTCAACTTCGGCGGCGCCAAGATGTCGAAGTCGCTGGGCAATATCGAGAAGGTGCATGACCTGGTGCGCCGGCACCCGCCCGAAGCGCTGCGGCATGCGCTGATGTCGGCGCACTACCGGCAGCCGCTCGACTGGTCGGAAGCACTGGTGGAGCAGAGCGTGCGCACGCTGGACCGCCTGTACGGCACCCTGCGCGACGTCGATGCGCTGCTGGCCCGACGCGAGGCACCAGGGGCCGACGCCGGTGCCGCGATTCCCGATGCCGTGGAAGCCGCGCTGGACGACGATCTCAACACGCCACAGGCGCTCGCCGAGCTGGCCGCGATTGCCGGGCAGGCCCGGGTGCTGCGCAGCGCGATCGCGCAGGGCGA
>DATBUS010000142.1:0-4472 GCA_036515815.1 Luteimonas sp.
CACGGCAGCAGGCGCCGCACCCGCCGCGGGTGCCGGGGCGGGCGCCACGGCGCCGGCACGACCACCCATCATCTGCGACAGGAAGAACCCGGCCATGAGCGGACCCACGAAGCTGCCGCCGGCATGCTGGCGGGTTCCGCACTGGCCTTCGCCGAACTCGGCTTCGCATTCCTCGAGCGAGGTGTAGCGGGGCGCGACCTCGTCGGCCTGCGCCTGGGCGGCGTCGAAGGCCTCGCGGCACATGCCGGGATTCATGGTTTCCGAGGCGCAGGCCTCGACCGAGGTGAACAGGCCCTCGGATGTCTGCACGTCCGGCTGCCGCGCGCATGCGACCAGCAGCAACGGGGCGGAGCTCATGAGGACGAGGGCGGTCTTGCGGGAGCGTTTCATCGGGCCGGCACCGGAAAGCGGGTTGAATCCGTGAGGTTAACCGATAGGGCGCGAGGCCGCGTCGCGACCTTGCGGCTGGGCCGCCTGCCGCCTATAATCCACCGGCTCAGCGGGACCCTGCCGGGAAGCAAGGGCGCCAGGCGCCGGCCCGGGCATCCGCTGCAAGCTTTTCGCGGTCGAGTGGACCCTTGCGGTTCCATCGGCGGCGGGAGTCGGGCTCGCGCGGTGCGCAACGAGGCGCGCCGGCACCGGATCCAGCAGCATCGGACAAGGGGCCCTTCGGGCCCTTTTTCATTTTTCCGCGCCGCGCGCGCCCCACGGACCAGGACAGAGGAGACATCGTGGCCGACAAGTCGACCGACATCGCCGAACTCCTGTCGCCCACCGTCTCGGCCCTGGGGCTGGAACTGCTGGGCGTCGAATACCTGCCGTCGCCCGGTGGCGGCGCGCTGCTGCGGCTGTACATCGACCGCCCCGGTTCTGACCCGACGGCCGAAGGGCAGGGCGTGGGCATCGAGGACTGCGAGGCGGTGAGCCGCGAGGTCTCGGCCCAGCTCGACGTCGAGGACCCGATCAGCGGCAACTACACCCTCGAGGTGTCCTCGCCAGGCGTCGACCGCCTGCTGTTCACCCCCGCGCACTTCGAGCGCTTCCTCGGCGAACAGGCCAAGGTCGCCCTCAAGCTGCCGCAGGACGGCCGCCGCCGCCTGCAGGGCCGGATCACCGCGGTCGAGGGCGAGATGATCGGTTTCGAGGTCGACGGCAAGCCCTTCGAGGTGTCGGCCGGCAACATCGACAAGGCGCGCCTGGTCCCGGACTGGGTCGCGCTCGGCTATGGCCCGGCGAAGGACGCGTCCGGGCGCGCCGCGCGGCCCGGCAAGCGCGGTTCCGCGGCCAGATCCAATACCAACAACAAGCCGGCGGCGTCCAAGCCGTCCAGTGCGGAGTAATACAGAAGATGAGCAAGGAACTGTTGCTGGTCGTCGACGCGGTCGCCAACGAGAAGGGCGTGCCCGAGTCGGTGATCCTGGAGGCCCTCGAGGCCGCCCTGGCCACCGCGGCCAAGAAGCGCTACCTCGAGCAGGACGTGCTGACCCGCGTCCAGATCGATCCCAAGGATGGCAGCTACGAGACCTTCCGCCGCTGGGAGGTCGTGGCCGATGACGTGGTGATGGAGTCGCCGGATCGCCAGATCCGCCTGATGGACGCGGTCGACGAGGCCGAGGGTGTCGAGGTCGGCGATTACATCGAGGAGCAGATCGAGAACGTCGACTTCGGTCGCATCGCCGCCCAGGCCGCCAAGCAGGTGATCGTGCAGCGAGTGCGCGAGGCCGAGCGCCAGCAGGTGGTCGATGCCTGGAAGGACCGCGTGGGCGAGCTGGTGACCGGCGTGGTCAAGCGCGTCGAGCGCGGCAACGTCTACGTCGACCTCGGTGGCAACGCCGAAGCCTTCATTCCCAAGGACAAGGCGATCCCGCGCGACGTGGTCCGCGCCGGCGACCGTATCCGTGGCTACCTGTACGACGTGCGCACCGAGCCGCGCGGCCCGCAGCTGTTCATCAGCCGCGCCGCGCCGGAATTCATGATGGAGCTGTTCAAGCTCGAGGTGCCGGAGGTCGGCCAGGGCCTGGTCGAGATCAAGGCCTGTGCCCGCGACCCGGGCGACCGCGCCAAGATCGCCGTGGTCGCCTACGACACCCGCACCGATCCCATCGGCGCCTGCATCGGCATGCGCGGTTCGCGCGTGCAGGCGGTGTCGAACGAGCTCAATGGCGAGCGCGTGGACATCGTGCTGTGGTCGGACAACCCCGCCCAGTTCGTGATCAACGCGATGGCACCGGCCGAGGTGCAGTCGATCGTCGTCGACGAGGACAAGCATTCGATGGACCTCGCGGTCGCGGAAGACCGCCTCGCGCAGGCCATCGGCAAGGGCGGCCAGAACGTGCGCCTCGCCAGCCGCCTGTCGGGCTGGCAGCTGAACGTGATGACCCAGGACCAGGTCACCGCGAAGTCGGAGGCCGAGCAGGCCGCGGCGCGCGCCCTGTTCCAGGACAAGCTGGAAGTCGACGAGGAAATCGCCGGCATCCTGGTGTCCGAAGGCTTCAGCACGGTCGAGGAAATCGCCTACGTGCCGGTCGGCGAGCTGCTGGCGGTGGAGGGCTTCGACGAGGACATCGTCGAGGAACTGCGTGCCCGCGCCCGCGACGCCCTGCTCAACGATGCGCTGGCGGTGGAGGAGGAGATCGGCGAGAACGTGCCGGCCGACGACCTGCTCGCGCTCGAAGGCATGGACGACGAGACCGCCTTCGCGCTGGCCGCCCAGGGCGTGCGCACGGCCGAGGATCTCTCCGACCTGGCCGTGGACGAGGTGCTGGAATTCGGCATCGAGGGCCTCGACGAGGACCGCGCCGCCGCGCTGGTGCTGGCCGCGCGTGCCGGCGAAATCGCCCGGCTCGAGGCCGAAGGCTGACAGGCAGGGGCCACCGAGGCCCCCGAGAACGGCACACCACCATGAACTGATCGATCCATAGCGCGGCAAGAGCCGACGCCCAAGGAACCGGAACCCGAATGTCGCAGCAAACCACCATCCGCAAGCTGGCCGCACTGGTGAACACGCCGGTCGAGAAACTGCTTGAGCAACTGTCCGAAGCGGGCATGAAGTTCAGCGATCCCGACCAGGTCGTGACCAGTACCGAGAAGGTGAAGCTCCTGGGCTTCCTGCGCCGCACCCACGGTCGTGCCGAGAAGGCCGTCGAGGATCCGGTCGCCCCCAAGAAGATCACCCTGCAGCGCAAGAGCACGCTCACCGTGGGCGGCGGCCGCAACAAGCCGACCGTCGACGTCGTGGTGCGCAAGAAGGTCACCCTGAAGCCTACCGATGCCGCCGCGGGCGCTTCGGGAACGGGCAACGTGGACGACGAGCGCGCGGAGATCCTGCGCAAGCTCGAGGAGTCGCGCCAGCGCAACCTCGACGAGCAGCAGCGCCTGGCCGAAGCCGACCGCCGCCGTGCCGAGGAGGCCGAGGCCGCCAAACGCCAGGCCGCCGAACAGGAAGCCGAGCGCCTGCGCCAGGAGGCTGCCGCGACCGCCGCCCCGGTAGTGGAGGAGGCCCCGCGCAAGGCGCACGGGCATGGCCACGCGCCCGGCAAGCCGGCCGCGCCCGCCCGCGACGACCGTGGCGCCAACAAGGGCAAGCCGAACCGCGGCTCGCACGCGATGGTCGCCGGTGTCGAGGACGACGACAACGCCGCGCGCTTCGCCGGCCAGCTGCACCTGTCGCCCGCCGACCGCGCCCGTCGCGGCGCCGGTGCCTCGCGTTCGAAGGGTCGCCAGCAGCAGCGTGGCCGCCATTCCGACCAGGCCCGTACCGGGACCGGCTTCACCCGGCCGACCGCACCGGTGGTGCGCGAGGTCGCGATCGGCGATGCGATCACCGTGGCCGACCTCGCGCAGAAGCTCGCGCTGAAGGGCGGCGACGTGGTCAAGGCGCTCTTCAAGATGGGCGTGATGGCCACCATCACCCAGACCATCGACCACGACACCGCGGTGCTCGTCACCGAGGAACTCGGCCACACCGCGGTGCGCGCCGACGCCGACGATGCCGAGAGCGAGCTGCTCGCCCACGTCGAGGACGTGCAGGGCGAGCAGGTCCAGCGTCCGCCGGTGGTCACCATCATGGGCCACGTCGACCACGGCAAGACCTCGCTGCTGGACTACATCCGCCGCACCAGGATCGCCAGCGGCGAAGCGGGCGGCATCACCCAGCACATCGGCGCGTACCACGTCGAAACCGACAAGGGCGTGATCAGCTTCCTCGACACCCCGGGCCACGCCGCGTTCAGGTCGATGCGCGCGCGCGGCGCCAAGCTCACCGACATCGTGGTGCTGGTGGTCGCGGCCGACGACGGCGTGATGCCGCAGACGGTCGAGGCGATCCAGCACGCCAAGGCGGCCAAGGTGCCGCTGATCGTGGCGATCAACAAGGTCGACAAGTCCGACGCCGACCCCGAGCGGATCAAGAACGAGCTGCTGGCGCACGACCTCGTGGCCGAGGACTTCGGCGGCGACACGCAGATGGTTCC
>DATBUS010000143.1:0-4873 GCA_036515815.1 Luteimonas sp.
CCGCGCCCGTCGACGCCCCCCCGGCCGCTGAGCCCGGGCCGGCGCCGGTCGAACCCGCGCCCGCCAATGACCAGGGAGCCACGACATGAGCAAGCGCAAGATGTCGCTCAAGGAACTGGACTTCAACAACATCGGCTCGTGGCCGCGCGAGTACCGCATCGGCTTCTGCATCGTCGCCGGCCTGCTGATCTTCGGCCTGCTGTGGTGGGTGCTGACCCGTGACAAGGGCGAGCAGCTCGAGCGCCTGGAGAGCACCGAGTCGGACCTGCGCGCCGAGTTCGAGACCAAGCAGGGCCGCGCCGCCAACCTGGAGCCGCTGAAGCTCCAGCTGGCGCAGATGGAGCAGCAGCTGCAGCAGATGCTGCGGCAGTTGCCGAGCCGTACCGAGATGCCCGACCTGATCGTCGACATCTCGCAGACCGCGCTCGCCACCGGCATCCAGAACGAGCTCTTCCAGCCCGGTCCGGAGACGCCCAAGGAGTTCTACGCCGAAAAGCCGATCGCGCTCCGCATGGTGGGCAGCTACCACCAGTTCGGCGCCTTCGTCAGCGGCGTCGCCTCGCTGCCGCGCGTGGTCATCATGACCATGCACGACATCCAGCTGCGTCCGCGCGGCGGCGACAAGGATCCGCGTGCCGGCATCCGTCCGGACTCCCCGCTGGAACTCGCGGGCACGGTCAAGACCTACCGGTATCTCGACGAGGAAGAGGCGGCCGCGCAGGAAGCCGCGGCGGCTGCCGCGGCTGCAGAAGAGGGGAAGCGCTGACATGCGGATGACATCCAATGCGCTCCGCGGACTGGCCTGCCTGGCCGCCGTCGTCGCGCTGGCAGGCTGCGGCCGCGGCATCACCAGCGAGCCCGGTGGCGCACCGAACCTCGAGGAGTGGGTGGCGAACGTCAAGGCGCGTCCCGCGCCGCCGCTGGACCCGCTGCCCGTGATGCAGCAGTTCGAGACCTTCGAATATGCCGCGCAGGGCATGCGTGATCCGTTCAGCGCGGCCTTCAGCAACGAAGGCGGCGGCAGCGGCCCGCGCCCCGACTCCAACCGCCGCAAGCAGACGCTCGAGCAGTTCCCGCTCGACAGCCTCGACATGGTCGGGTCGCTGGGCTCGGGGAGCGGCCTCACGGCGCTGGTGATGGCGCCGGACAAGGTCACCTACCGGGTCAGCCCCGGCGTGTACATGGGCCAGAACGACGGCCGCGTCACCAGCGTTTCTGAAGACCGTATCGAACTCGTCGAACTCGTGCCCGACGGCGCGGGTGGCTGGCTGGAAAGGCCGGCATCGATTGCGCTCGAAGACAATTGATTAGGGGAAGCCAGATGACCTTCACCAACGCGCAACGCCGTTCGTCGACCCAGCGGGCAGTGCCCCTCCGGGCAGGCGCCTGCGGACTCCTCGCCGGCCTGCTCGCCGCCCTCGGTCCGGTCAACGCCGCTCCGGCACCGGGCGTCCCCGTGGCCAGCTTCGCCCAGGCGTCCGCGCACGCCGTCGATCCCGCCAAGCAGGTTCCGGCGGAGGTCGGCGTGGCGGGTATCGACTTCAAGCGCGGCGACGGCGGCGCCGGCAAGCTGGTGCTTCGCTTCGATGGCGAAGGTGCCGCCCCGGACCTGCGGACCGAAGGCGGTACCGTCATCGTCAACGTGGGCAATGCCTCGCTTCCGGCCTCGCTGCAGAAGCCGCTCAACGTGACCGACTTCGCCACTCCGGTGCAGCGCATCGACGCCAACCAGGGTGCCAAGGGCACGCAGATCGTGCTGAGCACCCAGGGCGCATTCGAGCCGCTCGCCTACCAGACCGGCCGCGACTACATCGTCGAGATCGTGCCGCGTGCCGAAGCGCCGACGCGCGCGGTCGGCGCCGCGGCGGCCAATACCGTCGCCGCCACGGCCCAGAGCGTGGCGCAGCTCGCCGAGCGCGGCGAGACCCGCGCCTACCGCGGCCGCCCGGTCACGTTCAACTTCCAGGACGTGCCTGTGCGCACCGTGCTGCAGCTGATCGCCGAGCTGTCGGACCTCAACATCGTCGCCAGCGACAACGTCACCGGCAACGTCACGCTGCGCCTGATCAACGTGCCGTGGGACCAGGCGCTGGACATCGTCCTGCAGGCCAAGCAGCTCGACAAGCGCCGCAGCGGCAACGTGGTCTGGGTCGCGCCGCAGACCGAGATCGCGAAGTTCGAGCAGGACATCGCGAACGCACGCATCGCGCTCGAGGAGAGCGCGGAGATGATCACGGAGTACATTCCGATCTCCTATGGCAGCGCGGAGGACATCGCCAAGCTGCTCACCGAGGAAAGCAAGAACGGCCAGGGCAGTCAGGGTGGCCAGGGCGGGCAGGGGCAGCAGAGCCGCGGCTTCCTGTCGCAGCGCGGTAGCCTGAGCCACGACCGCCGGACCAACACCCTGCTGGTCATCGACATCCCGCAGCGCGTGGCCGAGATCCGCCGCCTCGTCGAGACGCTGGACAAGCCCGTCGACCAGGTCGTGATCGAGTCGCGCATCGTGATCGCCAACGAGTCCTTCGCGCGTGACCTCGGTTCGCGCTTCGGCATCCGCGGCGTCAAGGACCGCGTGATCGGATCGGGCTCGCTCGACAGCAACCGCAACCTGGTGAACACCACGATCGATGCGATCGGCGGCAATGGCACGCCGGAATGGGGCACGCTGGACCAGACGCTGAACACCAACTTCAGCATCCGCGACCTCAACCCCGGCTCGATCGCCTTCACCATCCTCGGCAATACCATCGACTGGGACCTGGAGCTGCAGGCGCTTCAGCAGGAATCCCGTGGCGAAGTGGTATCCAACCCGCGCGTGGTGACCAGCAACCAGCGCGAGGCGATCATCCGCCAGGGCCGCGAAGTGGGCTACATGACCGTGACCGGCGGCCAGTCCAACAACGTGCCGACCGTGCAGTTCAAGGAAGCGCTGCTGGAGCTGAAGGTCACGCCGACGATCACCGCCGACGGCCGCGTGTTCCTGAACCTCGCAGTGAAGAAGGACGAGGTGCAGGACTACACCACCATCGCCGGCTACGGATCGGTGCCCAACCTCGCCAAGCGCGAAGTCACCACCGCCGTGCTGATCGAGGATGGCCAGACGGTGGTCATCGGTGGCGTGTACGAGTTCAGCGACCGCAACGAGCTTTCCAAGGTGCCGTTCCTCGGTGACCTTCCGGTGCTCGGCAACCTGTTCAAGAGCAAGGGCCGCTCGAAGGAGAAGGCGGAGCTGCTGATCTTCGTCACTCCGCGCGTGCTGCGCGTGGCGCCTCGCACCTACTGACCGGCGAATCGCGAATCGCGTGCCAGCGACGGGGCCTTCGGGCCCCGTCGTCGTTTCCGGGACCCAGGGCCTTGAACCAATGCCCCCGGATCGGGTCAAACTGGCCCCGGCGCAGTCCGCGCCGCCAACCGGCATTGCATGGACATTTCATCCGACGAGGCAGCGCGCCTGCATGGACTGTTCGCCGGCCTGCGCGAGGCGCTCGCGGCGGAGATCATCGGCCAGTCGGCCCTGGTCGAGCGCCTGCTGGTGGCGCTGCTCGCCGACGGCCACCTCCTGGTGGAAGGTGCGCCGGGCCTGGCCAAGACCAGCGCCATCCGTGCGCTGGCCGCGCGCATCGAGGCCGATTTCGCGCGCCTGCAGTTCACCCCGGACCTGCTTCCGGCCGACCTGACCGGCACCGAGGTCTGGCGTCCGCAGGACGGGCGCTTCGAGTTCCTGCCCGGCCCCGTGTTCCATTCGCTGCTGCTCGCGGACGAGATCAATCGCGCGCCGGCCAAGGTGCAGTCGGCGCTGCTCGAAGCCATGGGCGAACGCCAGGTCACCGTGGGGCGGCAGACCTATGCGCTGCCTTCGCTGTTCCTGGTCATGGCCACGCAGAACCCGATCGAGCAGGAAGGCACCTTTCCGCTGCCCGAGGCGCAGCTCGACCGCTTCCTGATGCACGTTCGCATCGGTTACCCGGAGGCCGACGCCGAAACCGCGATCCTGCGCCTGGCGCGCGAGCGCGCCATCACCGCACTCGAGGCGCCGGCGGTGCCGGCCACCCGCATCCCGCAAGCCGATGTGATGTCCGCGCGCTCCGCGGTGCTGTCGCTGCACATGGCGCCTGCGGTGGAGCGCTACCTGGTCGAACTGGTGCTCGCATCGCGCGACGCAGGCCGTTACGACGCCTCGCTCGCAAGGCGCATCGCCTGGGGCGCGAGCCCGCGCGGGTCGATCGCACTGGAGCGCTGTGCCCGTGCCCACGCCTGGCTCGCGGGCCGCGACTTCGTGACGCCGGATGACGTGCGGGCGGTGGCGCCGGACGTGCTGCGCCACCGCGTGCTGCCCAGCTACGAAGCCACGGCCGAAGGCTGGGATGGCGAGCGCCTGGTGGAGGCCCTGGTCTCGCTGGTGCCCCTGCCGTGAGCCGGATGACCGCGTGTCGCGCCGGCATCGCCACGCGCCGCGCGGCCGCGCCGGTGGCACCTGCCCCGGCGCACGGCGACGGCGTCGTCCCGGATCTGCGCGAACTCATCGCCCTGCGCGGGCTTGCCCGCGCCCGCGGCGCATCCCGCCGTGGCGCCACCGGACTGCGCGCCCGGGCACCCTCCGCCGTGCGCGGACGGGGCATGGAGTACGCCGAGTCGCGCGGCTATGCCATCGGCGACGATGCGCGCCACATCGACTGGCGCGTCACCGCACGCACCGGCAAGGCCCACACCAAACTGTTCCAGGCCGAACGCGAGCGGCTGACGCTGCTGGTCGCCGACACCGCGCCGGCGCTCTACTTCGGGACGCGCGTGCGCTTCAAGTCGGTGCAGGCCGCGCGCGCAGGCGCCGTCGCCGCGTGGCGGGCGGTGGCCGATGGCGATTGCATCGCCGCCC
>DATBUS010000144.1:0-10141 GCA_036515815.1 Luteimonas sp.
CCGCCGGCTCCGCGGCATCGTCGGGCGCCGCGGGAACGCCAGGCGCATCGCCGCCTGCCGGCATGCCCGGCGCCGCAGGCCCACCCACGCGCGAGACGCGCCAGATGATGTTGGCCAGGTCGTCGGCGATGATCACCGCGCCGCGCGGATCCACGGTCACGCCCACCGGACGCCCGCGCGTGGTGCCATCGTCGTCGCGGAAGCCGGTGGCGAAGTCGATCGGGTCGCCGGCCGGGCGGCCGTTGCGGAAGGGCACGAACACCACCTTGTAGCCGACCGGCTCCGACCGGTTCCAGCTGCCGTGCATGCCGACGAAGGCGCCGTCGGCGAACTCCGGCCCCATCACCGGGCTGGAGAAGTCCACGCCCAGGGATGCCACGTGCGAACCCAGGCTGTAGTCGGGCTTGATCGACGCCGCCACCTTCTCCGGGTCCAGCGGGCGCACGCGGTCGTCCACGTTGTTGCCCCAGTACGCCCAGGGCCAGCCGTAGAAGCCGCCGTCGCGCACGGAGGTCAGGTAGTCGGGCACCAGGTCCGGGCCGATCTCGTCGCGCTCGTTCACCACCGCCCAGAGCTGGCCGCTGCCCGGCTGGATGGCGAGCGCCGTCGGGTTGCGCAGGCCGGTCGCGTACTGGCGGTGCATGCCGGTTTCGCGGTCGATCTCCCAGATCATCGCGCGGTCCTGCTCGGCGGTCATGCCGCGCTCGGTGATGTTGCTGTTGGAGCCGATGCCCACGTACAGGAAGCGGCCATCCGCGCTGGCCGTCATCGCCTTGGTCCAGTGGTGGTTGATCTCCGAGGGCAGCAGCGTCAGCACTTCCGGCCCGCCCGCCCGTGCCTGGGTCATGCCCGGCACGTAGTCGAAGCGCACCACCGCGTCCTGGTTGGCGACGTACAGGTCGTCGTCGACCAGCGCCAGGCCGTAGGGGGCGTTGAGGTTTTCGGCGAACACGGTCTGGAATTCGTACTCGCCGTCGCCATCGGCATCGCGCAGCAGGGTGAGGCGGTTGCCGCCCTTGGCCGAGGTCGTGCCCTCGGCCTTGATCGGCGCCGCGATGACGTCCTTGGGCTTCAGCGTCGGCGCATTCCCGCCGCGCCCCTCGGCCACGAGGATGTCGCCATTGGGCAGCACCAGGGTCTGGCGCGGGATCAGCAGGTCGGTCGCGATCGCACGGACCTCGAAGCCCTCCGGCACCACCGGGACCCGGTCGCCCCATTCGTCGGGGCTGGCGATGACCATCTGCGGCAGGATGCCGCGCTTGGGCTCGGGAAGGTCGATGTCCGACCCGTACTGCAAGGGCTGCGGGTCCGGATTGCAGGCCGCCAGCACGAAGGTGCCGGCGGCGAGTGCGAGCAGGGCGGGGCGGTTCATGCGACACCTCCGGTGCGCGACGTGCCCATGGCGAAGAAGGCGGCCACGCAGGCGAGCAGGAAGCAGATGATCGAGAGGACCAGGCCGCCCGGCATGCTGGCCCAGGCGTCCCGCGCGTGCATCAGCGCATTGAAGAAGCCCACGATCCAGGCCGCGAGCAGGGCGACCGCGTGCAACAGGCTGGCGCGCGTGCGCCGCGCCGGCATGAGGTCGATGGCGGCGCAGACCATCGCCGCGCCGCCAAGGACCAGGCCGCCGACGATGAACCACGAGGCGAAGTTCTGCCACTGGATGTGATAGCTCTGGGCGTAGGCGATGTCGCTCACCAGCGCGCCCAGGAACAGCGCCAGGCTGCCCCCCAGCAGCAGGACGTGGAATGGATGCGACGCGCGCGTGTACCGGCGTCCGGCGGTTGCGACCATGGCGGCCTCCTTGCAGGGACGCGATGCGTCCGGTGGGTGGCGACATCCCCCGGGGACATCGATCACCCCCATCCTAGGGATCGCCGGTTCACGCAGCGTGTAAGCGGCAGGCCCTGGTCGCGGCCGGTGGTAAGGTCGGGGCCCCTCCGCGTTCCGCCTGGTGATGGGTACCTACGCGCTCGGCTCCGTCTTCTCTCCCGCCTCGGTGGCACTGGTCGGCTCCAGCCCGCGCACGCGTTCGCTGGGCCGGCTGGTCCTGCGCCAGATCCTCGACGGCGGCTTCCCGGGGCGCGTGGGCGTGGTCAACCGGCGCTATCCGGAGATCGAGGGCGTGGCGACCGCGCCGCGGCTGGGCGCACTGGGATTCGCGCCGGAGCTGGTGATCATCGCCACGCCGCCGGATACGGTGGCGCGCGCCGCGGCGTCGGCCGCCGATGCCGGTGCACGCGCGGTGATCGTGCTGACCCGCGGCATGGGCGAGGGCCCGGGGTCGCACAATGCCGCCCTGGGCGCGATCGCACGCAAGCGCGGCTTGCGCGTGGTGGGGCCGAACTGCCTTGGCGTGATCGCGCCACACTCGAACCTGTTCGCGAGCTTCGCCGCGCATCGGCCGCCGCCCGGCGACCTGGCGCTGGTCTCGCAATCGGGCGCGGTGGGCGCGGCGATGATCGAATGGGCCAGCCAGCGCGGCGTGGGCTTTTCCGCCGTGGTGTCGCTGGGCGACGCCGTCGACGTCGACTTCGGCGACATGCTCGACTGGTTCGCTACCGACCGCCATACGCGCGCGATCCTGCTCTACCTCGAGCGCATGCGCGACGCGCGCAAGTTCCTCTCCGCCGCCCGTGCCGCGGCGCGCGGCAAGCCGGTGGTGGTGGTCCGGCCGGGGCGCCACGCGCGGCGCGAGGGCGTACTGGCGACCCATGCCGCCGCACTGGCCACGCCCGACGCCGTCTACGACGCGGCGTTCCGGCGTGCAGGCCTGCTGCGCGTGCACGCGCTCGACGAACTGTTCGCCGCCGCCGAGACGCTGTCGCACCTCGGCAGCGTGCCCGGCAACCGGCTGGCCGTGCTGACAAATGGCGCCGGCACCGGGCTGCTCGCGCTGGACCGCCTGCAGGACCTGGGTGGGCAGCCGGCGACCCTGTCGGAGGCGACCGTGGCACGCCTCGACGAAGCGCTTGCCCGCGGCTGGTCGCGCACGAACCCGGTCGACCTGCTCGGTGATGCCGATGGCGCGCGCTATGCCGAAGGCCTGTCGGCACTGCTCGACGATGGCGGCAACGACGCGGTGCTCGCGGTCAACGTGCCGACCGTGCTGTCCGATCCGCGCGAGACCGCGGACGCAACGGTCCGGGTGCTGGGCGACCGGCCGCGAGGGGCGCGGACGAAGCCCGTGCTGGCCCTGTGGCTGGGCGACGACCAGGGTGCTTCCGGAATGCTCGGCGCAGCCGGCGTCCCCACCTATGCCAGCGAGGCCGAGGCCGTGCGCGGCTTCATGTACCTGGTGCGCCACCGCGAGGCGCAGGCGGCGCTGATGGAGACGCCGCCCAGCCTGCCGGCCGACTTCGCGGTGGATCGCGACGCCGCGCGTGCACTGGTCGCGCAGGCGCTGGCCGAAGGACGCGAGTGGCTGGATCCCGAGGCCACCGCGCGACTGCTGGCCGCCTACGGCATCGACATCCCGCCGCCGGTGCTGGCCTCCGATGCCGACGCGGCCGTGATCGCGGCGCGGCCCCTGCTCGCGGCCGGCGCCACGGTGGCGGTCAAGGTGCTGTCGCCCGACATCGCGCACAAGTCGGATGTCGACGGCGTGCGCCTGCACCTCGCGAGCGAAACGGCCGTGCACGAGGCCGCCGCCGGCATCATCGAGCGCGCGCGCGCGCGGCGTCCCGATGCGCGCATCGACGGCGTCAGCGTGCACCCGGTGGTGCTGCGGGCCAAGGCGCGCGAGGTGATCGCCGGCATCGCCGACGATCCGGTGTTCGGGCCGGTGGTGGTGTTCGGGCGCGGCGGCACTGCGGTGGAGGTCATCGACGACACCGCGCTCGCGCTGCCGCCACTCGATCTGCGCCTCGCGCACGAGCTCATCGGGCGCACGCGCGTCTCGCGCATCCTGCGGGCGTATCGCGACGTGCCGGCGGCGGACGAGCGCGCGCTGGCGCTCGTGCTGGTGAAGCTGGCGCAACTTGCGGCGGACATCCCGGACGTGCGCGAGGTCGACATCAATCCGCTGCTGGCCGACGCCGGTGGCGTCGTGGCGCTGGATGCGCGCATCGCGGTGGCGCCCTCGCGGCGGCTGCACCGTGGACGCGGGCATCCCCGCTTCGCGGTGTTCCCGTATCCGACCGAGCTCGAGCGCCGGCTGGTGCTCGGCAACGGCCGCGCGGCCTTCGTGCGCCCCGTGCGCCCCGAGGACGACGCGATGTTCCGGCGCTTCTTCGAACACGTCAGCGCCGACGACCTGCGCCTGCGCTTCTTCCGTGCCGTGCGCGACTTCAGCCACGACTTCATCGCGCGCCTGGTGCAACTGGACTATGCGCGCTCGATGGCGCTGGTGGCCATCGACGAGGCCAGCGGCGAGATGCTGGGCGCGGTGCGTCTCCTGGCCGATTCCGACTTCCGGCGTGGCGAGTACGGAATCATGGTGCGCTCCGACCTGAAGGGAGCGGGTCTCGGCTGGCGGCTGATGCAGGAGATGATCGGCGTGGCGCGCTGGATGGGCCTGGAGGCCATCGACGGCCAGGTGCTGCGCGAGAACAGCACCATGCTGGCCATGTGCCGCCGGCTCGGATTCAGGGTGGTGCCGGATCCGGACGACGGCACGCTGATGCTGGTCACCCTGCCGGTCGAGGCCCCGTCATAGGCGGGCGATAATGCCGCACATGCGCAAGATCCTGCACATCGACATGGACGCCTTCTACGCGTCGGTGGAGCAGCGTGACGACCCGTCGCTGCGCGGGCGCCCGGTGGTGGTGGCTTGGCGCGGGGCGCGCTCGGTGGTCTGCGCGGCCTCGTACGAGGCACGCGTGTTCGGCGTGCGTTCGGCGATGCCGGCGGTGCGCGCCGAGCGGTTGTGCCCGGAGGCCGTGTTCGTGCCACCGGACTTCGCGCGCTACAAGGCCGTGTCGAAGCAGGTGCGCGGGATCTTCTTCCGCCATACCGACCTGGTGCAGCCGCTGTCGCTGGACGAGGCCTACCTCGACGTCACCGAGCCGAAGATCGCCTCGCCCAGCGCAACTGAGTCGGCGCGCATGATCCGCGCCGAGATCCGCGAAGCGACGCAGCTGACGGCGTCGGCCGGCATCGCGCCGAACAAGTTCCTGGCCAAGATCGCCTCGGACTGGAACAAGCCCGATGGCCAGTTCGTGGTGAAGCCTTCGCAGGTGGAGGCCTTCCTGACGCCATTGCCGGTGGGGAAGATTCCCGGCGTGGGCAAGGTGATGGAGCGCAAGCTGGCCGACCTGGGCATCGTGACCGTCGGCGACCTGCGCGGCTTCCCGCTCGAGGCGCTGCAGGCCCGCTTCGGAAGCTTCGGCGCAAGCCTGTACCGGCGCGCGCGCGGCATCGACGAGCGCCCGGTGCAGACCGACCAGCCGGTGCAGTCGATCTCGAGCGAGGACACCTTCGCCACCGACCTGCGCCTGGACGAGCTGGAGCCGGCGATCCGGGCGCTCGCGGCCAAGGCCTGGGCTGCGACGCGCAAGACCGAGCGCGTGGGCCGGACCGTCGTGCTGAAGCTCAAGACCTCGCAGTTCCGGATCCTGACCCGGAGCTTCACTCCAGACGCGCCGCCCGCGACCGAAGCCGAGTTCATGGCGATCGCGCTGGCACTGCGCGATCGCGTGCAGATGCCGGCCGACACGCGTTATCGCCTCGCGGGCGTGGGCCTGTCGGGCTTCCGCGAACGTGATGCCACGCTCGTGCAACCCACGCTGTTCGAGCCGGACGCGGCGCTGGAGCCCGGGCCGACTGCGCCGGAGGAGCACCGGGAGCATCCCTGACGCGTTGTACGCTTGCCGCGCTGCCGGCACCCCCGTCCGGCATGGAGAGTTCGATGTATCCCTGGAAGCTCGTGCTGTTCGACCTCGACGGCACCCTGGTCGACAGCGCCGCCGACATCGCCGAGGCGGTCAACCGCACCCTGGAGGAGTTCGGCCACGCGCGCGAGGACGAGGCCACGGTGCGGGCATGGATCGGGCTGGGCACGCACGTGCTGCTCGACAGCGCGCTGCGCCACGCCGGTAGCAGCGCGCGCGTGGACGAGGTGATGCCGCGGCTGATGGTCCATTACGAGGACTGCCTGCTGCTCAACGCGCGCCTGTATCCCGGCACGGTCGAAGTGCTCGACGCGCTGGCCGCGGCCGGCGTCGCGATGTCGATGGCGACCAACAAGCCCGAGCGCATGGCGCGCGTGCTGGCGCGGGCCATGGGCATCGATCGCCATTTCACCCATGTCGTCGGCGGCGACACGCTGCCCGAGCGCAAGCCGCATGCCTTGCCGCTGCTGCACCTGGCGGCGCTGCACCGCGTGGCGCCGTCGGACACGCTGATGGTCGGCGACTCCGAGGCCGATGCCGGCGCCGCGAAGGCGGCCGGCATGGACCTGGTGCTGCTGCGCCACGGCTACCCGCGCGATTTCGACCTGGAGCGCGCGGGCGCGGTGGCGGTGATGGACAGCCTGGAAGGGCTGCCGTCGCTGCGCCGGTAGCCCCGTGGGCCGGCGGGAGCCCGCGGGGCTCCTGCCGGCCCGGCGGCTACCTCGCCGGCTGGTAGCGCAGCGTCAGGCCGTATTCGCGGCCGGGCTGGTTGTACCAGGCGATGGTCTCGTATTCGCGGTCGAACACGTTGCTTGCGCGTGCCTGCAGCGTCCAGTCGGCGTTGATCGCGTACTCCACGCGCAGGTCCAGCGTGCCGTAGCCGGGCAGGCGCATGAGGTTGGCGGCGTCGTCGTAGCGTGCGCCGCTGCCGAACGCGCTTGCTCCCACGCGGAACGCACCGAAGGCGCGGTCCACGTCCACGCGCGCGGTGTTGCGCGAGCGCCGCGGCAGCCAGTGGTCGTGGTTGCTGCCGGCGCTGCGGTTGCGCGGGTCGATGTGGCTGATCTCGGCGTTGACGTCCCAGCCGGCCAGCGAGATGAAGCCGGTCAGCTCGGCACCGCGGATGCGCGCCTCGTCCACGTTCACCAGCGCGAAGTCGACGTCGTATCCGATCAGCGCCTCGACGTCGGTCTGGAACGCGTTGAAGGTCCAGTTCCAGCCGTCGCCGAAGCGCGCGATGCCGAGGTTGAGGGTTTCCGATTCTTCCGGCTCGAGGTCCGGATTGCCCCAGCCGCCCGGGTAGTAGAGGTCGTTGAAAGTGGGCACCTTGAAGCCGGTACCGGCACTGGCGGTGAAGCGGTAGCCATCGCCGAAAGCGAAGCCGTAGCCGAGGCTGCCGGTGGAATGGCCGCCGAACTGCTCGTTGTCGTCATGGCGCAGGCTGGCTTCGAGGCTGTGCGCGCCGAACCCGCCCTGGTACGCCAGGAACAGGCCGGTGTTGTCGCGGTCGCGCACGGTGAACTCCGTGCTGCTGGTGACCTTGTCGCGCATCCAGTCGACGCCGGCGCTGAGCACCTGCTCCTCGCCAAGCGCGAAGTCGCCCTGCACCGAGGCGGTGTCGCGGCGGGTGTCGAAGGTGCTGGCGAAGGTGCGGGTCCCGGTCGCGTGGTCGAAGAAATGGTTGTCGGAGTTGTCGTCGGCGCGGCCGATGCGGATGTCGACCCCGGTGCCCTCGTTCGGGCGCCAGCCCAGGCGGGCGCCGAACACCTGCTGCCGCGTGTCGGCCTCGTTGCCACCGAAGATGCTGCCGTCGTACTCGTTGAAGGCATCGGCCACCAGCGCATGGCCTTCCAGCTCGACGGTGTCGCCGAGCCGGCTGCCGCCGCGCACGCTGACCGAGGTGTTGCGATAGCCGTCGCGGTCGGGCTCGTCGGCGAAACAGCCCGCGCCCCAGCCCGCTGCGGTGCCGCGGCAGGCATTGATTCCATCCGTGCGCTGCCACGCACCCTGCGCCTGGAACCAGCCGCGCTCGCCACGGGCACCGATGCCCGCGCTGGCCTGGCGGAGGCGGTTGCTGCCAAGGCCGACGCTGAAGTTGGAGCGCAGGCCTTCACCCGCGATGGCGCGGCGGGTGAAGATCTGGATCACGCCGCCGATGGCCTCCGAGCCGTACAGGCTCGAGCGCGGCCCGCGCACGATCTCGATGCGCTCGATCTGGTCCAGCGGCAGGTCCTGGAACGCGGCCATGCCCGAAGTGGCCGAGCCGATGCGCACGCCGTCCACCAGCACCAGCACGTGGTCGGATTCGGTGCCGCGCAGGAACACCGACGACAGCTTGCCCGGGCCGCCCTGGTTGGCCAGGTTGAAGCCGGCGCGCCCGCGCAGCAGGTCGACGAGCGAGCTCGCCTGGCTGCGCTCGATGGCGGCGCGGTCGATCACCTGCACCGGGACGTTGCTGTCCTCGGCGTTGATCGCGGTGCGGGTGGCGGTCACCACGACAGTGTCGAGATCGGCCGCCTGGATCGCGCCGGCCGCCATCGCGGCCGGGGACAGCGCAAGCGCCACGGCGAGGGAAAGAAGCTGGTGTTGCGGTTTCATCGGTGTCTCCATGCATCGCGCACGCCCGCGCGACGGGGGGCGTCAGGGAGGCTGCGTGCAGGGGGAACGACGGAGATCGGCGTGCGGACACGACGCGCTACCGCCGCCACGCCCTCCGCGTCGCAACCAGTCGTCTTCCGGGCCGGTCTCCGGGCTTGCTGGATGGGCGTGCGGTCGATACGACCGTGATGCCCGGCCCTGGCGCCTTCCCGTGCGATGCACAGTGGCGGTCTGCCAGGGTTGTCCATGCTTACCGTTGCGGGGGCAGCGCCGGAATGCTTCCGCCCGGGATGCTGGGCGGAGGTCACCGGCTTCCCGTTTCAACCCTTGGGGGAATCCCATCGGGTCACCAGAAAGTGCGCGCAGTCTACGCCATCGGCGCGCACGGTCGGAACCGGGCGAGGGCCGCAGGCGCCGGGCCGATAGAATGCGGCCCCCTTTCGACGGTGACGGCGCGCGATGACGGACGAGACCTGGTGGACCCTTGGCTGCAGGCAGCCGTCGGCACGGCACGCGGTGGCCGCGGAGGCCCGCCAGGCGCGGCTGACCAAGCCCGCGGGCGCGCTGGGTCGGCTGGAAGGCGTCGCCATCACGCTCGCGGGCCTGCAGGCGTGCGAACGGCCGCGCGCCGACCGGGCGCCGGTGCTGCTGTTCGCGGGCGACCACGGCGTGGTCGCGCAGGGCGTGTCCGCCTACCCGGCGGCGGTGACGGTGCAGATGCTGGCGAACTTCGCCGCCGGCGGCGCCGCGATCGCGGTGCTGGCGCGCGAGCTGGGGCTGCCGCTGCACCTGCGCGACGTCGGCACGCTGGCAGCGGAGGCCCTGCCCGGCGCCACCGTCGACAAGCCCTGTCGCGGCACGCGCGACATGAGCGTTGAGGCGGCGATGTCGCCGGCCGAAGTCGCGCATGCACTCGCGGCCGGGCGACGCGCGGTCGAAGAGGCCGCCACCGGTGCCGACCTCCTGCTGCTGGGCGAGATGGGCATCGGCAACACCACGGCCGCCAGCGCCCTGGCCTGCGTGCTGGCGGCGCTTCCGCCTGAAGCGCTGGTTGGCGCCGGCACCGGGCTCGATGCCGCGCGCATCGCGCGGAAGCAGGCGGTGGTGGAGCGGACGCTCGCGCTGCATGGCGGCGCGATCGCCAGCGCCGCCTCGCCGGGGCTCGAGGCCCTGCGCCGCGTCGGCGGCCTGGAGATCGCGGCAATGGCCGGCGCGATGGTGGCGGCCGCGCAGCGCGGCGTGCCGGTTCTGGTGGACGGATTCATCGTGTCCGCCGCGGCCCTGGTCGCGGTGCGGCTGGATCCCGGCGTGCGCGACTGGCTGCTGTTTTCGCACTGTTCGGCCGAGCGCGGGCACCGGCTGCTGCTGGAGGCGCTGGACGCGACGCCGCTGCTGCAGCTCGACCTGCGCCTGGGCGAAGGCTCCGGCGCCGCGGTCGCGCTGCCGCTGGTGCGCCTGGCCTGCGCGCTGCACAACGGCATGGCGACCTTCGACGAGGCCGCGGTGGCTGAGGCGGCCGGCGCGTGATCATCGACCTGGTGCGCCATGCCGACACCGGTCGGCGGGGGCACATGGATGGCCGTAGTGATCCGCCGCTCGCGCCCGGGGCGGCGGAGCGTGCCTGCCGTCGCCACGCCGGGATCGACTGGGGCCGGGTGGTGGGCTCGCCGCTGCGCCGCGCCCATGACACCGCGCGCGCGCTGGCCGCGCCA